>WRIB01000021.1 GCA_009782955.1 Treponema sp. | reverse complement strand
TAGCAGCCAGCACATTATCATACACCCGCTGACAAAGCTGATCCTGGTTCAATTTATAGGCATATTTGCATAAATATGGATTTACTGTGTGTTCGACAATTATGTATTCTGCACCGCATTCCACACTAAGGCGGATATCTTCCGGATTAGCGCGGGCAAATACCACAATCTTTGATTTTAGCTTTAAGGCTACAACTTCTTTGATTGCATTCCTGAGTTCCTCGGAAATAATCGGCATTCCGATTTCTATCCTGTCTACACCCAGTTCGTTTAGCTGACGGGCAATCCTGACGCGTTCCGGTTTAGTATAATACACCCGCGGGGTTTGTTCCCCGTCTCTAAGAGTGCAGTCATGAATAAGTATCTTTTCCGGATAACCTACAAGGTTTTCCGGAACAAAATTAAATGGCGAAATCCAAAATTTGTCATTGTCAAAATAAGGCTGTCCTTTTAACGGATAAAAATCGAACTCCTCAAACATGTAATCCTCCATGAACAAGGTATTGTGGTTTTAACAGTGTTATTAACCTTCAGAGAAAGGGAGAAGGTTAATAACACCATATTTTAATGCCGCTATTTCAGTATATTAGCCCAATAATTAATTGTTGCGGTCAGCGAAAGCAAAATGCCAATACACACAGCAATGTTAAGCCCCGTGGTCATTTTAGCATCCTGCATAACTTCTTTCTTGTTACCGATAATCAGCATCAGTATGCTCACAATCGGGAAAAACGTCAGATTAAAACCGGCTCCGTATGTACTGACGCTGAATGCGTTCCAGCCGGACAGTACTCCTACAAGCCCGAAAAATGTAACTATGATTTCGCTGGATTTGAATCTCTTGGAGTTCAAATCAACTTCCCATTTCAGCAGATCGGTAATAAGATAACCGCACATAAGCACCTGCATTGCCATAGTGGAAAGTACGGCGCCAAGAAGCCCCAGAGAAAGCAGGACAACGGAAAAATCACCGGCAAACGGACGGAATGTCGCCGCCATAGCGCCTGCGCCTGCGATAACAACACCCTGAGGGTATAAAACGGAACCTACAGAAAGAATGATAATTACCTGAACCATAAAAAACCAAAAATTTGAATAGATGAGTTCAAACACACTAAGCGATTTTCTGTCATAGTTCCATTTATTTTGTCTTGCGCCATAAGCGCCGATACAAGGTACATTAATGGCAATACCGGCGCCCAATAAACCGGCTAACAGTACAAGCTCTTCCGGTGTGCCTTTCATCGTGGGAATAAAACCTTTAAACGCGCCTCCCCAGTTAATGGGAACGATGAACAAAATGAGTACAAATGATGCTATCAGGATAGCTACCATCCACTTCATGATCTTTTGAATAACCTGTACTTTCTTATCACCGGTGGCCGGATTTAACACAACAAAAACAACAAAAACAAATCCGATAATAGCGCCTGCCTGTGTTGGTAACCCTGTGAGTGTTCTTAGAATATTACCCACTAATGCATACTGAATTGTGTGAAAAACTGCGTTAACAATGAATACGGATATCCCCGTAACCCATGCAGCCCATTCGCCCAGATATGTCCGGGCTACAGAAATAGGTCCCAGCCCGGTTTTCAGCGTTACCCTTGTAACCATAATACAAACAATACAGATTACAAATGTTGCAGGTATTAAAACCCACATATAGGTAAAACCGGTTCGCGATGCCAATGATCCTGCATTTGCTACGGTAGCACCGCCAATATTCATCGCGACAGCCAGCCAGGCAGGTCCCATTAGTTTCATATACGCTCTGTATTTTGATATTCCTGTTTTTGCATTAGCTTCTTCTAACGTCATTGCATTTTCCCCTTTGAATTGTAAAAACTAAAAACAACCCTGAACCAGGGTATTTCTTCCTATAACTGTATTCCAAAAACACGAGCCGTTGAGGCTTCCAGGTTTTCGAGCTTTAAAGCGCCGACAACCATTAAAAATTCCTTTGCAAACCCTTCTTTAATGAGTTCTTCTACATTGGTGATGTACTCCAAGATATAAACTTCTTTGCTTAACAGAGTATTATGGACAGGAAAAGTTGCATCACCCGGTTTATCTGTCTGGAAATCTATGGCTACCATACATATTTCCTTTTCCAGCATCCATTCAGCAGATTCTGCGGTTAAATACGGAGATACCTGAAAGTAATCTTCTTTGCCCCAATTCTTATCCGTATAACCCGTTGTAATGAGAAGCCGCTTGTCTTTAAGCGTACAGCCTTTTGTAGCCTCTTCTAAATCCGATCCAGTAATCGGGTCCAGATTTTTCTTGTCAGGCAAATGCACCCATACAGTCTGCCCCACGAGAACACTTGTCGGCACTATATCAATTGTTTTTTTGCAGTCAAAATAGTTAAAATGCATGGGTGAATCCAGATGTGTGCCGCCGTGACAGAACAAAAGTGTCTTACTTGCATAACGGTGCGAGTTCGTTACATCGTTATCCGGTGTTAATACATGCTCAAATACTGGTTTTGGATACCATGACACCGGAAAACATGGCATTCCTTCATAGATTGATAATGTAAGATCAATAACTTTCACGTTTACCTCCTTTAATTAAACCTGTTTATACACAGGGTATTTCATTGCCATCATTATTACTAGCAAAAAGTATGCCAAGTAATAATAACATGGAAAAAAGAAAAACCTTGCTAAAATAGCCAAATAAAGAGCAGATTCTTACGTTTTAAAACAATTTAATAAAAATTGTCTTCTAAATGTTGTTGTTTTTTTATACACTTGTTGTTTTTTTATACATATTCTGGTATAATAATTACTGAAGATTTTTATGAAAAAAGCTGCCAAATAATAAAGATATTTTTGGAGAGTGTTATGGATTTCCGAAGCTTTGATATGCTCTCTGTCGGAATTTTAGCGATTAATATCAGTAATGAGATCGTTTATTTAAACAACGCTTATGCTTCCTTTCTGGAAATGCCAAAATATAAAGTACTCAATCAACCAGTCCGAAAAATCCTGCCTCATACCAATCTTGATAATGTATGCAGAACAGGAAAAGCCGAGATCGGCGTATGGCAAAAAACAAAACGCGGTTATTTATTCGGCAACCGGCTGCCAATTATTGAAGATGGTAAAGTTGTCGGTGCACTTGCTGAACTGGTACTGGAGAATGACGAAGTTCTTGATACTTTAAAGGACAGGCTCAATCAAATTGGTTCAAAAGTGAATTATCTGACCGATCAATTAAAAAATTCGATTGGAATGGACAAAGTTATATACCATTCGGAAGAAATGACAAAAGTGATTTATAATGTCATGAAAATTGCACCGTTGTTTGATACGGTTCTCTTAACCGGAGAAACCGGTACCGGCAAAGAAGTCGTTGCAGAAATGTTATGGCAGCATTCCGGGCGCAGCAATGCACATTTTTTAAAAATAAATTGTGCCGCTTTGCCAAATGAACTAATCGAATCGGAATTATTCGGGTACGAGAAAGGAGCATTTACCGGCGCTAACCAAACGGGAAAACCGGGGAAATTTGAAATGGCAGACGGCGGTATTTTGTTTCTGGATGAAATAACATCCATGCCTATGTCTATGCAGGCAAAACTTCTGCGCGTTCTTCAGGATAAGGAAGTAGAACGTTTGGGCAGTAATCGTAAGAAAAAAGTAGATATTAAGATCCTTGCAGCATCTAATGCAAATATACCGGAACTGATACGAAAACAACAATTCCGTGAAGATCTGTATTACCGGTTAAATGTTGTAAATATCCACGTCCCTCCGTTAAGGGAACGCAAGACAGATGTTCTGCTGCTGGCTGATTATTTCCTGGATGAATATGCCAAGCAGTTTAACCGTACAATCATGTCTATTGCACCGGACGTTGTCAAAATACTTGAAAACTATTATTGGCCGGGCAATGTTCGGGAATTAAAAAACATGATGGAGCGTTTTATTATTATATGTGATTCTCCTGTCATTACATATAATGACATGATGGAATATGCACAGTTTATTCCTGTATCATCCATGAATGTCAGTTCTTTCAGGTACGCTGTCAGCAATACAGAAAAAAATGTTATTTTTAAGGCATTGGAACAATGTAATGGCAACAAATCAAAAACTGCAAAACTTTTAGGCATAAACCGTTCAACACTATACACCAAACTGTCCCGTTTTAATGATATCACTCCTGATTGACTTAATTTTTCGAATGTTAATAAAATGATTTGACTTTTCCTCCTGTATATTATTAAATATATTTGCAAGAGATATTTGCATCGGTTTTTTACAAAAGGGGAGCGCCGTGGATTTTAAATTAAGTAAATCACATCAATTGCAGCAGGATCTGTTCAGGCGGTTTGCCGAGACAGAGATCCGGCCGCTTGCGCGTGATATGGACGAAACGGAAACCTATTCCATGGAACTGGTAAAGAAAATGCAGTCCCTGGGGTTCTTTGGCATACCCTACCCCGCAAAGTACGGCGGGGCAGGCGCCGACACGCTGACCTATGTGCTGTGTATGGAAGAAGTCAGCAAGGCCGATGCAAGTACCGGTATAACCATATCCGTTCATACCTCGCTGTGCTGCGGATGTATATACGATTACGGAAACGAAGAACAAAAAGAACAATACCTTCGCCCGCTAATCGACGGCAGAAAGGTCGGCTGTTTTTCACTAACAGAGCCGAATGCAGGAAGCGACGCTTCCGGTTTGCAGACAAGCGCCGTACTGGAGAACGGCGAATATATCATAAACGGCGCTAAAGTATTTACCACCAATTCCGGCTTTGCCGATACCTTTGTTGTATTCGCCGTAACCGATGCGGCGATGGGCAGCGAAGGCATTTCGGCGTTTATCGTGGATGCCAAAACGCCGGGACTTACCGTAAGCGCAAACATACCCCGCATGGGCATACGGGCGGCATCCAACTGCGGCGTGGCCTTCGAAAACGTGCGTGTCCCGGAAAAAAACCTGTTAAGGCGCGAAGGGCTGGGGTTCGAAATCGCCATGCATGCATTAGACGGCGGCAGGATAGGCATTGGCGCACAGGCAATCGGTATCGCACAGGGAGCCTGGAACGAAGCCTTTAAATATGTAAAGGAACGCAAGCAGTTCGGCAAACCGATTAATGCTTTTCAGAACACAAGATTCGTTCTGGCCGAAATGCAGACAAAGATAGATGCGGCAAGGCTGCTGGTCTGGCGCGCCGCAATGTTAAAAGACTCAGGCGAAGATTATTCGGCGGAGGCGGCAATGTGTAAACTGTTCGCTTCGGACACGGCAAACGATGTTACGCGCGGATGTGTACAATTAATGGGCGGTTACGGATTCTCCAGGGAATATCCTGTTGAACGAATGATGCGGGACGCCAAGATCACCGAAATATACGAGGGAACAAGCGAAGTCATGAAGATGGTAATCTACGGTTCCCTGAAGGTTAAGTAAGGGGTACAGAAAATATGAAGATCATAGTATGCATTAAACAGGTACCCGACACCAGCGAAGTTACCATGGACCCGGAAACCAATACGCTGATCCGGACAGGGATTCCCGTGATTATTAATCCGGACGATAAAAGCGGAATTGAAGCTGCGCTGACGCTGCGCGGTAAAATTGCCGGCAGTACCGTAACCGTAGTTACAATGGGACCGCCGCAGGCGGAAATGGCTTTGTACGAAGCGCTTAGCATGGGATGTGACGAAGCGGTGCTTATCAGCGGCCGGCAATTTAGCGGCTCGGATACATTGGCGACCTCCAGCATTATCGCTGCGGCGCTTAAAAAAATCGGTTACGATCTGGTTATTACCGGACGGCAGGCAATAGACGGCGACACTGCGCAGGTTGGCCCTCAGATTGCAGAGCATTTGGGAATTCCGCAGGTGAGCTATGCTGAAGAAGTTACGCCGGAAGAAGGTTCGCTGGTTGTACTCCGCCAGTTTGAAGACAGATACCACAGGCTGCGCGTAAAGCTTCCTTGCCTGCTTACTGCAATCAAAGAACTGGCCGAGCCGAGATTTATGACAGTTTCCGGCATTGTTGATGCTGACAGAAAAGAAATAAAAGTACTGAATTACGAATCACTGGCAGATGTGTTGGACCCGGAGACAATCGGTCTGAAAGGTTCTCCGACAAATGTTGTGCGTTCTTTTACTAAAGAACCGAAAGCGCAGGGCGCACTGCTCAAGGGTCTTTCTCCCGCAGAGGCGGTGGATGCCATTATGGCGCGGCTGCACGAAAGCCACCTGATCTGAAGCTGTTCCGTCTGACCGCTTTACAAAGTGGTCAGACGGAACAAGCTTGTCTAAAAAGGAAATGAAAAATGAGCAAGGATGTATTTGTATTTTGTGAACAGCGCGACGGCAAATTGTTAAATGTAGGCTTTGAACTTTTGGGCGAGGCTGCCTCGCTTGCACAGGATCTTGGCCAGCAGGTAGTAGCGGTGCTGTTGGGAGAGGGAATTGACCGCCATGCCGGCGAGCTTATACATTACGGTGCAGACGAAGTAATCGTAGTAGACGATCCAATACTGAAAGAATATCTTACCGAGCCTTACGCCAAAGCCCTTGCGGCGATAATTAAGGATCGGGACGCCGAAATAGTACTCTTTGGTGCAACGAGTATCGGGCGCGATCTGGCACCGCGTATTTCGGCGCGAATCAAAACAGGCCTGACTGCCGATTGCACAGGTTTAAACATTGATCCGGAAACAAAGCTTTTAATGATGACACGGCCTGCATTCGGCGGCAACCTGATGGCTGTAATCCGCTGCAAAAACCACAGGCCTCAAATGGCTACGGTACGTCCGGGGGTAATGCAGCCAATGGAAAAAGATGAAAGCCGTACGGGAAAGGTGGTGCAATTTAATGTTGAGTTAAGCGAAGCGGACAAGAACATAGAGCTGCTCGAAGTAATCCCCAAAAATAAAAATGTAACAGATATTACACAGGCCAAATGCCTTGTAAGCGGCGGCCGCGGACTGGGGCGGAAAGAAAATTTTCAGCTACTGTTTGAACTTGCGGAAGTTATGGGCGCCGAAGTTTCAGCGTCCCGCGCTACTGTTGATGCCGACTGGATCGAAAAGGAAAGGCAGGTTGGACAGACAGGAAAAACCGTCAGACCCGATTTGTACCTGGCATGCGGTATTTCGGGTGCGATACAGCATGTGGCAGGCATGGAAAACTCCGGACTGGTAATTGCTATCAACAAGAGCGATACCGCTCCCATCTTTGGCGTTGCGGATTTGGGTATTGTCGGAGACATTCATGCCATACTTCCGCGGCTGAAAGAGGCCGTGATAAAGGCCAAAAAAGAAGGCATAGGCTATAAAGCGCCGTCTGTGGAACAGTATGTTGGTCTGGAGAATGTATTGTATCATGTGCAGAATGGTATTGCGTACCTGACCATTAATCGTCCAAAACAGTTGAATGCGCTTAACCGGAAAACACTGACAGAAATTGGTTCCATCGCCGACAAGCTTAAAGATGATGAATCGGTTAAGGTTTTAATTGTACGCGGTGCGGGCGGAAGAGCATTTGTTGCCGGAGCGGATATCACTGAAATGCAGGAGATGAGTGAGGATGAAGGACGGGATATTTCCAGATTGGCACAGGAGATGTTCAACAGGATCAAAGAACTTCCGCAAATTGTTATTGCCGCAATCAACGGATATTCGCTGGGCGGAGGCAACGAGCTTGCAATGGCCTGTGACATACGGCTCGCCAGTTCCCGTGCAAAATTCGGTCAGCCTGAAGTAAATTTGGGACTGATTCCCGGTTTTACCGGTACACAGCGCCTTTCGCGGCTGGTTGGCGACGGCGATTCGAAAAAGATGATTTTTACCACAGAAATGCTGAGTGCGGAAGAAGCCATGCGTATCGGCCTTGTGAATGTAGTTGTACCTCCGGAAGGCTTAATGCGAACGGCGCGCGATCTTGCGTTAAAGATCATGAGCAAGAGCATGTGCGCCGTAAAGCTTGCAAAACAGGCGATCAACCAGGGTCTTGCGCTGGAATTCAAACAGGGGCTTTTGGTGGAAAACGATCGCTGGACGGAATGTTTCAGCGAAAACGGGGACGGAAAAGAAGGCATGACCGCTTTTGTTGAAAGAAGACCGGCGCGCTTTAATTGAACAAAGGAGGAATCAGCGGTATGAGTATGGGTTTTATTGAATGTGTAAACGGCAGGCGAAGTGTGCGTAAGTACAAAGCGGAAAAAATTCAGGATGATGTTCTGAAAAAGATTGTTACAGCGGCTTCTTATTCACCAAGTTGGAAAAATTCGCAAACGGTACGTTATATAATTGTTGAAAATGAAGCTATTAAAAACGAGTTGGCACAGACCTGTGTAATGGATTTTAAGCCAAACTGCGATATTATTTTAAATGCGCCTGCATTAATTCTGGTAACAACAGTTGCAAACCGCTCCGGGTATGAACGCGACGGATCTTTTTCTACCGGCCTGGGAACCCATTGGGAAAGTTTCGATGCCGGCATTGCCGTGCAGACGCTGTGCCTTGCGGCATACGCCGAAGGTTTGGGTACGGTTGTACTGGGTATATTTGATGCAGATAAAACCATTCATGCGGCAAAAATTCCGGAAGGCCAGAAACTTTCGGCCATTGTTGCCATTGGTTATCCGGACGAAGCTCCTTCCATGCCGAAACGCAAGGGAGCGGACGAATTGATGGATTACCGGCGCTGACATATCCAAAACAGCAGAAAAAATACTTTATTCGAAAGTCTGGTTTAATACCCCGCGGCTTGCCGCGGCTGGAAGAACTCGAAGCATGAGGATTTATGGTATTAAACCAGACGGTATAATAAACTTCCTATCGAACGAGGCTCCCCGACAGATAATGCAGCGCTTGCAGATACCCCGCGGCTTGCCGCGGGGAGCCTCATTTGAAAGTCTGGTTTAATAACCCGCGGTTTGCCTCGGCTTGCAGGGCTTTCACATACCTTGAATCTCGCCCTGTTTTCTATATATGATAAGCAATCAATTAATATAATAAGGAGTGTCTATGACTATAATGGATATGCTGGGTCAAAGTAGCGTATTAACGGTACTTGGCATGGGCATTGTGTTTGGATTCCTGGTTATCATGGTAATTGCCGTTACCCTGATGGGAAAAGTAGTCCATGCCCTGGGGGCGGACAAGGATGTTACCCAGCCGCCAAGACCGCAGGGCGGTCAGCTTGCCGCAGGAGCATCAACGGCAAAATCCACAGCGGTAGCGGCAGCAATTGCAGCGGCAGTTACTGAATATCAAAAAAACGTAGAAGGGGGCAAACATGCCTAAAGTTAAACTTACCGATTTAGTACTTCGGGACGCACATCAGTCGTTGTTTGCAACCCGTATGACCACCGCGGATATGGTTCCGGCTCTGGAAAGACTCGATAAAATCGGCTTTTTTGCGCTGGAAGGCTGGGGCGGTGCGACTTTTGACAGTTGTATTCGTTTTCTGAACGAAGATCCCTGGGAAAGACTGCGAATCCTGAAGAAGGGTCTTCCCAATACCCCGGTTATGATGCTGTTGCGCGGCCAGAACCTCCTTGGTTACCGCCACTATGCAGATGATGTGGTGGATAAATTCGTGGAAAGAGCTGCAGAAAACGGGGTCAGCGTGTTCCGTATCTTCGACGCATGTAACGATCCCCGCAACCTTAAACAGGCCGCCGATGCCGCCAAACGGACCGGCAAGCATGTTCAAATGGCCATCTCCTACGCAACCACCCCATACCACACCAAAGAAATTTATGCGGATCTGGCAAAGCGTTATGCGGAGTTCGGTGCCGATTCTATTTGTATTAAAGATATGTCAGGACTTCTTAAACCCTACGAAACCTACGACCTTGTTAAGGCAATTAAAGCCAAGGTTGATCTTCCCATAGAAATCCACACACACGCAACGACAGGCCTTTCGGTGGCGGCGCTTGTTAAGGGTGCAGAAGCCGGAGCGGAAATCCTTGATACGGTAATTTCTTCCATAGCTATGGGAACCAGCCATAGCCCCACCGAAACCATCGTAGAATCCTTTAAGGGAACTGAATTCGACACCGGTCTTGATATTATCCCCCTTCTGGATATCGCCGCTTATTTCCGCGAAGTACGGAAAAAATATGCAAAATTCGAGTCCAGCTTTCTTGGGGCGGATACCCGTATTCTGGCATCTCAGGTTCCCGGCGGCATGCTTTCCAATCTGGAAAGCCAGCTTAAAGAGCAAAATGCGTCGGACAAAATTGACGAGGTTCTTAAGGAGATCCAGGTTGTCCAGAAGGACTGCGGTTACATACCGCTGGTAACTCCAACCAGTCAGATTGTCGGAACCCAGGCTGTGTTCAACGTACTCTTTGGCCGTTATAAAAACCTTACCCAGGAAACAGCCGACCTTGTAACCGGACGTTACGGCGCACTGGCGGCTCCGGCCAATCCGGAACTGGTTAAACTGGGCCTGGAAAAGAACAAATACGATGCTGTCCTGACTGAACGGCCAGCCGACAAGATTCCCAATGAATTTGCAAAAATTGAAGAAGATGCAAAAAAAGCCGGAGCTAAAAACGTAGAAGATGTGCTTACCTATGCCATGTTCCCCAAAGTAGCGCCGGGTTTCTTCCAGAAGCGCGCCGAAGGGCCGGTGGATTCCGCTTCCTTTGTCGTAAAACCAGCAGCACCGGCTGCCGCAGCGCCCGCTGCCGGTCCCGGTCAGGCTGGAAAATACAACGTAAACGTAAACGGTACTAATTATGCAGTGGTTGTTTCACCCGCCGGTACTGTAGCGATTGCCCCTGGAGGCGCGGCGCCGGCAGCCGGCGTTGCCAACATAGCTGGCGGCAGTGCACCTATTCCCGCTCCGGTTGCTGGAACTGTCCTACGCTATGTAGCAGCCGAAGGAGCAGAGGTTAAAGCCGGGGACACTGTATTAATCATGGAATCCATGAAAATGGAACTGGAGATTAAAGCTACCGGTACAGGGCCGATACATTTCCTGGTACCGCCAGGAACACAGGTTGCCCAACAGCAGCCGATAGCAGAAATTGCCGGCGCTGCACCTGTTGCGGCAGAACCGGCTGCTGCACCGGGACAAGCCGTTGCCGCATCTTCCGGAGGCGCAGTTGTTCCCGCTCCGGTAGCCGGTACATTGCTCCGTTATGCGGTGAATGAAGGCGCATCAGTTAAATCCGGCGATACGATCATCATCATGGAATCGATGAAGATGGAACTGGAAATTAAAGCAACCGCCTCAGGATCTGTCCATTTCCTCCTGCCGGCAGGAACACAGGTTGCCCAACAACAGCCAATGGCTGAAATAGGATAAGGGAGGAATAAAATATGATTAGCAACAAAAAAGATCCTGTTTCAATCATTAAAGCGTGTTTTTTGATACTCGCTATTGCAATCGCATTTTCCTTTGTCAGTACGGCTTTCAGCGCAAGGACTCATGCCCAGACCGTTGCTTCATCGGATGATCTGCCTTCGTTTAAAAACCTGGGCGGTATTATACCCAACAGCACCGGCCTTCCCCGTGTATCACTGGGAAGCTTTGCCCGCAATATTTTGGAAACAACGGGTATTTACGCTTTCTTTACCGATGCGATTCAGGGAGAAACCCCGTCAGGAATTCCCATTACTGTTTTAGGCTGGCAGGAATTGCTTATGGTATTGGTAGGGTTCCTGATCATTTACCTGGGCGCTGCCAAAGGTTTTGAGCCCCTGCTGCTTATCCCCATTGGCTTTGGAACAGTTTTTGTGAACATTCCTTTTGCCGGTATGGGGAATCCGGGAGTCTGGAATGAAACATTAAAACTTTGGGAACACCAGGGGTTTCTGGATATTATCTATAAAGCGGGAGTCGGCAACGAATTTTTTCCCCTGCTGATCTTTGTCGGCATAGGGGCAATGACAGACTTTGGCCCGCTTATCGCCAATCCCAAAACCGCCCTCCTCGGTGCTGCATCCCAGTTCGGCGTATTCGGGACCATGTTCTTTATCAGCTTTGCAAACTTTTTGCCGTCTGTAGCATTTAACATGAAAGAAGCCTGCGCTACAGCAATCATAGGCGGCGCAGACGGGCCGACTACGATTTATATCTCCGCCAAACTTGCCCCGCATCTTATGGCGACGGTTGCCGTAGCGGCTTATTCCTACATGGCACTGGTACCAATTATCCAGCCGCCAATAATGAAACTTCTTACTACCAAGCAGGAACGGCTTATCAGAATGCAGCAGCTCAGGCCTGTTTCGCAGACAGAAAAAGTCTGTTTCCCTATTTTAACCTTTGCGCTGGCTCTGACCCTTATCCCCTCTGCGGCACCTCTTATCGGCTGCCTTATGTTCGGGAACTTCCTGCGTGAATGTAAAGTGGTAGACCGGCTTTCCGATACCTCCCAAAATGCCCTGATGAACATCGTCTCGATGTTCCTCTCTTTGGGAGTAGGCAGTCAGATGACTCCGGAAAAGTTCCTTAACCCTTCGTCACTGATCATCGTTGTTATGGGACTCATTGCCTTCTGTATTGCCACAGCTACCGGAATCCTTGTAGCCAAGTTTATGAACCTCTTCCTTAAAGAGAAGATTAACCCCCTTATCGGTTCCGCCGGAGTTTCTGCGGTTCCCATGGCTGCCCGGGTTGCCAATAAGGTTGGTCTGGAGGAAGATCCGGGGAACTTCCTTCTTATGCACGCCATGGGCCCCAACGTTGCCGGTGTTATCGGCACCGCTATTGCGGCCGGTGTTATGATCGCTGTTTACGGAGGACATTAGTTCGGTTTGTTTAATGTAATTTTATAAATCAGAAAAAGGCGGTGTCCCAAGGGATACCGCCTTTCCGTTTACACTTTAAACTTTTCCATATTCACCCGTCCGGTTGGTGAAACTTCCACTCCTTCGGCGAGGAGGAGGTTTATCTGTAATTCTTTTCCCTCTCCTGTTTTCAGACCTATTCTGCCGTCGGCACGGATTATCCGGTGCCAGGGAAGATCGTGTTTGCGGGAAAGGGAATGGAGGACTCTTACTGTCTGTCTGGCTCCGTTGGGAAGTCCCGCTTTTAGGGCGACATCCCGGTAACAGGAAACTCTTCCTTTCGGAACGGCGAGAATTTGCTCGGTAATCCTGCGTGTGATGTCTGTCATGCAAATGTTTTATTTAATGAGGTCCAAAACAACAACATGGACATTCCAATGTTTTCCATATTAATATTTTTCCAAAATTCCCAACAGCCTTTCTTTGTCTATGCAGCGTAAAAAATTGGCCAGCCGCGGCCCCTGATCTTTGCCGATAAGCGCCTGATAGGCAGCGCGGAACAGTTCCTTTCCTTCGAGGCCTGCTTCTTCGGCGCATTGGTAAATTGCTTCTGCGCAGGATTTATCGTCGGGAAATTTTTCGATACAGAAAATTATTTTGTCGCGGAGTAATTTTATTCCGGCAATTTCTTTTTCGTTCAGGCTGACAGGAGTCTGACTGTCTGTATTTTCTTCAACAGTCCGGAGTCTGAAACGGAATTCTTCCGGGGCACATTCTTCGATCCAGTACTTGGCGCAGCGGCAGCGGGTCAACAGGGCGGGCAATTGGGAATCGCCAGGTACGCCGGTTACTCCGCAGACATTGCCGCACTTTATTCGTGCAATGGTCTTGTCGATATCACAGTCGGCAATTTGGATAAGGTTGCAGAGATGCCGGAAAGGAACCTGAAACGGTTTAACGGAAGACGTGATGCTTTTGCCTTCACTGTCCAGGTTCACCTGGGAAAGTTCATAGATTCGTTTTTCCCGCAGGAATGCTGTTTCGTCTTTGGCTTTTTCGTCGCCCCAGGCTATGCGTTCTGTTTTATCGTAATCTTCGTATATTTTAATCACGTCCAGATCAAACGAAATGGTAAATTCGGTATTTGGCCTTGTACCGGCAAAAAGATAACGGGTAATTTCCGGGGTGTACACACGAAGTATATCGGGCAGGTCTATTACTTTTCCTTTGGATGAGGACATTTTACCAGGTGTTCCCTTGATGCCGATAAAATCGTAACGGAAGGTTACCGGAGCGTCCCAGTTGTAAACTTCTTTGCACACGTGCCGGGCCGTATCAAACGATCCCCCCTGGCTATGGTGATCCTTCCCGGCGGGTTCAAAATCAACCTGTTCATACGCCCAACGCATGGGCCAATCCACGCGCCACACAAGCTTAATACCCTTTGCTTCACGTATATCAACCGCAGCTTCGTATCCGCAGGAATTGCAATGATAACTGACAATCCACTGGCCGTCCCAGTTGTCGATGTCTGTTTCGTCCCTGTTACATTTATCACAGAAGGCACTGATGGGCCACCATTCTCCCTGAATCTTGTGATCTTCGTCCCGGAATTTGTCGAGTATAATTTTAAGTGCATCCCGGTGTTCCAGCGCTGTTTTAATACTCGCAGCATATGCGGAGGCACGGTAGTTTTTTGCCTGGTAGATGTATTCAGGAAAGATCCCAACCAGGGGAAGTACGTTTTCTACATCTACTTCGTTATGCCGGGCATAGCTTTCGTCCCGTTCCCATGGATCGGGTACCATGGTAATGGGAAAGCGCAGGTATTTTTGCAGCTCATCCTGTTTCGGCATATTTGCCGGAACCTTGCGGAATACGTCGTAATCATCCCATGAATAGATGAATCGTACTTTTACTCCCTTGTCCCTTAATGCGCGTACTACCAGTTCCACCGAAATAATTTCCCGGAAATTGCCAATGTGAACCGTTCCTGACGGAGTGATCCCCGATGCACAAGTGTAATGATCTTTTGGGAAATCCCCGGCGGATACGGAACCTTTTTCACGAATAATTTTTTCCGCATATTCATCGGCCCAATGTACGGCACGGGGTTGTTTGCTATTTGAATCTTTTTGTGAAGTCATGCACATACCGCCTCCTGGCGGTAAACTATAATAATTTCCTTACGCTCGTGGGCGAGCCCACATAATAAAAAAGTATAGCCTGAAAAAAATGGGTGTGGCTAGGAGCCTGTCGGACGCTTTGACATCAAGCAAGTAACTGCATTGTCTTTTCCGCTTTTTCCTTTAGCTCATTAATGGCTTCGTTTTTTGACAACGTATCATCAGGAAAAAGGGGTTCGCCGAAAACCAGGGTAAGGCAGGGTTTTTTTCGTATTAATTTATAAAAACCGCCGGGGTCGCGGTATGTTATCTTTATGGGAAGTACCGGCACACGGGCATCTGCGGCAAGGTAGAATGCTCCCCGCTGAAATGTCCGCAAGTCTTTGTTGTAGTGACTTATTTCACCTTCCGGAAAAAAAAGAACCAACCGCCGTTCCCGCAGTTTCTTTGAAAGGGTATAGATAAATATCTGTAGTTCTCTGGGAGACGAAGGAGAGGGGACGGAACCAAGTATATCTACAAGCGGTCCCGCACCTGTCATTGTAAAATTTACCGGTTTGCTTACAAAAATTAATTTACGCCATGGAATTCCTACCGCACAAATCGGCGAATCCATTTCGTGGATATGATTACAAATGGCAACAGCGCCGGTTTTTTTTATTTTTCGCAGATATCGCCTGTTTTTTATTTTAAGGCCGAACCAGCACCGGTTGAGTATTGTTAAAATTGGTATGGCGATAATAAAATAAAACAGGGTGCAGAAAAATTCTTTCGGATAATTATTTCTTTTTACGCGGCGGTAGTATTGTTTTAGTTTTTTATCCTCCCGGATCATCTTTTCGGTATTAAAATCCCTGATGGTATCTTTAAACATTTTTTCAAGTTTTTTTACTGAATATTTAATATTGTAACTCTTTCCCAGCCTGGCGTATTCTTTTTCCATCCTTTCGCGTTCTTTGGGATGTTCTATCCAATAATCAAGCTTGTCCCGCAAGTTAAGATATTTTCCTTTTTTAAAAAGGCTTCTTTCATCCAGGGCGAATTGGGAAGCTGCCGAAGTTTTGGAGTCTGAAATGATCGGTACTTTACCGCAGGAAATGGCTTCAAGACAGGCAATGCCTTCCAGTTCCGCTTCCGAGGCGTGAACATAGACATCTGTTTTGTAGATCAGATCAAGCAACTGCTCCTGAGGAATAAATGCAGTTATAAATTCCGGCGGTTTAGGCAGTGATGATCCAAGCCTTAGGTAGTATTTATACATGGGACCCCGGCCCAAAAAATGAATCTGTATTTTGTCTTTGTACTTTGAATGCCTGACTGCCTTGATTACCAGATCCTGACGTTTTTCCTCTGCCAGTCTGCCGGTCATAAGGATATGAATCGTATCAGATTCTTTGATAACCTTTTCGGAAGGAGGGGTAAAACTACTTGATATACCATTGGAAATAATGTGGAGCCGTGCATTGTATCTATGGCGCGCCAGTTCTCTGGCAGTAAAACGGGACGGGCAATGAATATTATCAATTTTTCTGTAGATCCAGATTCTGAAAACCAAAAATACAATACTGTTAATAAAACGCAGAAGTTTTAATTTAATATTGTAGGTTACATTTTCCGGCTGGCAATGAAAAGCAGCACTTGCCGGGATACCCATCTTTTTGGCCAATGCAAGGCACCGCTGTTCCATTTGCCATGGAAATGTAAGATGCACCAGATCTGCGCCGGTAAAAGCTTCGGTAACGATTTTTTTGTCGAATTTTGCAAAATGCATATTATTTTTTCTGGCCACCGCAGAAACAATGGGGACATGATGTTCTTTAAGACCGTACATATCCTGTCCTTTAACGCCGATTGCCAGAATTCGGACAGTATGTCCCTGCTTTATTAGTTCTTCCCGAAAACGGTGTGTCGATATCGCTGTTCCGTCAGTTTCGTGGAGGTAATTATCTTCAACAAACACCAGGATCATTTTGCTGTCCGAAGCTTCTCTTGAATTTGGGATTGTAAATCAAGGGCAAATTTGTTTGTTGGATAAAGAGTAAGTGATTTTTGAACCCAGTCCAATGCTTCCTGGTACCTGTTCAGGCGTAAACAGGCATAACCCAGAGCGGAATAAACATTAAAGAATGTATCTTTTTGTAAATCTGCCTGTCCATTCAGTATAGCTTCCAGTTCCCTTATTCCCCTTTTCGGGTCGCCGAATGCACCGGGACCGAAGGCCCAGCGGGAAGCAAGCAGGTAAAGCGATCCGGCATTCCGGCTGTTCAACTGACGAGCTTTTTTGGCATTGTCTTCCACTTTAAGGCCATTTGCCATTACCCAGGCTCTGGACTTTATCATACAAAGCTGGCCGATGTTAGACGCTATCATTTCGTGGGCTTCGGCTCTGACAGCAGCGGCCGCTCCGGCGCCTTCTGACAAAGCCCGTTCCGCCAGGCTTATGCCTTTTTCATAATGAGCTGCAGCTTCATTGTTCCGGCCATGGTCCTGATAAACCCTGCCCAAAAGGTATTCGCAGCGGGAAAGTATGACATAAAGAGCAGAGCCGTTCAGGCTTTCATTAGCCCGCCTGTCCGCTTCCTGGAACAACCGCTCTGCTTCGGTAATGGACAAATTCTGACCGTAAACAGCGTCACGGTATGTTACAAGCCAGGATGGAATTTGCCCGTATAACGAAAGACCGGTAACAAGTACAGCCAAGGTTGTTATAATCCGTTTCATAAATATCAGGAATTAAGTATACTATACAATGCATATAAATTGCAATCTGTCTGTCATCTGTCAGCGGACACCCAGAACAGAATGCGGGTCAACCGTCCACGGAGAAAGACAGCCCTGCAGGTCGGAAAGGGGAAGAATTTCGTCGCTGATCTGAATGTTAAGATGTTCCTTCATTAATTTTCTGCGTGCCTGGATGCGTTTCCAGTTGTCGGGATATTTTTCTCCAAACAGGCGTTGGGTTTCGGCATTGGCCATAATAAGCCCGTCTTCTATATGAACACCGGGGTATTTTTCGGGACAGGCGATTATATCACATTGTATTGCCATCCCGTTCTTAACAGAATATTCTCCTGAGTTGGTGAATATACTGGATGTCCATTCATCATTATGGATAAGATGCCCGGGATTAAGACCCACTCCCAGACTGTCGTATTCGGGAACCTTTTCCCGGATACCTGCAAGGATAGATTTTCCGGTTACGCCGATTCGTATACTTTCGTACCATTGAACAATTACACGAAAATAAGGTATATAGATTTTTTCCATAATATCGGCCCATTCTGCAGGAATATCTCCGGCGTTCCGTGCATAGAGGGCGGTTCTGGCAACCATGGAAGAACGGTATCCAAAACCAATGTTAAAAACACTGCCGTAACAAAGCCTGTGATTTCCCGGGCTATCAAGCCCGCGCCTTGCACCTTCCGGGGTAAAATTCAGGTTGGGATGCGCCACCAGGGGGTTCCCGTCTGTTTCCAGATAAGCCGATGCTTCAACTTCGCTTATGCCCGGCTTTAGATGAGTCATGACATTATAAACACTTCGGGAAGTTTTTGTTCCCGCAAGTTCCAGAACCGCCATTTCGTCAATGTCCAGACAGGTTCGCAGCCCGTATCCGGGATGTATCATAATGTCTGTAACATTCACGATTGAACAGTCAGTGGCTTCCAGAGCTTTTACGATAAAGTGGGGAATATCAATGGTATGTTCAAAATCTTCGGCCTCTTCTGTGACATAGTACTTTACCCCGATAACACCGGTAACGCTGTTTTTACCTATCCCTGCCTGTTCAATTGTTTTTCTCAGCACGGTTCGATTTGATTCTCTGGGCTGCCCGGCAAGGCTCAAACTTTGGAATAGAACCTTTTTTACGGGGTAGGGAATGATCTCTGAATAACTCCAGCCCTCATTGCCCACAAGAATAACCGGTTCCTGTTCACGGGAAAGAATGAGTAAGGCTTCTTCAAAACGAGGATCGTACCCGGTAAAATAATGGATGTTTGCAAAATGCTCCCTGTCCCCGTACACAACCAGATGAGTAGTATTGTATCGCGACTCCGCTGATTCCAGGGCATCGGCAATTCGTTTTTTGTAGGTTTCTGCGTTCGCTACACTGACAATTGATTGATGAATTTTTTCTGAAGGGAATGGCGGAACGGTAATTTCTTTTATATTCATGGAACAGCCTCCAAGGCCGCCATGGACGGCGGCCCACAACAAATGACTAAAATGCGAAGCATTTTAGATTGACAAGGACGTCACCTCCAATATTCTCTGGAAAAAAACACAAAGGCTGTCCACAGTTCCAGACGTCCGGCGATCATTATAAACGACAGCGTCCATTTTACATAACCCGGAAGGCTGCCAAAAACAGTATATGGTTCCAGAACAGCAGGATCAAGGCCAATGTTTCCAAGGGTGGTAAGGGCTATGGAAAAAGAAACAGTGTGGCTTAACCCTGAACTGGCAATTACAAGAGCAGCAATTCCAACAAGCGCAAAGTACAGAAAGATAAAGCCTGCAACGCCGTAAACTACATCTTTCCGGCCAACTTTGTTGTTAAGCCGTACAGTAAAAACTCCGCGCGGATACAGGATTTTTTTTAGTTCGTTGCCGGTTTGTTTAAAAAGAACCACATGGCGTATTACTTTAATACCGCCGGCTGTTGATCCCGAACAGCCTCCGATAAACATCAGGCTGAACAACACTGCTCTTGCAAGGGGAGTTAACATGGCCTGACCGCCTGCAGTCAGACCAGTGGTGGTAAGTACACTTGCAGTGTAGAAAAAAGAGTTTGTTATGCTGCCGGAAGAAACTGCGCCTATAGCAGCCGAGATCAGAATGATCGCAAAATAGGTACGTGCTTCGCTTGAATTCCAGACATCTTTCCATTTTCGCTGAATAAGACGGAAAAGCAAGGTAAAATTAAAACCTGCAATGATCATAAAAATCGTAGCGATCCACATGATCGCAGGTGAATTCCAGGAGGCAAGTCCTTCGTTGCGTGAACTATAACCTCCGGTAGCCATAGTGGAAAAGGCATGTACGACCGCATCGAACAGATCCATGCCTGCAATACAAAAAAGCGCTGTTTCAAGGGCGGTTAAACTGATGTAGATAATCCAGAGTATCTTTGCGGTTTCTGTTATCTTCGGGGTAATACGTTCCTTGTCGGGGCCTGGAATTTCCGCTTTTAAGAGCTGGAAGCCTCCAACGCCAAGAAACGGAATCAGTGCAACGGTAAGAACTACCATACCCATACCGCCAAGCCATTGGGTTTCAGCCCGCCAGAAAATTAACGACAGCGGAAGTGTTTCCAGATTGCTGATTACCGAAGTTCCCGTAGTGGTAAAGCCCGAAACGCTTTCAAATACTGCATCGGTAAAACTGGGTATTGAACGGGAAATATAGTAAGGCAGTGCGCCGACTAAACAGGCTGCTGTCCAGGCCAGAAATACCAGCATAAAGCCGTCTCTGGTGGAAAAGCTGATAATGATTTTTCTGGTTGCAAGGAGTACGGGAAAAGCAATTCCTGCAGCAATTGCTATGGTAAGATAAAAAGACCAGATCATTGCTGTTTCCGAATGATAAAGGGCAATTCCCAGAGGAAAGATCATTGTCATGGCATAAAACAGGATCAATAAAAAAAGCAGGCGAATAACAGCTCTTTTTTTCAAGATTTTTCTCCGGCTTTATTTTCATCCCGCGTACCGGGTTTAAGCTCAGTACCGAATATGGTTTCAATTTCCTTTTCCGTTCCGTTTTGGGCAATCAGGAAAAGCCGGTGGCCTGCGGTATATACATAATCTCCGTGGGGAATAAAGTCTTCTTCGGTTTTCCGGTTTACCAGCATCACAAGCGCCCCTTCCGGTAAACTGAAGTCTTTAAGGGATTGTCCTTCCGCTTTGCAGCCGGGAACAATTTCGACTTCAATAATGTCTACATTGCCTTCTCCCAGACTGTGAACTCCTTTAATGCCGCCGCCAATCAGTTTGGATAAAATTGAATCCACCACAACAGTCTTGATGGGGATAACTACATCTACTCCAAGCTGCTTTGCAATGGTTGCATATCCTTTGCTGTCTACCATTGCTATAGCCCGGGACACTCCCCGTGATTTCAGATACACTGCGGTAATGATATTCAATTCCTGATGATCTGTAGCAGTAACAATCAGATCCAAATCATCTATTTTTTCTTCAGCTATAAAAGTTTCATCGGAAATATCTTCGTTAAGGATCAACGCATCGGGAAAACGGCCGGCCAGTTCTTTGCATATGCCTTTGTCTTCTTCTATGATTATTACTCTTCGCAGGCTTCTTGGAACCAGGGTTTTTAAAAAAGATAAAATACCTTTTGATTTTTTTCTTTTTCCTGTAATAATTTCTCCGTTTTCATCAACATCCCTTGCTTCGTTTGCTTTTCGTCTTTGTTTGCTTAAAAGCCCCATTGCAATCAAAGACCCAAGTCTTTTCCCCCCGACGATACCGATTTTGCGGATTGGTTTTTCCGCGTAACCGGAATGTTTAAAGCCTTCGTTGAGTTCTTTT
This sequence comes from Treponema sp., assembly GCA_009782955.1. GTDB lineage: Bacteria > Spirochaetota > Spirochaetia > Treponematales > Breznakiellaceae > WRIV01. The sequence continues at coordinate 20,560 of WRIB01000021.1, read as the reverse complement.
TCTTTTGACAGGAAATATATTCGATCACCTGAGCACAGCTCTGTTGATCCCATGGGGAGTATGCTTTCTCCTTTCCGTTCAATTAAAATGATAAGACTGTCTCCTTCTATTATCGAATTCAGATCTTTAAGGAGAAGCCCGTCAAAAGAAGATCCGGGAGCTATATCCATAGTTCCAATTTCAAAAGGAGTATCTGCAAAAGAAAGAATATTGCCCACAGCTCCGTGTTCAATGGCGTCCAGTGCGGAACGGGCAGCTTCTACATCGGGATGGATGAAAAAATCTATGCCCATGGGAGAGGAGTCTTTCATTTCCATCTGATATTGAAAATTCCGCCTGACATATTCATCGTTTCTTACACGGGCAATTTTCAGCAACTTTGTATGCCGGGCAGCCAGACCGCAAATGATCATGTTTACCTCGTCCGAATCGGTAACACAGATAAGGGCATCGGCTTTGGCAATTCCTGCTTCTTCCAGGGCTACGATTGAATTCCCTTCGTCATGAAGAACCATACAGTCCAGCCGGTTTGAGACATGACGGGCCCGTTCTTCGTTTGATTCGATTATGGCAATATCATGTTTTTCTTCTATTAAAAAACGCGCCACCTGGGTTCCAACCAGTCCGGCTCCCACAATAATTATACGCATTTGTTAAGTATAGTATTGAAAATGGAATTCTTCCATTACCGGAGAAGGGCGGTTCGGCTTGTTAATATTTTATTGTTATTATCATCGCTATTGACGATGTTCAAATTATAGGCATAAACTTAAGAAAATGAACATGCACACCGGACAGAGGATATGATGATCCGTCAGGCAGTAATAATGGAAGAAGGGCCGGAAATATCCTTCCAAAATAACAATATTCCCAAAGGGGCATTGCCGATAGACGGCCTGCCGCTGGCCGAACGTTCGGTAAGGAATCTTATTTCCGCCGGAATAGAAGAAATTTTTATTCTTGCCGAAACAGGGACGGACTGGTACGGGAAACTTGTAAAAAAGTACACAGGGCTAAGGCTGGCGCCTGTAGAGGATCAGCCGGCTTTCAAAGATGCACTGCACAGCGATGTGCTGGTTCTGTACTCTGATGTACTGTATGAAGCAACCGCCCTTGCGGTTTTGATCAACGAGATACAAAGCGATGTACAGATTGCATCCGCGGCAGGAGAAACCGCCGGTCTCTGCCGCCTGAGTAAAAAAAACCTTGATACTGCATTGCAACTGACTGATGCAAATATTACTGAACACATTGCCGCATTGTCGCGGGCAGCGGCCGGTGCGGTGCTGCATAAAAGCGGCATTCTGCACTGGCACAGGATACACAGCAACGAGCATCGAGAAGCAGTCGAACACGATGTGCTTCCCAAAATAAAAGAAGCCGATAATTTGCGGAAAGTGCGGCGGGAGGTACTGCTTAATCCGGGACCGGCAACAACCAGCGACAGTGTTAAATACGCCCAGGTTTGCGCGGATATTTGTCCCCGTGAACAGGAATTCGGTGATATTATGGAATGGATATGCGTTGAACTTTCTTTAATGGCAGGCAGGAGCGGCTGTGTAGAGACAGTTCTGTTTGGAGGTTCCGGTACTGCCGCTGATGAAGTGATGATATCCTCCTGCGTACCGGATAACGGAAAATTGCTCATTATTGACAATGGTGCGTATGGGATGCGTTTTGCAAAAATTGCGGAAGTATACAAACTTAATTTTGAAGTATACAAAAGTTCCGGTTTTGCGCTGCTGGACAGCGAAGCTGTTAAAACAAAACTCATTGAAGGGTGTTTTACCCATTTTGCTATTGTGTATCACGAAACCACCACGGGACTGTTGAACCCCGCACCGGAACTCTGCCGCTTTTGCCATGAACAGGGCATTACCACCATCGTTGATGCGGTAAGCGCATTTGCGGCGATCCCCATTGATATGGATCGTGATTGTTTTGACTTTATGGCATCAACTTCAAACAAAAACATACAGGGCATGGCCGGCGTGGGTTTTGTATTTTGCCGCAGAGAAGCACTGGAAAAGACAGCCGCCTATCCCATGCGCAGCTATTATCTGAATCTTTGGGATCAATATACGTATTTTAAAAAAACCAGACAGACACGCTTTACCCCGCCGGTACAGAGTCTGTATGCCTTGCGTCAGGCAATTATCGAAATAAAACTTGAGGGAATCGAAAGTCGTTATACACGTTATTTGTCATGCTGGGACGAACTGGTAAAGGCAGTAAAGAAACTCGGCCTGTGTATGCTGGTTCCCGAAGAAGCCCAGTCAAAACTCATTACGGCAATAATTGAGCCTTCTACTCCGGATTATTCGTTTGATGCGCTGCACGATTTTGCCCGCGCCGGAGGTTTTACTATTTATCCGGGAAAACTTTCCGATGCCAATACATTCAGGATTGCCAATATCGGGGATATTCGGCCCGAAGAAATGGCGGTCTTTGCAAATATACTTGAAGATTATTTATGTTCAATCGGATATTGCGAAAATACCAAATTAAGGAAAACAACATGAAAAAATTCTTCTATTTATCGGCAGCGCTGGTTCTGATGGGAATTGCGCTTTCATGCAAAAAAGCGGATGATACCAGTGTTATCATTTACACAAGTACCGAGGATTTCCGTACGGAGCATATGCAGGAATTGCTCAAGGAAAAATTTCCCAATTACAACATTACTGTGCAGGTATTGTCAACCGGAAACCATGCGGCAAAGCTCAAGGCCGAAGGTACACAAACCGAAGCCGACATTATTTTAAATCTGGAAACCGGTTATCTGGAAGGTTTACAGGATGTTCTGGCCGATCTGTCGTCGTATGATTTGTCTGAATTCCTTCCCGAATTGGTTCCGGCCTCCAAACGTTTTCTGCCCTGGGATAAATCGTCCGGAGCCATTGTAATTAGCCGGGCAAAACTTGAAAGTTTAGGGCTTCCTATTCCCGCTTCATATCAGGATCTGTTAAATCCCATATACAAAGAACTTATTTCCATGCCAAATCCTAAAACTTCCGGTACCGGTTATATGTTTCTGATTAGTTTGATCAACGCATGGGGTGAAGATGCAGCCTTTGCTTACTTTGACAATCTTGCGGAAAATATTTTGCAATTTACCACTTCCGGTTCCGGTCCTGTGAATGCGCTTATTCAGGGCGAGGTTGCTATAGGCTTGGGAATGACACTGACTGCAATTAACGCTATCAATACGCGGGGCGTATCTTTGGAACTACTCTTCTTTGCCGAGGGTGCACCCAGTATCACTACCGGTTTTGGAATTATCAAAGGAAAGGATGCCCGGCCTGTGGTCAGGGAAGTTTTTGAATTTGCCATGACAAAACTTGTAAAAGATGACAAGGAACTATACTGTCCTGAACCGATAATGGTGAACCAGTCCAATAATATCGCTAACTATCCCCGGAATATTCCATACGCAGAAATGGCCGGTGTTTACGATTTGGCTTTGAAAGAACGGCTCCTGGAGCGATGGAATTATTAAGCGGGGTGCGACAATGCCGATTAAACTGGAGATTCAAAACCTAACGCATGTTTTTAACCGGCAGGAAGTGCTTCACAGCCTTAACTTTACCGTAAACAACGGAGAATTTCTCTCGATTTTAGGGCCTTCAGGCTGCGGGAAAACTACAATCCTCCGGATTTTAATAGGACTTTTGCTTCCCACCTCAGGGCAAATTATCAAGGACGGAAACGACATTACCGCCCTGCCTGCATCTAAGCGCAACATGGGCATTGTATTCCAGAACTATGCCTTGTTTCAGAACATGAGCGTTTTACGAAACGTGGAATACGCGCTAAGATTTAACAAGGAATTCAAATCCCGTTCCAGGGCAATTGCCGAAAACATCATCGAACAGGTAGGGTTGAGTGAACATATCCACAAAAAACCCTACAAGCTTTCCGGCGGCCAGCAGCAGCGGGTGGCTATTGCCCGGACTTTAGCCTGCAATCCGGAGATTATTCTGTTTGACGAACCAATGTCCGCGCTGGATGCGGCGACACGGCTGTCACTGCGTGACGAAATAAAACGCATACAGAAACAGTTTCACTCCACCATGATTTACATTACCCATGATCAGGAAGAAGCGTTTGCCCTTTCTGATCGCATTATGGTGATGAAAAGCGGAACGATTCAGCAGTTGGATTTGCCGCAGGCAATTATCGCCAATCCTGCCAATGCGTATGTCCGGGAATTCGTAATAGACAATCTTCGCCTTAAAATTGATTCTCTTGCAAAATATGTTCAGCCAGGAACTGTATTATGAGCGCAGCGGTTAGTGCTGTTCGTTTGTGTTCTTTTCGCCGTTCGGATTTTGTAAAATTGCTTTTGGGAATATTTCTTTTTATTACGGTGATATGTCCGCTGTGTACAATGCTGGTGAATATGGCCGGTTCGGACATTGTCGGCGTTCTGCGCTTGCCCCGGTTTAGAGAAGCGCTCTTAAATTCAATTTATACAGCTGGGACAGCTACGGTAATTTCCATTGTTCTTGCATGGGGATTTGCCATTTGCATGGTGCGCACAAATCTGTATTTTCGGGAAATGTTTACGGTCTTTGTTACCCTGCCAATGCTTATTCCCTCTATCTCCCATGGCATGGGATTGGTACTCCTGCTGGGCTCAAACGGAATTATTACCCGGTTATTCAGCCTTTCCGGCACGATTTACGGTTTTCACGGCATTGTGCTGGGATCGGTTTTTTACTCGTTTCCTGTAGCTTTTCTGATGCTCTCCGACATACTTAAATACGAAGATGGTTCCCCTTACGAGGCTGCTTCTGTACTGGGTATTCCCCGTGCAAATCAATTTTTTTCCATTACGTTCCCTTACTTACGAAAACCTCTGATCTCCGTAGTGTTTGCAGTTTTTACGCTGGTTTTTACCGACTATGGCGTTCCTCTGATGATAGGCGGAAGGTTTATAACCCTGCCTGTATTGATGTATCAGGAGGTAATCGGTCTTTTAAATTTCAGCCGGGGCAGCGTGATTGGTTCTTTTCTTCTTATTCCGGCAGTAGTTGCTTTTATTTTTGATCTCTTAAACCGCGACCGGGCAAATCAAAACTTTGTTATTCTGGAAAGAGCCAAAGCGGAAAATAAACTAAGGGATATTGCTGCCTCTTGTTATGTGCTATTAATTTGCATTGTTATCAGTCTGCCGATAGTGGTTTTTGCCATTCTTACGTTTATTAATAGTTATCCGGTTGATATGGGTTTGTCGTTTCGTAACATTGCCAAAACCCTGAACATGGGTGCGGGGCGGTTCATGATTAATTCGCTGATTATCGCCCTGATGGTTTCGGTCTTGGGAACTGTTTTTTCCTGGCTTACCGCTTACTTTACTGCCCGTACTCCCGGCAAGTCTTCCAAGATGCTGCATCTTATTTCCATTACGTCATTGGCAATTCCGGGAATGGTGCTTGGTTTGTCATACGTGCTTTTTTTTAAAGGTTCATTTATCTACGGCAGTCTTTCCATACTGATGCTCGTGAATATTATTCACTTTATGGCATCTCCTTACCTTATGGCGTATAATTCCCTGGGGAAACTCAACAGCAGTCTTGAAGATGTCGGCCGTACATTGGGTATTGGCCGTTTCCGTATTATTCGCGACGTACTGCTCCCCCAGACAAAGCTGACTGTTCTGGAAATGTTTTCTTACTTTTTTGTTAATTCGATGATTACCATTTCCGCAGTGTCTTTTTTAAGCACAATACGAAACCGGCCTGTTTCCCTGTTAATCACCCAGTTTGAAGCGCAGCTTTTTCTTGAAGGAGCAGCATTTGTTTCTGTCCTTATTTTGGGCTGTAATTTATTAATTAAATATATTGTGTATATTGCCAGTAAAATAATAAAGAGAGCGAGTTAGAAAAAATGAAATTAACACGGACCCAATTTGATGTTCTTGCCTTTCTGGAACGGGAAACGGATGAGAAAAACCTGACACAGCGAAACATTGCCTGTCTGACCAGCCTTTCGGTGGGCACGGTGAACAAAACACTGGTTCAACTGAACGAAAATGGCTTGATCGAAAACAACCGTCCAAGTGCAGCAGGCCTGCAGGTTCTTGAACCGTATCGCGTTAAACGGGCGGTTTTTATTTCAGCAGGATTCGGTTCCCGGCTGGTTCCCATTACTCTTAACACACCCAAGTCTCTGGTGCGCGTAAAAGGGGTGCGTATTATTGATACGCTGCTTGACGCAGTATGTGCCGCAGGTATTGATGAAATTATAATAGTCCGGGGTTATTTGGGAGAGCAGTTTGATCAGCTGAAATATAAATACCCTGCAATTCAGTTTTTGGAAAATCCCCTGTACAACGAATCCAATAATATCTCTTCGATGATGTGCGCCCGGTTCCTGCTGCAAAATGCGTATGTACTGGAATCAGATTTGCTGCTTATTAATCCCGGCCTGATTAGAAAGTACCAGTATATAAGCAATTATCTGGGCGTTCCGACCGAACGTACCGACGATTGGTGTTTCGAAACCCGCAACGGTGTAATTACACGGGTAAGAGTCGGCGGACAGAACTGTTATCATATGTTCGGTATATCTTACTGGAATCAAATCGATGGTGCAAAACTGGCGGATCATATCAAACAGGTTTACGAAATGCCCGGCGGCAAAGAGCGTTATTGGGATCAGGTGGCGCTGGAATATTTTATTAAAGATTATGTTGTTGAAGTACGTGAATGTACTTTTGACGATATTATTGAAATCGATACCTTTAACGAGTTAAAAAAAATTGATGAGACATATCAGATATAATGAAGGATTCCAATAGCCGGACGGAACACTGGAGAATGACACTATTGCTATGTTTCTGTTTTTATGAAATTGATATGGAAATACATTGACAAAATAAATATCTTTGCTTTATCATATATATGAATATTTTGGAGATAATTTATGATAAATTATGCAAAGGATTGGAATGATAAACAGAAAAAATTAAGAGTATTTCTGGTTGATCAAAAAAATTTTTCTAAAGGTAAAAATTTATTACTGGAAATGCATAGTTTATTGCATGACAAAAAAGTATACAATATTAATGGTAAAACACTTTATGATGAATTATGGTGTAATTTACAGGAAGAAACTTCTAAAATAATTTCAGGTAAACAAACATCGATAATATGGAATATTTGGCATATTACCCGAATTGAAGATATTATCTCCAATATAATAATGGGAAATAAAGAAACAATATTCAATAAAGAAATCCAGAAAAATTTGAACATAAAAATAAAAGACACTGGAAATGCAATGACATATTCTGATATAGATTCACTAAATAGAAACATAAACATAAAAACTCTAAAAGAATATAGAAGTAAAGTGGGAAAATCATCTAAAAAAATAATAGAATCCCTTGAATATTGCGATATGAAAAGAAAAACAACAAAAGAACAACTTGAAAAAATTAAACAGAACGGTGGTGTAACAAATGATTCAAAATCTATATGGCTATTGGATTTTTGGGGAAAGAAGAATGTATTTGGATTAATAATGATGCCAATAACAAGACATCAAATGGTACATATAAATGATAGTTTCAGGATAAAGCAAAAATATAATTAATAGGATTATAAAAGCCAGACCCGCATATAACAAGACTATTTACTTTCAGTGATGAAGCAGCACAGTGCGAATGTTGTACTGTAAGTTTTGATTGTAACTGACTTGATTTTTTAATTAGTCTGTGGTAGTGTAAAATTAATAAATTCAGGGATATTTGAATAATGTATGCTATTTCAAACAGGCGGTATACCGGAAGCAAATTAAAACTTGCAGGTTGGATTATTGATAAGATAAAAGCGAATTGCACCGGCAGTAGTTTTTTTGAAATATTTGCGGGAACGTCAGTGATTTCTTCAAACATAGCTCCATATATGAAACGCATTATATTGAATGATACACTTGAATCAAACAATATAATTTACCGGGCTTTTTATGCTCATGGTAATTTCTCATGGGATACATTATTGAAATATAAACAAAAATTTCTGACTCTGAATAATGCCAAACTTACCACGGGCTATTTTACAAAGAATTATGGCGGAAAATATTTTGGTAATATTGATTGTAAAAATATAGAGGCAATTCGAAATACTATTAAAAAAAATCGTAACAGACTAACAGAAAAAGAATATTCTATTTTATTTGCATCTCTAATATACTCCATGGACAAATGTGCAAACACAGTTGGACATTTTGATGCTTATTTTAGGAAAAATGTTACTGATGGTCGGTTTGTTTTTGATATTATTGAACCTATGAACTTTCCAGATACATATATAGACATATACTGCGAAGATGCCAATACTCTTGCTCCTAAAATAGACGCAGATATTGTTTATATTGATCCGCCATACAATTCACGTCAATATTGCCAGTTTTACCATATCTACGAAACTCTTGTGCGCTGGGATGAGCCAGAATTATTTGGTGTGGCGTTGAAACCTGCAGGAAAACATTTAAGCGATTATTGCCGCAATAAAGCGCCAGAAGTTTTTTCCGATTTACTGTCAAAGTTGAATAGCCGTTATATTGTTGTATCTTACAACAATACATATAATTCAAAAAGCAGTTCATCGCGCAATAAAATTACGCTCCATCAATTAAAACAAATGTTATCACAATATGGAAATGTAAAAACATTTTCAAAGAAGCATCGTTTTTTTAACGCTGGAAAGACCGATTTTCGAAATCATAAAGAGTATTTGTTTGTTACTGAGGTAAGAAAATGAACAGAACAACGGCGGTTCGCCGTTCACCGTTTTTTTATGTCGGCGATAAATATAAACTAGTCCCGCAGCTAAAGGAAAATTTCCCCCGTAATATTAAACGTTTTATAGAGCCGTTTTGCGGCGGTGGAAGTGTATTTCTTAATATCAACGCAGATAGTTATATTTTAAATGATATTGATAAAAACATGGTTGCCTTACATGAATTTTTATATTCTTACAGTGGGAAAGAATCCTCATTTTGGGCCAAAATTCGCAAAAACATAGAATCCTACGGGCTTTCTGCTACATATATGGGGCGCGATGTGCCGCAGAAACTAAAAAAAGATTTCGTAAAAACATATTTTGCACATTACAATAAAACTGCATATTGTAAAATGAAAGCAGACTACAATAAAAAACCAGCTGATTTGGTTTTACTTTATTTACTTTTGATATACGGATTTAACCGTATGCTCCGCTTTAATGCAAAAGGCCAATTTAATCTACCTGTCGGCAATGTTGATTTTAACACCAATGTGCAAAAAGCTATAACCGATTATTTTAAGTATGTTTTGGAAAAACAATTGTCTTTTTTTAATCTTGATTTTGAAGTATTTTTGGAAAAAGTGAAACCTGGGCAAAAAGACTTTGTGTATATAGATCCGCCTTATCTTATTACATTTAGCGAGTACAATAAAATTTGGAATGAGGAAAGCGAAATGCGCTTAATTAAAGTCCTTGACGAATTGAATGCAAAAAATGTGCGTTTTGCCGTATCAAATGTTCTTTGGCACAGGGAACGGTATAACAGCACGTTTGATAAATGGGCGCGAAAATATACTATTGTCCGTATGAAAAGCAATTATATCAGTTTTAATGACAATACAGAAAAAAACACTTATGAAGTGCTTGTTCGAAACTATAAGGAAGTATAAAAGTGCCGCGTGCGGATGAATATAAACCGCTGTTATTAACGACAACGGTTAGAAATCCTGAACGGTATAAGACTTTGCTTAGCGTTCTTTTAGCATATAACGGGGAAATACTCACCAATGAAATTATTGATAAGGTTATTTTTAATATGGTTTCCAAAAAGTTATATGTGCCGGTATTCGTTTCCCGAACACCGCGCTTAAAGGAGCAACTTATTGATGAAGGAACGCCCTTTTCCGTCTCCGATACACAGGAAATCATAGAAAACAGTCCACAAAATCACAAAGAAGCAGGATTTGACAAGGGTTGGCCTTCCCGTTTTGATACTTTTTTCAAAATGGCAATGGAACTGGGTTTTTTATATTATGCAATGAACGAGCCGATAGAATTTTCTGACGCAGGGATAAAACTTGTTAAATCCATTGAGAATGAATTTGTCCACCTGGAAAATCAGGTTTTTTTAAACGCTTTTGTAAAATATCAGCGTGTGAACCCTTTTAGGCGTGTAAAAAACGAAAACAAGCCGCTTATTTTGCTGCTTCAAACGATTAAAGAATTATCACGCATTTATGGCGAAACCAGCGCCGGAATTGCACGTCAGGAAATCCCGCTGATTTTATGCTGGCCGGATGATGATTATACCGCTTTATTAAAACAAATATCCGAGATTCGTGAAGAATACAACTTTGCACCAAGCGGCGACTATATCTATGAAATTTGCAAAAAATTACTGGGCGTTAAAGGTCCCAATGCCGAAATCCGTTTTAAGAAAATAAATATATTGCGCGAAATGCCGGACGAGTTTATTCGTAAAATGCGTTTAACGGGTTTAATTTCCATTCGCGGCAACGGCAGGTTTATTGATAATAATACACTTGAAGCCGAAAAAATAGAATATGTACTTTCATGCTACGCGACTTCGATACAGCAGTTTTCTACGGCGCGTGAATGTTACGACTATATGAAAGTGCTGGACATGAGCCTTATTTCTCGCGAAGCCGTCGTTATTGCCAGTGAAACGGAAAAAGAACGGCTTTTTACAAAATGGGTTAATACATTTGAATTGGATACAATAAAAAATGAGTTAATTATTGTTTGCACTCCGCATAAATCTTCACAAAACGAAATACTAAAATTTATTAATGAACCTGCGCGACTGGAATTCCTTGCTGCACTTGCTCTAAAAAAAACATACCCTGAATTATCGGTTGTTCCGAATTATGTTATAGATGACGAAGGTTTGCCTATATCCTTTGCGCCCGGAGGCGGCGCAGATATAGTCTGCCATGATAATATTGGGAACATATTATTTGAGGTTACTCTTTTGACAGGTGTACAGCAAAATATCCGTGAAATGCCCGCTATTGAACGGCACTTAAAAGAAATCGCCGCTCCAAATAGTTTCAGCGTCATGCTTTGTCCGCGCGCACATACTGACACATTAAGCTATTCCGCCTGGCTTAGGGATTGCAAAAATATTACTGTATCGGTAGTAGAAATACCACATTTTGCAGAAACGCTTGGGATTAAAACATCAGCGCGGGAAACATATTTTGCTGCCACCACGCCCGGTAAAAAGCGCACTATTTGAGTCCATAGGATATAAATATCAATGTTCTTAAAGAAAGCATGGAGTTTTTTCTAACCGTCGCTATGGTTTTTTTTGACGACGTTTTTTCGGCTGAAAGAAATCAGAACATGAAAGTGTTAGGTATTAAACCAGGCGGTATAATAAACTTCCTATCGAACGAGGCTCCCCGACAGATAATGCAACGCTTACAGATACCCCACTGCTTGCCGTGGGGAGCCTCATTTCTGCGCTGTGGAACGGATATTAAGTACAAGACCGGGCAGTATGACTGTTTTTGCGAAGGTTTTTTAGGAAAAGCTAAACCGTTAATTCATTTGAACTCCGTCAGATACTTCCGGTAACGGCCGGGCATAAATTGTTTTTGCAGTTTGGGATTTGCCCGTTGTTCGTTATTAATAGAACTATGATAATTTTTCCAGAGTCCTTCCCATTCATCACTTTTTTGTTCCTGTTCTGTTCCGCTTTCATTTATTTTTTCTTTCGTTCCCAAATACCGCAAAACAGGTTCTTTGCCATTATCTCCGGATAAAATAAGTTTTCGTTTTTCGTCGATAATTGCCCAGGATTGTTTGCCAAAACGCTGCCGGAAATGATCTGCCAGCAACGGAAGGACAAAATGATCCGGCGCACAACGGGCTGTATAGCAATTGTCCGTTTTGGATTCTCTGCCATATTGTGCTTCGTTGTCGTTATCAGGTTTAAAGCGAAGTATACCCCGCAGCCGGTCAAATTCACGTATTACCCTGGCGGCGGCAAGCTTTACCTGTTCCGTATCAGGATCGAGCCGGTCTTCGGATGCCTGTTCCGCCAGACGGCGCGCTTCCTCCGGCGTTACGCCTGTTTTTTCCGCCGCTGACAAAACTTTTTGCAAAAAGGATTTAATTGCCGCAAGCGGCGGATTGGCAGGGCTGTAATCCGAATAACCGTAAAGAAGGGCATGCAGGGCATTATCCCGGGCATTCGGTGAAATTTCTTCGAGCTTTTCCAGCAGCTTATCAATAACAGCAACCACTGCATTTTCGGAAGTTTCTTTAAAACCGGCTTCTTCGTCAAATAAATCCAACATGCAATCCTAAAAATCAAACAACGGTAATTGAAGGCCGTCGTCGCCGTCTACAAGGATACGACGGAGACGGCCCGGGTTGTCCAGAATTCTCCGCGCAACGATAACAGGTAGTTTAACATCCGGCCTGTCATAAAATAATCCGTCCAGTGTAAAAAAGTATCTTGCCCGTTTAAGTACAACGCCCAGCCGCCGGAGGCCGTCAAAGTTGATTGATCTGGAACGGCGTACTTCAATTATACGCCTGGCGCTTTGCGCGCCAACGCCGGGTACACGGAGCAATTCTTCGTAGGGCGCTTTTTTTAATTCAACCGGGTATTTATCAAGGTGCTGTAATGCCCATGAAGTTTTGGGATCCAGGGTCGGATCGAGAAAGGGCTGATCGTTGTTAAGGATTTCTTCCGATTGAAAATGATAAAAACGCATAAGCCAGTCCGCCTGATACAGCCTGTGTTCCCGGACAAGAAGGCGTACAGGGGAAATTCCCAAGGGGTATTCAAGGCTGGAACTTTCGCCGGCTTCATCTTCGAACCCGGTTAACATACCGGTGTTACCGGCAGGGGCAGTATAGGCAGCGGAGTGAGGGGGCAAGGCAGGAACAGTCATATACGCCGAGTAGTATACCCTGCGGAGGGAATACTTTTTGTACAGCGCCCCCGAAAGACCGATAATGGTACGATCGTCCTCTCCGCTGGCGCCAACGATAAGCTGGGTACTCTGGCCGGCAGGAGCATAAACAGGCGCCGATTTTAGATTGTGGTGCCGGTCTTCTTCCGATTCTTTATGAGCTGTTTGTACATCGCCCATTGCGCCAAAGATCACCTTGCCTGATTTTTGCGGAGCCAGGTGATGCAAACTCTTTTCGGTGGGCAATTCGATATTGGCGCTGAGCCTGTCCGCCCAAAGCCCTGCTTCCCGAATCATTTTTTCTCCTGATCCGGGAATAATCTTCAGGTGAATGTAGCCGTTATAACCGGACTCTTTACGGAGTTTTTTTGCAACGGCAACAAGTTTTTCCATAACAATGTCGGGGTCTGCAAAGATCCCCGAAGAAAGAAAAAGCCCTTCGATATAATTGCGGCGGTAAAATTCAGTGGTAAGCCGGACAAGTTCATCCGGAGTAAAAGAAGCGCGTTCAACATCTGCGGAAGTGCGGTTTACACAATAAGCGCAGTCTAAACGGCATACATTGGAATACAGCACTTTAAGAAGGCTGACACAGCGGCCGTCTCCTGTCCAGGAATGGCAGACCCCGGCCGGAACTTTTGCCCCAAAACCCTGGCCTGTATCCGATTTGTTTTTGGAACCGGTTGCTGCCCCTCCGCTGCCCGACGAGGCACAGGAAGCGTCGAATTTTGCTGCCCCGGCGAGAACCCTGAGTTTTTCTCCCAAATCAATCATTCAATTTACTATACAACAGTATAGCGTTTATTGCAAGCGGTATTATTCGCTATTTTAAATACGAAGTTCCTTTCTGCTGCACTATGGAAATAAAATTACTGATGGAACGATTCCCGCTTTTTTCCGCATCGTTGGGAAAGTAACAGCCGGGAAGTTCTCCGTTACTCCGGTGATAATGAATACATTCACAGCAGATGCCCTTCTTGCCGCAGCTAAAGGTGCAATTGCATTTGTTTTTATTGTTGTCTACACTACAGGTTTTAGAAGCCATGCTCCCTCCAAAAAAATCAAAAATAGCTGAAACCAAAGACAGTAATTTGATAATACCACGAAAACAATTCTTTTTCAATTTTAAAAAAAAAGTTATAGTAAGATATGAATACTACATTTAATTCGGACAACAATTTCCAATGCTGGCCTTCACTGGCTGCCTATGCAAAACGCCTGACATCAAAACGTTTTAACGGCCTTTTCTATTATGATTACGGCCCGCAAAACAATACAGGCAAACCGGTACTTATCCTGGTTCATGGCCTTGGAGACGAAGCCGACACATGGCGACATATCATCCGGCCGCTGGGAGATGCAGGTTTTAGGGTACTGGCGCCGGATCTGCCGGGTTTCGGGCGTTCATCGCTCAATATGCGTTCAAGTGTCGCTTGTCACAGGGACGCCGTACTAACATTGGCAGCAGCTGAATCGGGAAATGCAGAACAGGGTTTTGTCTTAATCGGCAGTTCAATGGGTGCATCAATTGCGGAAGCGGCGGCTCTTTCCGACAGCCGCATCAAAGCTCTTGTACTAATGGACGGCTGCATTCCCATGGAATCTGCCGGTTCATCTCATATCCTTCTTATGGCCTTTCCGTTTATAGGCAAAAAATGGTACCGCTCATTCAGGAACGATCCGGACAGGGCGTGGAAATCGCTCTTTTCCTACTATGCGGACATTCAGGCTTTAAGCGAAGAAGACAGGGATTTTTTACGCAAGCGGGTAATGGATCGTGTATGCAGTCCATCCCAGGAACGCGGTTATTTTTCTTCGCTACGAAGCATGATTTTCCAAAGTCTGCGGTCTTCGTACTACAAACGAATCGGATCCTGGCCGGGAAAAATTGCCCTTGTCTGGGGAGAAAAAGATCAGATAATGCCAATCAACGTTACCGAATCGTTTATAAAACTCAGGAGCGCTGATACAACAGAGATGTTTACAATTCCGGGTGCCGGACACCTGCCCCATCAGGACAAACCGGCGGAAACGGCAAAGACCATCCTGGGTTTTTTGGAGACACTTTAGTAATTGGGCAAGAAGCTGTTGCGCAAACGGAAATTGTGGAACAGGCTCAATTCCCAGACAGAACAAAAAGCGCTATACTATTGATATGATTATCGCATGCGGTGAAGCGCTCATTGACATGGTGAGTGAAAAGGATCGGGAAGGCCGTGACATTTTTATCCCCTGTCCCGGAGGCTGCCCTTACAATACGGCTATTGCCATAGGGCGGATTTTCGGGAAAGAAAACGGAAAGACACGGGCAGCTTTTCTTTCACGGCTTTCCCGGGATTTTTTCGGAGAAATCCTTATTACACGGCTGGAACAAAACAATGTTTCCATTGAATTAACAGCGAGATCTGATGAAACGACCACACTGGCTTTTGTTAAAGTAGCAGAGGGAAAAGAACCGGCGTATTTTTTTTATTCCGAAGGCGCGGCGGATCGTTTATTAAGCGAAACGGATTTTCCGCAGCGGCTCCCTGCCGGAACAAACTGCATTCTTTTCGGCTCCATTTCCCTTACCATGGAACCTTCCGCAACAAGCATCGAAAATTTTATTTTCCGGGAAAGTACGCGGGAAGACAGGCCGGTTATCTCCCTCGATCCCAACGTTCGGCCATTTATGATTCCCGATCACAATGGCTATGTAAAACGTTTCGAAAAATGGGTACAGGCTTCGGACATTGTAAAAATTTCTTCTGCGGATTTTGATTTTATTTATCCCGGTTTGGGACACGAAAAAGGAGCGGAAAAACTCCTTGATTTGGGTTCCCGTCTTGCAGCAGTAACCCTGGGGGGAGAGGGCGCTGCAGTGTTTGTTAAGCGGGACGGAAACATAAAAAAAATATTTGCAGAAGCCAGCCATACAACTATTGCCGACACCATTGGCGCCGGAGACACTTTCCACGGCGCTTTTCTTTCCTGGCTGGAAAAACACGGAAAAATGTCCCGTAAAGCCCTGGATCAATTAAGCGAAAATGAAATCCGGGAAGCATTGATCTTTGCCAACAAAGCTGCGGCAATCGTTTGTTCCCGCAAGGGAGCCGATCCGCCTACCCTTGCAGAAATTGAAGCGCTGCAATGAATTTATGGTGAATTATGCCGGGCAATAGTTTTGGAACTGTTTTTAAAGTAACAACATTTGGTGAATCCCACGGAAAAGCAATGGGCTGTGTCGTCGACGGCTGTCCGGCAGGACTTTCTCTTTGTACCGAAGACATTGCCGGAGAACTTAAACGGCGCAGACCCGGAACAGGGGAATTATTTTCCAGCAGCCGTTCAGAAGAAGATGTTCCCGAAATTCTTTCCGGCGTATTCGAAGGAAAAACACTGGGAACACCCATTGCTATCATCATAAATAATATTGATCAAAAACCCGGCGATTATGATGAGTTAAAATATCTGTACAGGCCCGGCCATGCGGACTGGACCTGGGAAGCAAAGTACGGTTTTCCGGACTGGAAAGAAGGAATATTATCCGCTATTGCACGTACAGGCCGCAGTTCCGGCAGGGAAACAGCAGCCCGCGTTGCGGCAGGAGCTGTTGCCAAAACATTTTTAACCGCTCACGGCATTACAATCAAATCGTGGACTGCCGCCGTTGCAGGTATAGAAGCTCCGCAGCCAGGTGAAGCTGGTTTTAATTTGGAAGAAACAAAAAACAATCCGCTGTGTGTTCCCTGCAAAAAAACAGCGGAACAAATAAACGCAAAACTGGAAGAACTAAAAGCCGCCGGAGACAGCGCCGGGTGTCTTGTAGCCTGCCGTATAAACGGCCTGCCTGCAGGACTCGGTGAACCGGTGTTTGACAAACTCGACGCTCTCTTGAGTCATGCAATTCTTTCTATCGGCGCCTGTAAGGGGATTGAATTCGGCACAGGTTTTACCGTCGCTGCTTTAACAGGTTTGTCCAACAACGATGTCCCTGCCCTTCCGCCGAACTATGCCATGAGTACACAAAACAATGCTGCAAAGGCAAGTGCAACATTCAAGTCCAACAACAGCGGTGGTATACTGGGAGGAATCTCCAACGGAATGGAAGTTTTTTTCCGCGCAGCCTTTAAGCCGCCGCCGTCGATTGCCGCAGAACAAAGTACAATAGACCGTAGCGGAAATCCTGTGCGAATGGCAATTCACGGACGTCACGATATTTGTCTGGCGCCCCGCGTGTTACCGGTAGTGGAAGCTATGGCGGCGCTGGTAATTGCAGACTTATTACTCCAGTTCCGCCAGAACATCGGGAAACATTTCCAGACTTCTTTTTAATATTCCATGAATATGCGCAATAGTTATTCCGTAATTGGTAAATGGAATATTCTGGGCAGCGGCGCTGTCCTGTCGGTGTTTCATTGTCCGTTCGTTAAGCATACAGGCGCCGCAGTGCAGGACAAGTTTATACGGTGAAAGATCTGCCGGAAAATCGCCGCCGGAACAAAAGGCAAATTCCGGCGTTTTTCCCGTATGGTTTTTGATCATACGCGGAAGTTTTACCGTGCCTATGTCGTCGCATTGACGGTGATGGGTACATCCTTCGCAAACAAGTATTGTATCTTTATCCTGAATATTGTCGATTGCACGCACACCCCGTACCGCAGAGTTAAGAAAACCTTTAAGACGGGCAAACAGTATGGAAAACGAAGTAAGCATAATTTCCGGCGGAGTTTCCGCAGACACTTTATCAAAAACCTGGCTGTCGGTAATTACCAGCGCAGGCTTCTTCCCCAGATTATCCAGAGTTTCTTTATATTGAATTTCCTTAACAACAATGGCAGTTGCATCCGCCTCCAGTATGTCACGAATGGTTTGCTGCTGCGGAAGGATCAGCCTTCCTTTGGGAGCCGCCTTATCAATGGGCGTTACCAGGACAACAAAATCCCCGGCGTTTATTAAGTCTCCCGTTATTTGTAATTTTACGTCTTCGGTTTTTGCAAGAGTACCGATTTTTTCCTTAAGTTGATCTATATTATGCCCTGTCTTTGCACTTACAAAAATAGATTCTGCCGGATTTTGCGAAGCATCTTCCGGTTTTACAGCGGCGTCAGCTTCTCCAATCAAATCACTTTTATTATAAGCCACAATATATGGAATATTTTTTTCCTGAAAAAGAACAATGAGTTCATGATCAACGGCGGAAAGTTGTTCAACTGCATCTGCTACAAGTACCGCCGCATCTGTTTTATCAAGAACTTCTCTTGCCTTGCGGATACGCAGTTCTCCTAACGTTCCTTCGTCATCTATTCCGGGAGTATCGATAACAAGAACCGGTCCCAAAGGAAGGAGTTCCATAGCTTTGGAAACAGGATCGGTGGTGGTACCTTTTTGTTCCGACACAATCACAAGATCCTGACCGGTAACTGCATTAACCAGGCTTGATTTACCGGCATTTCTTTTACCGAAAAAAGCAATGTGCAGACGATTGGCAGCAGGGGTACTGTTCATTAGGGGCGGAGTGTATCCGGAATTTCAAAAACCCCTTCCAGTACATGTTTAGGCTGATAGGGAAACCGGGAAATATCTTCCGGTCTGGTTACGCCGGAAAGAACGAGTACCGTTTCAATTTCAGACTCCACCCCTGCCTGGATATCGGTATCCATGCGATCGCCGATAATTGCTGTCTCTTCCCGCTGGGAGTTAAGACGATGAAGCCCGTGCCGCATTATAAGAGGATTGGGCTTTCCCACAAAATAGGCTTTTTTTCCTGTGGCTAATTCTATGGGCGACACCAATGCTCCGCAGGCGGGAACTATCACTCCCCCTTCTATAGGACCGCTCACGTCGGGGTTGGTTCCGATAAGCCGGGCGCCTCCTTCCACGAGTTTTACCGCCCGTTCCAGCGTCTCAAGGTTGTAACCCCTGCCCTCGCCCACAACTACATAATCAGGACTGACATTGTTCATGGTAAACCCATAATCATAAAGTGCATTAATTAGCCCCGGCTCGCCAATTACATACACCGATCCGCCCGGACTCTGAGTAGCAAGAAAACTTGCCGTTGCCAGAGCGCTGGTATAAAAATGATTCGGATCAATTTCTATACCCAGCCTTGCAAGTTTTTGGGAAAGTTCCAGCGGAGAGCGTTCACTCGAATTGGTCAGAAACAGGAACGCTTTATTGTTCTCTTCCATCCAATTAACAAAGTCCCTGACACCCTTTAAAAGCTCATTTCCATGATAGATAACACCATCCATGTCAATAATAAAAGCTTTCTTTGATCGAATTAGTTCCAGATCTTTCATATTTTTTTATTCCTCCACAAACTTTTTTAAGTATATCGTAGATTTAATAAATAATCCCAATTTACCGCTGAGCCTGGCATAGAAAATACATACATTATATTAAGCAAAAGGGTGGGCAAAAGCCCCGGAAAAACCGCGTGTTAAACCCGCCAAAACAGCTTCCCTGTACCAAACCTCCATATCTTTTTTATTGTTGGTATGGTACAGGGCACTTATGGATCAATACTACTTTTATTCGCAGATCTATTTTGGCGGAGAATTCCACATGGTTTTTCCAGGACTTTTGCCCACCCTTTTCCATAACATACTGCAAGCGATAGTATGCCAGGCACAGCGGCAGATTGAGATTTTCATGTATGGATGTATGCGGTAATTGACTGCTGAGCATCTGTTGGTCTGAATGGGTGTTCTTCCCCCCACCGATAAGAGAAAAGTGGTGCGTTCAGTTTGACAGTGGTATTTTTGTTACTCCGCTGCGCTTCCGGACGCCTGGTGTGGGCAGCGATATTGTACCTATCGTTTAAGATTGGCGACGTTCCAGCCCACCTAATAAGCATTGCATAGCAATGCAGTGGGCTGGAATGTGGTTGAGAGAAAACCGCACAAAGGGCGTTCCAGCGCCTAAGCGCACGCACGACTGCGGTTTTTCGAACATCGAGGGCGCGAACAGCGCCCGTAGCGCTAATCGTGTGTTAAATGACGTTTGCGCATACACAATAATTACAAGAATTCTTTTTGCCCCCACCTACAACCGCCGTTTGTACAGGGACGTACAAACGGCGTAAAATTATGTCTTCTTAATAATTTTACAAAATTTTGTGCTTGAAAAAGTTATATGTTTATACCAAGAAGATGATATAAAATTTAATAAAATATTCTGCCTTTTCTTGTAGGTTTTATAATGTTTAAGAATACCTAAATACGAATTTACAGAAGAAATGAACGATGACCGTTCTTCTTTGTCAGGTTTATGGTCAAATACAAGTTTGTTATAAAAATATAATGAACGCTTGAAATTCCTTATGGTACGGTGGTTTATTACAATATGCGATGGCTTTATAAAGCATCCGAGAAATTTTACGCCGTTATTACATGGCTGTAAATATATCTTATGGGGATGGATTTTTAATCCTAAATTGCCCTGTAGATAGGCTTCTATTTTTGGAATAAGTCTTTTTAGAAATTCGCGTGATGGATGAACAAAAATACAGTCATCTACATAACGCCCATAATTGGCAATACCGTAAATATTTTTAATAAAATGATCAAAATCTGTCAAATAAAAATTTGCAAAAACCTGACTTGTCAAATT
>WRIB01000020.1 GCA_009782955.1 Treponema sp. | reverse complement strand
GCCGCGGAAAGCGGCCTTCGCGATTAAGGAGTACTGCCGAAAGGCCGGTTGATGCCGCCCGTTCGCTGCCTCCTACTGCGGTGTAGGAAGGAAGCATTCCTTTCCAGCCCGAAGGAAAACGTTTATTGCTGCTGTGATGTCCTTTGGAATTGGCTGTGTAAGGACTTGTGCTGTTAAAAGTTGAAGGTGTAATACTCATCGCATACCTTGCAAGGCCCTTCGTATTCTTTCCTGCAATGAGAAAGATACGCCCCTTTCCCTTTTTCCCAGATATTTTCCAACTCATCCTTAAAAACATTACCCAGTATTGCAGGTGTGCTTCCCAGGTCTTCGCGGCACAGCGGTACTGTCCCGTCAATCAGAACGGGAAAATCCCGCAAGATGTGCCAGCAGGGCCGTCTTTCTACCGGAGAAAGATCCACGGCTTGTTTTTGCGGAAGAAAACCGCAAAAACTATCGTACTTTTGAATGATAACCGCAGGGCCGTTATTGTCGGCGCTGAAAGCTTTCCAGTTGCGGTAGAATTGTTCGATAGTGTCTTCTTCTCCGGTAGTACGTACGGCTTCGGCATAAACCCGGTCATCTTTTCCTTTTTCGCGGGGAAAGCAGGAAACCAATTTTCTGACAAAAGCAATTGCTTCGTTTTCGCCGTCCGGCACGCTTTGCGGCACATCAGAAGGGTTAAGTGAAACTATCCAGGACAAAGCAGGAATACCGTTTTGCCGATCAGCTGCTATTTCGGCAATTTTGCCCAAATCAATACCAGCCCAGCCATAGCCTGATGTTTCGATAATTAACGAAAGCGCCGGTCTTTCCAGTACCGCCTGGATAATTTCTTCCCGTTTGGGGTGGAGAGCGGTTTCTCCCCATAAAGAAAGATCGATAACACCGTCTCCGGTAAAGCTTTCGATTTTTTCCAGTAACGCAAGAAAATCTGGCAGTTCAAAAAAATCAGTTTGCTGCGAGAGGTTCTGTTTGTGATAGGGGCAAATGCTGCATGCACCGGTGATGGTTTTTGGACAAGCACCGGATACCTGAATGGGAAAAAATGCCGGCAAGGTACGCAGATATTCAGGATGTTCCTGAATTATGCGGACAACGTTGTCCGCATACCCCGGTTCAGTTACCGCAGCCTCGCCGTCCGCAGGAATAATTCCGGCAAATCGTTTCAGCAACAGAAGATTCCGTTTGGAGTCGGCGGTAAAAGAAAGCCTATGGTATCGCAAATCTTCCGTTGAAATTTCAGTTTCTATGTCAAATGAATTGATATCTTTCTGTAATACCGAAAAGAGGCTGTCCCGTTTAACAGGGCCCAGCCCGTCATCACCGGCAATTTTATACAGTATTCCCGCAGCCTGACTGTTGATAAGCTCCGGGCCTAACCCCCCCGGCCAGCCGTCTGCATAGGAATATTCCGCAGCATAACGGATATGGCGCTCTGCGATTTTTCCTGCCAATGAAGGATCGAGAAACGGCGAATCTGCCCAGGCATAATAGGCAAAATCAAAGCCTGCACTTGCTTCGGATATGTTTTTAAGCAGTTCAGATACCGTCCATGTTGGGTTTTTAATAACTTTGACATTATTTTCTTCCAAAAAAGAAAGCGGAACATCCGGAAAGTCCTGATCTTTTGCCAGCAGAACTATCTTTTCACTGCCGGGAAAGGCTGCGGACTGTTTAATTGCCATGGAAAAAGCGGACTTTCCCTTAAAAACCGGTTCAAATGCCTGTGATACAAGGGATCCGCCGTATAAGACTGTAAGGGCATGCATATATTTCGATTATCGGCGCCGTCCAGGTACTGATTTAGGGCACTTGCCCAATGTTACCATTCTTTAGGATCACCGATAGGGGAAATAATAGTAAATGTTTCTCCAGAGGGTTCAATTACAAAAAAGCCCTGTTTTAAGGCATAGTCTTTTACATTGTCCGCAATTACCGCACCGGCAACAGCAGCTAAAAATGTACGCTTGTCGCCGCGCAAATCGGCGTATGTACGCATTTTTTTCAGACGTTCAATATGATCCTGCACATCTTCAGTAGTAGGTTTTGATTTAACTCTGCCTACAATAAGGTAAAGAAGCATTTGGTGCTTGTATCGGGAAGAAAAAGTTTTTTCAGAGATATATTGTGCGTTTTTTTAACATTGCTTTTTTTTCGATTAAGATTAAAAATTACCGTATGTATATAAAAGGCGCATGGATTTGTGATGAAGAAGGCCGTTCCCTGATTCTCCGGGGATGTAATCTTGGCGGAAGTACCAAAGTTCCTGTTGTTGAAGATATTTCTGCCGGTACGGTATCTTTTGTTGGAAAACCTTTTTTGCTGGAAGATGCGGACGAACGTTTTGCGGAACTAAAGCGTTGGGGTTTCTATTTTAATCGTCTTATTGTCCCCTGGGAGGCGCTTGAACACGAAGGGCCCGGAAAATACGACGAAGCGTATCTTGCGTATCTTCGTAAATTGCTTCTGTCGGCAGAAAAGCACGGCATTTATATGTGGATTGATCCGCATCAGGATGTATGGAGCCGGACAGCCGGGGGCGACGGCGCTCCGGCCTGGACTTTGGAAGCGCTGGGAATAGACACAGGCCTGCTGGAGGCTGCCGGAGCAGTATTGTCTAAAGAGATTACCGGTATTACTACACCCGATCGCCGTCCCCTGATGACCTGGCCTGCCGGAAACAATCGCTATGCCGCAGCAACAATGTTTACCCTGTTTTTTGCAGGCAATGCGTTTGCTCCGTCTGTAAAACCGGCTACTGTCATTGCCGGCAGCGATGCCAATACGCCAATTCAAAACTGGCTGCAAACCCGGTTTATCGAGGCTTATGCCCATGCAAAACGGCGGCTAAAAAACTGCGCTTCAATTGCAGGTTGGGGAACGATGAATGAACCACATCCTGGATTTATCGGTTATTCAAACCTGAACAATCTTGAAAATAACATGGTTGCTGTGGGCCCCATGCCCAGTCCATTTGCTGCAATGGCTGCAGCTTCGGGACATAAAATGGAAATCCCCGTATATTCAACGGGGGTTTTTGGAGTAAGAAAAAAAGGCCGCTACCTGCTTAATCCGAACGGTGTTTCCGTTTTTAAAAACGGAAACACCTGTCCGTGGAAGCTCTCCGGTGTTTGGGGTGACGGGGAGCATGGCCCAACACTTCTTAATCCGTATCATTTTTCCGGATACATGGGAAAACCGCCGCGCTTTTCAGATGATTTTCTTGTTCCCTTTATGGACAAATTCAGACAGCGACTTGCCGAAACCGATGAAAAATCACTTTTCTTTATTGAAGGTGTACCAAAAGGCATTGGCATAAAAGAGGATGCTGCCGCGAAAGAAAGTATCAAACAGCATAACACTACATCCCCTCGAAACGTTCATGGGTTTCATTGGTACGACGGCCCGACGATGTTTTTAAAACAATTCCGGTCCTGGTTTAACGTAAATACCAAAAACGGAAAAATCGTTCTGGGAAAAAAGGCCGTTGCCGCTCTCTTCGTTGAACAAATTGCCGGTAATATTGTGCCGGATATGCCAAACCTTGTCGGTGAATTCGGACTTCCTTTCGATATTTATAAAGGCAAGGCTTTTACAAACGGAAATTATTCCGCGCATGAAGAAGCGCTGACCATGTACTACGATGCAATGGATCAATTGCTTTTGGGTGCTTGTATCTGGGATTATTCCGCGGATAATACAAACAGTTGCGGGGATTTTTGGAACAACGAAGATTTTTCCATTGTAACAACAGGCGACGGAAAAGGCCCGCCGCGTCCAAGAGCAACGGCAGGATGGCTGCGGCCATATCCCCTTGCCACCGCCGGAGAGCCGCTGTCGTTTAAGTGGAATGCAAAAAAGAAAACGCTGTACTTCCGGTATCGCCCTGATCCCGGACTGGAAGTTCCTACAATGATTTTTGTTCCTGACGGCATTTGGGACAGCCCGAAAATATGCGCAGCGCCGGCAGTGCAAACCGGTACGGAGGATTCTAGGAAAATACAAGCTGAATATAATCCGGAAGTACACTTCCTCTTCGTGCATCATAATGGTTTTGAAGGTGAGATAGAAGTAAGAATACAGTGACGGTTATTATAGAATAAGACATTCCTCTCTATCACCATGAGCCCCTACCACTTCCTGGGTAACAGGGTTAACCATCAGATCCATGCCTTCCATGGGGATAGCTCCAAAAAGGATCACTTTGGCGTCTGAAATAACCAAGGCCGAACAAGCTGTCTGGCGGTTTTTCCAGCGTACTACAACCGGTTCTGTTTCTTTTGCAGTAATCCGCTGGCCGTTTGCAATCAAAACGCTTTTTTCGCCCCATATACCGAGTCCCAGTTTTTGGCGTATTTCTTCGTTGATAACCATATACATTGCCCCTGTGTCAGCAATCGCCCTTATGGTAACCGAGCGGACGTTTTCTTTCTTTAGTAGCCCTTCGGTTACTTTGCCCAGATCCATTGAATTAAGTAAGGTAATTTCTGAATATACTGTTCCCATAGCGTATTCTCCTTTATATTATAGCAGGGTTTGACAATGTACTACAGTGGTTTGTTAGACAGAGCGCTTGTATTGGATTTCACTTTTCCGGTTTTTTCTTTACAATTACCCGTTTTCTGTCTCTTGAACGTTCCGGAGAGGAACTTCTCCCGCCTGCCCGCGAGTGGTCAGACTTTGAGGAGTATGGCGAAGGGGAACTTCTCCCGCCTGAGCGCGAGTGGTCGGACTTGGAGGAGTATGGCGTAGGGGAACTTTTTCCGCCTGCCCGTGAGCGGCCGGATTCGGCAGAGTATGGCGTAGAAGAACCGCGCCCTCGCCGGTTGTCGGCGGATGATTCCGGCCTGTAACCTGTGCGTGGTTTGCCGGTTTGCCTGTTTTTTTCGCGGGGGTTTTCCTCACGATTTTCCGATCGTTTCCTTCCGCCTTGTTTTTGTTCCCGAATTATCTTTTCCAGGTTCTTAAGTGTTTTGTCAAATTCACCAAGAAAAGCGGGAAGATCCTCTGCAAAGACAATAACCGACTGCCGTTCAAAACCGCCGGTTTCTTTATTTTTACTTTCCACAATGTTTAGATACAGATTTCCCATGCGATTTTCTTTTATATTAAGAAAATAGGTTCTGTTGGGAAGAATCAGTCTTGTAGAAAAAATTTCGCCGCGTACACCCATATTTATTCCTTATAATATCTTACCATTATCTGCTGCCGTTGTCATAGCCCGCTGCCATGCAATAAGTTCTCGTTCCAGTTCCGGGTTTTCGGCGTCTGCCATTATGCGGAATACCGGTTCGGTTTTTGAACCGCGCATCCAGATAAAAGCGATATCGTTTTCCTTGTTTTTAAAAACAATTTTAAGTCCTCCGCTTTCAGCATCGCTAAAATCCGAAAGGTTCTGTTTTTCTTCTGTTCCAATACAGGAACGCGCCTCCCATCCGGTAATGTTATATTGTAACATAAGTTTGTCTTTTTTTTCATTCCATTCTTTTTCAAAAATTTTCTGATATTGGCTTTTTAACAGCGCATGATCTCTTGTCGTAACCTGGAGTTTTGCTTCGGGTGCGGAAACGCTTGTGGTCTGAAAAGGAGGGAGCGAAGCAATAATATCGTCCAGGGAAAAATTATCTGATGCTCCGTTATCAGTTTGGACTGTCCCTGAGGAGATCAGATCAGTTTTTCTCATGTTTTTCCATATTTCAAAAAGGCCTGCATTGCGTACTCCGCCCCGGCGAATCGTAAGAAGTTTTACCAATGCAAAGACCGTGGCAAGCGGATCCCGCACAGAAGAAGGATGGGTAATATTGCCGCCGTTTGAACCTTCACCCAAAATACGCACCAGATATCCCTTGTTACGGAGGTTTCTGGCAAGGTTTACTACATTGGCTTCTCCCACTTCCGCGCGGAACACTTCTACACCAAAGGCTTTTGCTATGCGGTCTATGCGCATGGAAGTAGGGCCGTTTACCGCAACCGCTGCTTTTGTAATGCATTTTTCGTTATTATCGTATTCCAGTTCTCCGGTCCAGACCAGATGGGCCAATTCAGCCATACATGCCAGGGCAAATACTTCCTGTGCTTCCAGGCTCCGCCCTTTTTCTTCGCTCTTGTCCCAGATTACAAGGTTACCGCGATCGCCATCACAGTCCGGCATATAACCCAAAAGCACTGAAGGGTCTTTTGCGTTAAGTTCTTCCAGAAAACGGCGGCAGCTTTCCAGAGAATCACCTTCAGGGATAATTGCATGGGCAATTTCCCCCGGACTGGCATTTATCTTGTGAAAGCCAAGTCCCAATGATCCAAAGAGTTCTTCATCTATACTGACTGTTCGTGCGGAACCGTTAAAATCTGCGGCGATTTTTAAAGGAAAAGTTTTTAAACCGTCGATCATCGCTTGTTTAAGGGCGCCTGTTTGCGGGCTTTCGCCGTAAATAACTTTTTCGCTGAAAGAACGATAGGCGGCAAGAGCTTTTTCTTTTATCTGTTGTGATTCTGCATACACCTGCCGGACTTTATCTTCATTAACATTATCCAGCAGTGCGCTGATCCTGCTTGCCGAATCATCACTTGCCATAAAGTTTTTGAAGGATTCGATTAATTTATTTGCTTCAAGCCCTTCCAGCACTCCGCCGTCGAAAAGGCCGAATTTAAAACCGTTGTGTCCTATCGGATTATGGCTTGCGGAAATATAACAAAAGCCGCCGGCAGCATTATCCTGTCCGGAACGTGCGTATGCCATAATTTCCGGAGCGGCGGTAATTCCCGCAAATTGAACACTGCAACCCGAAACAAGGAAAGACCGGATCATAATATCCGCTATTGTTTTTCCGGTAGGTCTGGTATCCGTTCCGAGTATTATTACCGGCGGTTTTGGTAATTCGCCGGTTGCCGGGTGCTGTTCTGTTCCGGCAATAAGATATTCCGAAAAAACTACTGCCGCAGCTGCGGTGATGATTTTATAGACAGTGGCTATTTCTACACCGGGGTTTTCTTCGTCTCCGCCGGAGTTAAAAATCCCGCGCCAGCCGGAAGGAGAAAAAATCATTTTGTCGATGGCTTTTTTTAATTCAGCTTCTGCAATGGTGTTCATGAGCTAAGCATAACGCATTCACCTGTTCAACGCCAATAAGGGGACATTGCAAATAAAAATCGGGCTGTTTTATCCTACTTTTTTTATTCAGGTATTCTGTAGTATATTAATTGGATCAGGAGTTTCCATGGCTAATAAAAAAATTTCTTTTCTTGCTCTTGTTTTTCTTACCGGGTCCGCTCTGGTAGGAGCTGATTTTTTTGTCCTGTTCTTTTTTGGGCATTCTTTTTCTGTTCTGATAACCAGGTTTTGTCCGCTGGCTGTTGTCTTTGTCGTCGTGTACAGCATCGTTCTGGGACTGAATGCCAAATGTTTTTCGCCGGATTTCTTCAGGAATTGCATGGAGAATGAATATGTAGTCAGGCTTAAAAAAATTGGCGGCGTTCCGATTAAACTTATAGGTCTGAATGTGGTTCTCCATGCCCTTTTTTTGGGGGGCATTTTTTTCAGGAAAGGGTTTCTGGGAATTGATCCAGCCATCAGTACATTCCTGTTTCTGGCAATGTTTTCCTTCGGAATTTTGGCTGGAACCTTTGTATATGTAATGAGCGACGGTCTGGTCTTTCGGGCTTTACTTGCCCATAACCTGACCAGTTATCCCCGTGAGCTTCGTGAAAAACGGCAGGAACTGAAATTTTTTATCGTCCCGATAGTAGTTTCTCTGATGTCCCTGCTCTTTGGATGCGCCATAGCATTTCTTGGCTTAAGCCATGCCGGGGGAATGCTGGATGCCATAAGCGAAGCCGGTTGGTCTGCCGTACAGATTCCGATGACTGTTTACTTTATCTGTGTTATCGCCATGGCCCTTGCCCTTAAAAAAAATCTTTCCAGATTTTACTCTTCAATAGTAGAACAAATGGAAAACCTTTCCTCTGAACGGAAGGATCTGACGCGGCGCATTTCTGTTTGTTCTGTAGACGAACTGGGTACCATCTCAGGAATGGTAAATGCTTTCTGCGAGCACCTGGGCGAGGGGATTAGGGACATTAAAAGCGGACAGAAAGTACTTTCCGATGTGGGACACCGGCTGGAAGAAAACGCTTCCGGCATGGCAGACTCGATTACCCGTGTTTCGGGAGCTTCGGAACAGGTACTGACTAAAACCCAGAGCCAGATGGAGAGTGTGAATATGTCTTCCCAGGCAGTTCATCAGATTTCCGATCATATCAAAGCTCTGGATGAATCTATCGCCGTCCAGACTTCCAGCATGAGCCAGGCTTCCGCAGCAGTGGAAGAAATGGTAGAGAACATCTCCTCTATTGGTTCGGTAACAGAAAAGATGGCCTCTCAGTTTCAAACAGTCGAGGAAGCGGCGGAAGAGGGAAGCCGTATCCAGAGAGAAAGTGCGGAGCGTATCCATGCTATTGTAGAACAGTCCCAGGCATTGCAGGAGGCTAACCGGATTATCGCTACCATAGCCGCTCAGACAAACCTTCTGGCCATGAACGCTGCCATTGAGGCTGCCCATGCCGGAGAAACAGGCCGCGGGTTCTCTGTTGTTTCCGATGAGATCCGTAAACTGGCGGAGAATTCATCCAATGAATCCCAGAAAATCAGTGCAGAATTGAAGCAGATTGTCGGAACCATCAATTTTATTGTTAAGGACGCAGAGGCGTCGGGAAGGGCCTTTGCCGAGGTTTCTCGCCGGATTAATGAAACAGAAAAACTGGTTGTTCAGGTAGATAATGCTATTAGAGAACAAAAAACCGGTGCGGGACAGGTTATGGAGTCCCTTCGGGTAATGAACGAACATACCGGAAATGTCAGTGATGGTTCACAGAAAATGAACATAGGCAGCGAATCCATGCTTCAGGAGATAGGTACACTTCAGGGCAGTGCCGGTGAAATAAAAACCAGTATGGAAGAAATGTCCGGAGGTATCAGGAACATCAATGTCAGTGCGAGGGAAGTTTCAGACCTTGCTGTAAGCGCCAGGTCTTCCATTCAGAAAATTTCCACAATTGCCGATGAGTTTGAAGTTTAGGGCTGAAAAGTAAATAGTTTTTGTAGTATACTGCTTATATAGGAAATGCAGGCTTGAATAATACGAAAAGAATTTATCTTGATTACAACGCTACTACTCCTCTCCGCAAGGAAGTCCGGGAAGCCATGGTGGACGATCTTGCGGTTTTCGGTAATGCATCAAGTATGCATGGATCGGGAAGAGAAGCCAGAGCAAGGATTGAAGAAACCCGCCAAAGGGTGGGGGAACTGCTGGGAGTTCCGGCAAAAACCATAATTTTCAGTTCAGGCGGTTCGGAATCAAACAATACCGTTTTTGGTACTATGCGCGCTCTGGCTTCGGACAAGCATGGCGCTCCGCTTAATTCAGGCCGGCGGGTTTTTATTACCAGTTCAATTGAACATCCCTGTATATTTAATTCAGCCAGATATTTGGAATCGCTGGGTTATAAGGTGATTTTTCTGCCGGTGGATGAAACGGGCAGGCTTGACATGGAACAATACAAAAAAGCTTTGAACGAAGAAACCCTGCTTGTATCGGTAATGATGGCCAACAATGAAATCGGTACAGTTCAGGACATTAGAGAAATTGCTTCCCTGGCCAGAGCTGCCGGAGCTTTTGTTCATACAGATGCTGTTCAGGCGGTGGGAAAAATACCGGTGAATGCAGCGGAATTGGGTGTGGATTACCTTACCACATCAGCTCACAAAATCTACGGCCCCAAGGGAATAGGCGCACTGTATATCAAAGAAAAAGCTCCTCTTGTTCCCTTGATTCATGGCGGCCACCAGGAAGACGGTATGAGGGCGGGAACCTACAATAATTTTGGGATACTTGGTTTCGGCAAGGCTGCGGAACTGGCAAAACAGAGTCTTAATGAATATGGAGAAAAAACCGGCCTGTTAAGAAAGAAACTACGGGATGGACTTTTGGAAAAAGTTCCCGACATCAAAATAAACGGCCATGAGACATATGTGCTTCCCAATACCCTTAATGTATCTTTTCCCGGAGCGGAAGGGGAAGCCATTTTATTGTCTTTGGATTTGGCCGGCATCGAAGTTTCTACCGGTTCAGCCTGTGCATCAGGAAGCCTTGAACCGTCTCATGTATTATTGGCAATAGGGGCGGGGCCGGAACTGGCTCACGGTTCGATCCGCTTTTCCCTTGGAATGGGAACAGACGAAACCGATATTGATAATGTTCTTGATAAACTGCCGCCCATCATAGTCCGGCTTCGTTCCATGAGCGCGCTGGATCGCAAATAAGGATTTGGAGTATACATGAATACCAATTGGCTTTATTCAGATACGGTAAAAGAACATTTTGTAAATCCCCGGAATGTACTTTCGGATAATGAAGATTTTCCCGCCGATGGCCGCGGAGAAATCGGGAACATCAGGTGCGGGGATCAAATGTTAATGCTTCTTCAGATCAAAGACGATACTATCACAGCTGTGCGCTGGAAAACATACGGCTGCGCAAGCGCCATTGCTTCTACCAGCATGTTATCCGAAACGATCATGGGAATGAAGATCGAAGAAGCATATAAAATCAAACCTGAAGATCTTGTAAAAAAACTTGAAGGACTGCCGCAGAACAAGATTCACTGTTCTGTACTGGGCGACAAAGCTCTGAAGGCAGCCATTGACGACTACCTTACAAAAACAGGCCGGGCCGGCGAATTAAAAGAAGAGGATGTTACTATTTGTAATTGCCTTGGGATCACCGGCAAAGATCTGGAAACAGCCTGGAAAAACGGCGCCCATACATGGGAACAGCTCCAACAGGCCACCAAAATCGGTACAGTCTGCGGAAACTGTAAAACAAAGGCGCTGGAACTGATTCATGAATTTGAACATCTATACGGTTAAAAATCCCACTTTACTGTAGATTGAGATTTTCATCCGTCTTAACGACCTTAACGTAACGAACTGAACGCATCGAGCTCAATGTTGCCACATAGGTGGGGGTCATGGCGAGCTACGACTGCAGTGGATGCGTTTAATTCGATAAATTGAAGCTTTTATTGATAATAGCCGCATCGTTTTATTTCCGCTGTCCTGGCTGCGCTGAACAGAAGATCGTGTAATTCTAGTGTATCGTACAGGGCAGCAGCTTCCTGTACTTTTCCCCGCAGTACAGGATGAGTAGGACTGAACAACACACAGCAATCCGCATAAGGGAGGATTGATGTTTCATAGGTGCCAAATTCTTTTGCCAGAGTTATGATCGCTTCTTTGTCCATTCCGATTAATGGTCTTAATACCGGTAATGCGGTGCGGCTTTCCGTGCAGCTTATGTTTTCGATTGTCTGGCTTGCCACCTGGGAAAGGCTTTCTCCGGTTACAAGACATTTTGTTTTTGCTTTATGTGCAATAAAAGAAGCAGTTTCCATCATTGCCATGCGCAGAAGAATTGTGTTCCATTCCGGACGGCTTTTATCCGCAATAGTTTTTTGTACTTCTGTAAAGTTTACAATGTAAAGGTGTATACCCATACAAAACGAGCCGGTAATCTCCGCAAGCCGGATTGTTTTTTCCAGCGCTTCCTGGGAAGTATAGGGCGGGGTGTGAAAATATACCGCATCAAGTCCCATACCTCTGCCTGCCATCAGGCAGCCGGCAACAGGTGAATCAATTCCCCCGGATAAAAGCAAAAGTCCTCTCCCTGCGCTTCCCGCAGGCAGTCCCCGGAGGCCCTTTTTTCCCGTTCCGTAAATATACGCTTTTTCCCGTATTTCCACAGAGATAATACTCTGCGGGTTTTTTACATCAACGTGCAGATCAGGAACAGCCGCTATTATTGCATCTCCTGCTGCACAGCAAATTTCGTAGGAGTTTAACGGGAAACTTTTATCAGTTCTGCGCGCTTCGACTTTAAATGTTTTTATTTTGTTTTCCGCAATTCTTTTTCCTTCCTTAACGCATGCGTCCAGAACTTTATCAACGGTCTTTTCGGTTTTTTGTGCCCTTGCCCAGCCGGCTATCCCCGTAAGGCGGCAAAGAACTTCTTCCACAGCATCCGCCGCTTCTTCGCTGGTGCAGTGAATGTAAATTCGTCCCGATCTGCTTTCAAGTGTGGAATGCGGGGCACGGGCACGAAGCATCGTTTTTAGGTTACGACGCAGGATCAATTCAAAGCTTTCGCGGTTTCCGCCTTTTAAGGTGAGTTCTCCAAGTTTTACCAGAATTGTTATTGTAGCTATAGTATATAACTCTCTATTTTGTCGCCGTGAACGCCGACGAGTTTTTGGTTTACCGGATCGACCATCAAATCCATGTCTTCAAGCGGTAAAGCGCCCAGGAGTATTTTGCCCCAGCCCGACGAGACAATAGCCGGCAGTGTGGTGTCACGGTTTTTCCAGTGAATCTCCACCGGTTCGGTTACCGTGCAAACCTCTCTTTTGTCGTTAGCAAGTGTTACTTTTTTAGTTCCCCGTATCCGTAAGCCAAGTATTTCCCGGACTTCTTCAGAAATAACCAAAGTAAAAGCACCGGTATCAACTACAGCACTAACAGTAGTTTCCCGGACTTCTTGCTCAGAAATATAGCCGCGTTCAGCATTTGCCACATCTCCGGCATTTTTTAATGTAATAGTTTCGAATACCATTCCCATGATAAACCTCCGTATTAAGATACTACACTACAGGGTAATAAGCAATGCAGTGATTGTATCGGCAAGCAAATTTATTTCTTCCATCGTTGTGCTGTAACCCTGGGAAATACGTATGCCGCCAAGGCTGACTTCTCTGTCAATGTCCATTGCTTCCAGAACGGGTCGTCTTTTGTCCGCCGAAGAACAGGCCGAACCGGTGGAAACAGCAAAGCCTTTTTCGTCCAGTGTGCGTACCATCACTTCTCCGGGTATGATCGTTCCGTTTTTGTTCTTAAACGCACACTGAAGAATCCACGGGGAAAAGCGGTTGTCCCCGGCTTCCCTGCCGGAAGGTATGGGTATAAAGGAACCGGTTTTATGTAGTTTAGAAATAAGTGTTTTCATTTTTTCTGACGCTTCTTTGTATTCTGATGTTTCCGCCTTTATTTGTTTTTCCAGCGATTCCGCCAGGTTTATTGCACCTTGAGTATTTTCCGTTCCGGGACGGATTTTCTTTTCCTGATCTCCTCCGCGGACAAGCGGAGTAATGGGAGATTTTAACCAGAGTAAGCCGATACCCCGGCAGCCTCCGATTTTATGTGCGCTGAACGAAGCCGAATCAATTCCCCAGTTATAAAGGTCCAGTTTGATTTTTCCCAATGCCTGAACCGCATCACAGTGAATGTGAATAGCGCTGTTCTGCTTTTTACGGATTAAAGCTGACAATGCCTTTATGTCGTTAATCGCCCCTGTTTCGTTATTTACTGTCATTAAAGCCGCCATACGGGTATTGGAATTTTTTTTCAGCGTTTTTTCCAGCGTTGCTTCGCTTACTCTTCCGTCTTTCTCTACCCCTATTGAAGCACAGGGAATGCCAAGGTGTTCCAATGATGTAATATTTTCCCGGATTGAAGGATGTTCTGCTGCCGAATACAAGAAGACGGCAGATTTATTTGTTTTTTCCTGCGGAGAGCTGTCAACAAAACGGCGAGGCTTGGTAAGTAGTGAAAAAAGTACTATAGTATTTGACTCGGTTCCGCCAGAAGTAAAATAAATTTCTTCCGGTTTTACTTCCAATGATTTAGCGCATATTCTCCGTGCATTTTCCAACGCTTGCCGGGCGGCATTTCCTTCTGTATGAATCGAAGAAGGGTTGCCAACAGGAACAAACGCCGTATTATCTGCGCAGTTTGCAATATTTTTTGCGGGAATAGCTGTAGCTGCCCAATCAAAATAATAACGCTTCATAAAAAGATAATAACTGATTGAAACTGACCGGGCAAGCGTAGTACAATAATTTTTATGCTGGTATGCAAATTTGGCGGTACATCCGTAGGAACAAAAGAATCTCTTGCCAATCTTATTTCCATTCTTAAAAATTCCGAACACGAGAATAAAGTAAAGGTTATGGTAGTGTCCGCACTGTCGGGTATTACCGATGGTCTTATTAAAGCTGCTGCTGATGCAAAGGATGCTTCAGGTACTGACTGTGTTAATGATGGGTTGCATTCAAGTTCCATGCAAAATGTTGCGAAATCAATTGCAGCTATGAAGAAGCGCCATTTGGAACTAAGTGCTGCTTTCCTTAAAAACGAAGAAAGAAAAGAAGCTGCTGCGGAAATAGAACAATCCTTTGCCGAGCTTTCCCGTATGCTGGATGGTATTGCTATACTGCGGGAGATTTCTCCGCGGGTTATGGACAGCATTATGAGCTATGGTGAGCGTCTTTCCGCTCCCCTCATTGCCCGTATACTCCGTGTTTCCGGTATTCCTGCAAAGTACCTTGATTCCCGTGAAGTAATTGTTACCGACAGAAACTTCGGCGCCGCTCGTATTATTCGCGGCGAAAGCTACATGCGCATAAAGGACACGGTTGGACAGGTTTACGGAAAAAAGAATTCACCTTCCGAAGACCAAACACTTTTTGTTGCGTCAGGTTTTATCGGCCGTACCGAAGATGGTTCCACTGCAACGCTGGGCAGAGGCGGTTCTGATTTAACTGCCGCTGTTTACGGAGCTGCTCTGCGTGCTGACATAGTGGAGATATGGACAGATGTGGACGGGATACTGACTGCCGATCCAAAGCTCGTTAAAAACGCTTTCAGAATAAACTCACTTTCTTACGAAGAGGCAATGGAACTTTCCCATTTTGGGGCAAAAGTTCTTTATCCTCCCACGATTAAACCGGCTCTTGACAAAAAAATTCCGATTGTTATACGGAATTCATTTAATCCCGAAAGTCCCGGAACAAAAATTACCGTTAAAGCCGAACCGAGCGAATATCCAATCAGGGGGATTAGTTCTCTGCCTAAAGTAACACTGATACGTCTGCAAGGCCCGGGAATGATGGGGGTAGCAGGTTTTTCATCACGTTTCTTCGGTGCATTGGCCAGGCAGAAAATTAGTGTGATTCTTATTAGTCAGGCAGCCAGCGAATACTCGATCTGTGCAGCGGTGGATTCTGCATTTGGAGATGAAGCATTGTTTGCCTTGCGGGAGGAATTCGGCCAGGAAATTTTGGGGGGACTGGTCGACGAACCTGTGGCGGAAGAAGACCTTGCCATTATTGCTGTCGTGGGCGGCAGGATGAAACAAGTATCAGGTATTTCCGGCAAAGTCTTCCATGCTTTGGGCCGAAACGGGGTAAATATAGTTGCCATTGCCCAGGGTTCTTCGGAACTGAATATCTCTTTGGTAATATCCCGCTCGGATGAATCAAAAGCCCTGAATGCAATACACGAAGCGTTCTTTCTTGCGGGGATCCGGTCGGTTAACCTTTTTCTTTTGGGTACTGGCCTTATCGGCGGGACTCTGCTGGATCAACTTTCTTTGCAGCAGGAAATTCTGGCTGATACCTATCAAATCAAGATTTCCCTGGTTGGGGCGGGAAATTCACATGGAATGATCTTTAATACTCAAGGTCTGGAACCCGGTAAGGTAAAAAAAATACTCAACAAAAAAACAAACGATACATCTCCTGTTATGTTTGATTTAAATAAGTTTATTGATACAATGAAGTCATATAATCTTCCCAATACGGCTTTTTGTGATTGTACTGCCAGCGATGATGTTGCCGCTTCTTACGGTGATATTATTACCGGCGCAATTCCGGTTATTACGCCGAATAAAAGAGCCAATGCAGGGACTTATGAATACTACCGCATGCTTGTTGGCTATTCCCGTGAAAGGGGAATACCGTATCTCTATGAAACAACGGTTTGTGCAGGACTGCCGGTTATCTCGACATTGCGTGATTTATTTCTATCCGGCGATCGTGTTCGTCGTATCGAAGCGGTTCTTTCGGGAACGCTTTCGTATATTTTTAATAATTTTGACGGCAGTAAAACTTTTTCCGCCCTGGTTAGCGAAGCAAAAGCTCTTGGTTATTCGGAACCCGATCCAAGAGATGATCTTAATGCCATGGACGCAGCAAGAAAAGCCTTGATCCTTGCCCGCGAATGCGGCATGAAAATGGAATACAACAACCTGAAAATAGAAAGCTTGCTTCCCGCAGCTTGTTTTAAAGCTCCTGACATTGAAAGCTTCTTTAAAGAGCTGGAAAAATGCGATGCGGATTTTGAAACTCGCAGAGCAAAAGCTGCGGCGGAAGGAAGAGGCCTGCGTTATGTCGCCGTTATCGAAGCAGGTAAAGCAACGCTGTCATTACGAAGCGAAAAAGCGGACAGTCCTTTTCTTGGCCTAAAAGATTCCGACAATATGGTAGTTATTACAAGCGACCGCTATTCAAAACTTCCTATGGTAATTAAGGGCCCCGGCGCAGGGGCTCAGGTTACAGCAGGCGGGGTCTTTGCGGACATAGTCCGCATTGCAAGAACTTTGGTTTAATCTGAGAAAATAACTGCAATTATTCTATATATGTAACTCTCGCTTCTTCGAAAAAGCCTTTTTGCTCAGGCGCTTCGTCGGGAGTTCCGACGGCGATAACATTAAAAAGAATTTTCGGCTCGTTGATATTAAAGAGTTTGCGTAAAGAATCTATCCGCTCTCCCCTGGGATAGACGCCGCACCAGCAGGCGCCGAGTCCTATTGCGACGGCCTCCAAAAGTATATTCTGCGTGGCTGCAGCACAGTCTTGCGAGAAATAACCCGAAGGCATGCCTTCCTGAGGAATTGCCACTACAATAATGGCGGCCGTTGCGGTTTTACACATTTTTGCAAAAGGGTGAATCCTTGCAATTTCATCAAGAATTTCCCGTTTTGTAACGGCGATAAATTCCCATGGACGCGAATTGCAGGCGGAAGGCGCCATCATGGCAGCTTCCAGAAGCTGGTTAAGCTGGTCTTTTGTAACAGGTTTGTCCGATTTGTACTTTCTGATACTTCGCCGGTTTTTAATAGATGAATTCATTTTTTTTCTCCAATAAGTTTATGGTGGAATGAGGTTATAATTTCTTCATCGTCAAGCAAGGCGCCGTGGCCTCCAAGCTGAATGGCTGGTTTGTTCTTTCCGTGAAAATCACTTCCGCAGCTGACCAGCAGCCGGTTTTGTTTGGCGATATCAAGAAAATAGGCGGCATCTTCTGCGGAATGGTAAGAAGAGTATACTTCGATTCCGTCAAGACCTTCCGAAATAATATCAGGTAACAGGCTGAAATTACCGGACAGGTTCTGTCCGGGATGTGCCAATACTGTCATCCCGTTTGCATTGTGGATAAGTTTTATTGCATCCGGTAAAGAAATATACCGAATTGGTACGTATGCCGGTTTATCCGGAGCAAAAAAATCCCAGTAAATCCGTACATAGGGCATATCGGCCTTTTCTCCGCCCGGCAGGTATGGTTTTAATACATCATAATCCCCGATGTTTTTTATTGCCAGAGCATGTTCTGCGATTAATTCTCCGCTGATAATATCTGCGTGCTCTGAATTAAGAATTTCCGCAATATCAAGCGGAATACCGGTTGCCTTTTGGAACAGACGGATTCTTTTCTCACCTGCATCTTTTTCCTGATTAAGAATATCTTCCTCAATTTTTAAAAACGCTTTATTTGTGTGATCAAAGCCATATCCGAGCAGGTGAAGATTTAATCCCCTGTAAATACAGTCCAGTTCAACACCGGGAACAACTTCGACATCCGTTGTTTCCATGGCTTCGCTTACACCTTCTACAGAGTTATGATCTGTTATTGATACGAGTTTCATTCCTGTTAGGGAACACATTTCCAGAATACGGTTGACCGGAATTTCGCCGTCACTGCTGAATCTTGAATGAATGTGCAAATCTATTTTCGACATAATTCCATACCTCAATCAAGGCTCTTTTAAGTCTTGATTGAGGCGCCAATGTTTATCTGAGGGTGTTCCAAAACTTCAGTTTTTGGAACACCTACCTTAGATTCATCTTAGTGTCTGTCCGTTAAGAAGCAGCGGCGTACCGTCGAGCTTTTGGGTAAGAATCCGGTCTCCCTGGAATATACAGGAAGCGTAGGGGTGTACCTCCACAGCGGTCTGGGCTTGTTTTACCAGGTTAGTGTCAAACCGGGCCAGGTAATCTTTACCATCTACTATAACAATTGCGTAGAGATTATTACCATTTGTCCAAAGCAAACTGTTCTGATTAATATCATCGTCTCCCTGCTTGAGCATTTCCAGAGAATCATTGTTCATTTCAACGAGCCTGATTGCCGCATTTCCGCGGTTGATTCCGGCAATAGCAAAGATCCGGTTGCCTGAAATGGTAACCGTTCTGGTATTTACCGATGTCATGGGGGATGTCTGAACAACATTTCCATTATTGGGATCAACTCGCAGGAGGCGGCCCAATGAGGTGTTGCTCTGTAATATTCCTGCTGCCAGGAGGCCATTGACGCTGGGTGTTCCGGGGGTTGCACTGGCTATTGCTGCACCTGTCGTGCTGCCCGAATCAATCATTTCCTGCTGATCCTGGGCAATCTGCTGCCGTTCCTGCTGGGCTTCCTCGGTTTTTTGATCGGCCAGCTGCTGGGCTGCATCTGCATCCTGGCGGCGTTGTTCCTGTTCCTGTTCACGCTCAGCTATTTCCTGTTGACGTTGTTCATTGGCCATTTGTTCTTGGGCCAGTTCCTGCTCCCTCTGCTGAGCTTGTTCCTGTTGCTGCTGAGCCAGTTCCTGTTGCTGCCGTGCTTGTTCCTGCTGTTGCCGTGCTTGTTCCTGCTGCCGTTGGGATTCTTCCGCCGTTATTTTGCCGGCGGCTTCGTCCTGCTGTGCCTGCTGCTGCTGCTGCTGTGCCTGCTGTTGCTGCTGCTGTGCCTGCTGTTGCTGCTGCTGTGCCTGCTGCTGCTGCTGCTGTGCCTGCTGTTGCTGCTGTTCAATCCGCTGCTGGGTACTGCTGCTTTCTTCCCGGTTACGCTGTATGTTCTTTTCTTCTTCAGCTATTGCTTCTCGTTGAAGCGTTGCGCTTTGGTTAGCTTCTTCAGCTTCCCGTTCTTTCAGATCAACCATGTCCTGACGATCTTCGATACCTCTGCCTTCTTCGCTTCGCAAAGAATCAATTACCGCAGGGTCGGTAAGGCCGGAAGTGTCAATTGCGCTGAGAGAACCCGGCGCTCCTGTTCCCAGAGGTATGGTCATTAAGGTTTGGCCGGGCCATTCATCATAACGGATCGAAAGGCCTGCTCTTTCCCGAACAAGGTTATCGACAACAACGTTTTTATACCGTGTTGTATAGAAATCCCAGTCTCCCCGGAAAACGGCATTGTAAATCGTAACATAACGGGCCAGAACCGAGGCATCCGCGGCGCTGTAATCGTAAGCGCCCTGAAGATACCCCTGAATAATCAGCCTGAGGTTTCTGATGTGGTCTACGCCGACATCCGGTCCCAGTCCAAATACATCAGCATCGAACTTATCTCCGTCGGTATCGCCCACACAGTGGATTACAAAATAACGGTTTGCCGCTCCTGCCCTGGCGGCGCCGTTTCTGACAGCGCGTCCCAGTTCATACCCGATATTCCGGATTTGTTCTACCGTATCAATCCGTGAATGGGGCCCTTCATAATTGATAAAGTTTACCGTTGCCTGGTTGGTTTCCAGTTCTTCCCGGTTAACATTTTGGGCATTAACCGTAAAAACAACCGCCAGAAACAAAACGGCCATTAATACCATGCGAAAAGGATTTTTCATAATAATGCTCCTTTTTGGATATGCTCTGAGGCTTTTTAAAACCTTCAGTTTTTTGAAAATGGTTACCCTAATAAAATACACCATACGGGCAAAATCCGCAAGATGAATCTACGGTAGGGAATAAAAGCAGCATTGATACCCTTACCAAGGAAGTAATGAAGTTCAAGGTCAACTAACGAAATTACCTCATATTGGCTATTTCCTGCCTGGCCTGGGCTCTGGCCCGTGCCGGCATAAAATCACGTTCAATAATACCCAGTAATTGTATGCCGCTTTCGCTCAAAGGAGGGCCTGAAAAGCGGCACAGTGCACCAATGGCGGATGCTGTAACGATAAGAATCTGTTCATCCCGGTTGGCTGCCGTAATTATTTGAGTAAAAGCTCTCATAGCTATGCCATCGGGATCAGTGCCTATACGGCCGATGGCTTCGGCTGCGGCAGTCCGTACAGCCGGGTCGGGATCTTTCAGGTAGAGTTCCGTCAGGAAAGGGATCGTTTCGCGTGAGCCAAAATAGCCCAGGAGCCTGGCCGCTTCCGAACGGTGCCGGACATGAACCGGCGGCCTGCTTTGCGATATTTTTGGGTTAATAGATGACCCGGAAATCTCCCGAAGGTATGCGGCATAATTCAGCTCATTTTCTCCCACCTTGCCTTCTTTAATCAGAGAACTTAGATATCTTAATTCTTCGTTCATTCGTGTTTCGTAAAATCTGTCGTAATCTTCCGCCCATGGAGAAGGGTCAGGGTTTGCCAGGCCGTAGTTTCCATCCGGAGCAGGGCCGTATAAAGATTCTTTCCGCTGTACAATACGATTTTCAACCTTATATGCATAAAGTATCCAATCCTTTCCGCCGGAAAAGAGGGTACCGTCATCACTCAAAACAGGGATAGATGAAGCGCCATTTAACCTGAGGAGCCATAACCGTTTTCCGGCATTACTGATTCCTGTTGCTCCCAACTGGCTGAATACATAGATTCCGCGTTCATCCCATAACATGGCAAAGTCGTTAGCGGTATCAATTTCTCTGTTTTTTATGTGGCTTGATTCACTCCACTGTTGTTTCCCGTTTGAAAGCGACACCTGCACTACAGAACCGTTTGAAAGCAGCAGAGCCACGCTATTACCTCGGCTAATTCCGCCCAAAGGAGTGCCGCGGACGCTTCCCACATTACGGGCAGGAGAAAGAGAGTTTTCCCGGTATAACTTAAGATAGCCGTTTTTTAAAAGCGTTACAGTTCCGCCATTAACCGGGATTATTGCCGTTGGGGTTTCTCCGATTTGACGGCTTGTAACTTTGCCAAAAGGGTTAAACTCCAATAGTTCTCCTCCCTCAAGGGCAGTTACAATTCCGCCTGTTCCGGCAAGAAAAGGGCCGGAAACAATTTTTTGTTCCAGCTCGACGTTCCATAAAAGGTAACCCGAGGCTGTATAACAGGCGATTTTTTTTTCGGTTGTAACAAATATTCTTCCGTCCCATCCGCAAACCACCGGGGCTGTAATAGGTCCGGTTTTAAGCTGCCATAACTCCCTTCCT
Source organism: Treponema sp. (assembly GCA_009782955.1). Lineage (GTDB taxonomy): Bacteria > Spirochaetota > Spirochaetia > Treponematales > Breznakiellaceae > WRIV01. Next base: position 21,477 of record WRIB01000020.1, on the reverse strand, counting down.
GCCCGGTTTATTGCAATAAACGTGCCGTCGGTACGGCATATATAGGAAGTTCCTTCACGGCTGCGTGTTACGTAGGGAATTAACCGTGGTGATTTGGCCCAATAATCCCAAAGCGGCTTTCCTTCCAGGGTATAAGCCTTTAGATGGCCGCCTTCCAGTACAGCCACCACTGTTCCAGCCTGAATTGCCGGTACTCCCAGCAATGCTCCTCCGGGAGCATGCCGCCAGACAGGGGTGGTAGCGTCAGCATTCTCTTTGGGAAAAGTCCCTACCGCTGTTTCAGCGCCGATTCGGAAACAACACAACGCCAGCAGGATTAAGGCTGCTTTTTTTCCCATACAATCATTTTCGGATGAATATGCTCATTGTTTCAATATGGCAGCCGGCCCAGGAGCCTGTGGCGCCATTGGCTTACGGTCCTCTTGTATATATAAGGTGACTGTACCATAATAAAGCATGATTGAATCCAACTGCTGGGTTACTTGCGATGATGGGGCAAAAATCTTTGTGCGGCGCTGGCAGCAGGAAGCCAAGGCAGAAAAGCCTGCGGGCATTATACATATCGCTCACGGAATGGCGGAACATTGCCTCCGGTACGGGCGTCTTGCAAAGGAGCTGTGTTCCAGGGGTTTTGAAGTCTGGGCTGCAGATATGCGGGGTCATGGAAAGACCGCAGACCTTTCGGTTAATGATGCGGGAAAGGGCGGTCTGTTGGGTCATACCGCAGACCATGACGGTTTTTTCCGGGTAGTGGAAGATTTGCGAATTGTAGCAAGGCATATTATAGAAAAAACCAGGAATGAATACGGAGAGGCGCCTTTCTTTATAATGGGTCATTCCTGGGGTTCCTTTTTGGTTCAGGCATTAATAGAAAATCCGGACCCGAATATCAAGCTAAAAGGATGTATACTTTCCGGAACCAGAGGTCCGGGAGGGGCAAAGATCGCCCTGGGGGCGCCGGTTCTTGCATTGCTTGCCTTGTTAAAAGGTAAAAGACGCGTTTCCAAAATTGCCATTGCCATGACCAAGGGTCCCTATAGCATGCCTTTCAGGCCGAACCGAACAGCTTCTGATTGGCTTTCCCGTGATGAAAAAGAAGTAGATGCTTACGAAGCGGATCCTCTTTGCGGATATGACTGTTCTTCGGGTTTTAATCGTGACATGATTAGAGGCTTGTCGGCAATACATAAAAATAATGCTATTGCCCGGATCGACAAGGACTTGCCGGTATTTATTTTTTGCGGCAGTGCGGATCCTGTAGGAGACATGGGAACAAGCCCGACTGCCCTTGTAAACTCGTACAGAAGTCAGGGAATTAATAATTTGGAATTTGTGGTATACCCGGAAGCACGGCATGAAACGATCAATGAAACCAACAGGGAAGAAGTGACAGAAGCTCTTCTTAACTGGCTTCTGCGGCATCTGGATTAAATTACGATCGGAGCTGTTGCACAGGCGGAAAAACCTCCGTTACAGGTTTTGCAGCAGCTATCCTGGGTTGATTAGGAATATATGTGCTGATCCGATATGGAAAAGAACAGGACGGCAGCCTTAAAAAAAAGGCCGAAGTCTACACCCGTGATGAACACAAAATTAACATTGCCGATGTAGACAGCGATGCGGTATTTATTACCGGCCGGCTGCGTGCAAACGGTTTTGAAAGTTATATCGTCGGAGGTGCGGTACGGGATCTGATTCTGGGGAAAAAGCCCAAGGATTTTGACATTGTAACCGACGCCACCCCTGCCAGAGTTAAGAGGGTTTTCCGTAATTCCCGAATTATCGGAAAACGTTTCCGCCTGGTTCATGTTTTTTTCGGCGAAAGAATCTTTGAAGTATCCACATTTCGTTCCCTTAAGGATGGGCACACCAGTAATACCTACGGTACCATCGAAGAAGATGTATTACGCAGAGATTTTTCCTGCAATGCCTTGTTTTACGATCCGGGCAAACAACTGGTTGTGGATTATGTAAACGGCATGAACGATATCAGGAAAAAAATCCTGCGGCCTATTATACCTCCGGAATTGATCTTTCGGGATGATCCTGTACGGATGATACGGGCTGTTAAATATGCTGCAGCAGGAGGTTTTTCCATTCCATGGCTCCTGCGGAGACGCATTAAAAAAGAGGCGTTTTTTCTGAATCAAATTTCCAATTCCCGTCTTACCGAAGAACTTTCCAAAATTATCCGTTCCCCTGCCGCTCCTCAAATTATAGAAAGTCTGGAAGATGCAGGACTTTACGGTTTTTTGCAAAAAGAAGCTTCTGCCATGATGAAAATTGACTCGGCTTTCCGTAATGCATACCTTAAGGGTTTTGTTGATCTTGTTTCCGGACATTATTCATCTGTTAATGGACACCCGCCAGCGAAGCAGGTGCCGCCAGCGAAGCAGTCGCCGTCAGGAAAGCAGCTGTTATCTGCGAAGCCGTCGCCGCTTGCAGCATTAATCCGCAATTATCTGGAACAAAAAACACCCTGGCAGGAATTAACGAAAAGCAGTTGGGAAAAGTATAAAACAGTTTTTTTTGATGTGCGCCGTTTTATACTTCCCATGAATCCGCCCAAGGTTGAACTGGAACAGGCAGTACGGCTTATCTTTGCCGAACATGGCATTGATTTAAAGAAAATTCGTACCTTTGAACGCGAAAAACAGGCCGCACACATCAGACACAGCAGGGTTCAGCATGTTCAAGTTAAACCAGACGAAACGGCTAAACCAAGACGGAGACGAAGAAAGAAATCTATTGTTGCGACAGAAACCGCTGCGAAGTAAATATTGTTGTTTTTAGAATCATTCTGTGTGATATTTGTCATGGTATATTCTTAATCGCATAAGGTTGTTATGAACGGAAAGCCAACGGAAACAGCAAATGAGCGGCTGATTCGAGTACGAAAAGCGCTTAAAAAAACGCCCACAAACTTTGCCGGGGATCTACACCTTTCAAGAAGCTATATTTACGAATTGGAAAAAGAACGGCGGGTACTTAATGATCGCATGGTTAAGCTTGTTTCCATGACTTTCGGAGTAAGCGAAGATTGGTTAAAAACCGGAATAGGGACTATGTTTGATAATTCCGGGGGTGAAATCCGAAAAAAAATCGAACTTCTTTTCGATAAGCTTTGCCCGGAATTCCAGGAATACATGTTACGCCATCTGGATCTGTTGCTGGAAATGCAGAACAAGCGGAAATGACCAATATCAAAATGGTAAAGTGAACCTAGGAGTTTGTCGGGCTTTGCCCTTTTCTATAAACAAAATACTCAAAAACCGAGTTTTTGAGTATTTTCTACCTTGCAAACTCGCAAAGGAGCCCATAAATCGCAGAATTTTGCGGTTACTTACCGCAAAATTCTACAAGTCCGACAGGCTCCTAGGGCACGGAGATTTACGTGCTATTGAGCCAATCGTAAACCTCTGTACCCCCGTGTAAACAAACTCCCTATTGCAGCTTTCTGATTAGCTCGTCGGAACGGGTTTTGTACCTGGCACTGTCTGCGGCGGCGGCTTCTTCCAGAAAAGCTATTGCTTCGGCTTTTTTTCCTGCGGCAGCGGCATTTACCCCTCTGGCATACTGGATCAAGGCTCTTTCGCCGCCCAAATCCAAAGCTTTTTTATAAAAGTCTTCCGCTTCGTTGTATTTTTTGTTTTCGTATGCCACCAGACCCAGGTAGTACCAGGGAGCATAGTGATTGTTTCTAAGTGTTGCCGCCTTGCGGAAGGATTCTTCTGCAGCAATATAATTTTTTGCTCCGTATGCTCTTTGCCCGTCTTCAACCAGTTCTGTAAAGGTTTTTTTGCCTGCAATATAATTACTGTAATCTCTTGTCAGTGCGGCAATGGGATTAAACATTATCAGTCTTTTGTACATCAACTGGACATTTTCTTCAGTTGATGCATCAGGAGAAAGCATCATTAAAGAGTCTGTCAGGGATCGAAAATAATCACTGCTTTTATCAGACATAAAAAATGAAACCATAGCCCAGGAAAAAGCCTGTATGTTTGGAAAAGAAGCGGCGGACTGTAGAATTGCTTCAGGGTTTATGGCTGATCGTTTTGCCGTATCAAGCCAACTGAGGTTTTCTTCGTAAACCAGTGTTCCCCTGGCCCTGTCATACTTAAGAGTATTAAAATAGACGGCAAAACCTTCCCGAAGCCACGGCGGCGGCTCGTGGATAAAAGCACGCAGGAACTGAATAAATGCCTGGTAGGGAACAATGGAGTCTTCTTCGCTGCTTCCCCTGTGTATTACCAGTTCCCTGTTGGCGGGGTTACGGTAGTGAATATAAATAGCGCCGGGTCTTGGGCTTCCCAGTAAGCCGACAACATAGCTGTCGTATTCATTTTTATCGGTAAAGACCCTTACTTTAAGCAGAGAACCAAGCTGCGCCGGATCAAAGCGAAAAACCTTATTAAACTCGGTAAACCGCTGTTCCATTTCGGATGAATATACATCACTGGTTCCTTCCGGAACAATGATCTCATAGTGGGCTGTCCTGATCTGTGCGCCTGAAGTTATTCCCAGGCTTAATAGAACAGTGAAGAAAAATAATTGTTTTAAGGTCCTTTCCATTGTGTTTTTTCCTCCCGAAATTTATCTATAATAATATTAACTTCTTCTATAAGTATTCCCGTGTAACGCTCTATGTTGTCAATAATGTACTGCTGCAACTCCTGCATATCACCTCCCAATTGTAACCCAAAAGGCACATCTATGGTAATTACCAGCCGGTACCCGGACTTTTCGTCTTTAACAGAGATTTTTTTAACATATATCTGTTCATTAAATTCATCAATACAATGAATTACCATCTGCGAAAGGGCCGATTCCGAGATTATCACCTTGCCACGTTTGGAATATTCGGGCCGTACCACCGACTTTTCATGCAGTTGAGGAACATTCCCCAGAGTTTCCTGCAAGCGCCTGGGTTTAAAAATCCTGATAGCGTTATAAAAAATCTGGGGATAACTGTGTTTTATTTCGATTGCCGGTACGGGGATCACATGCTTGCCCTCGATCTTACGGGTTCTGATAGCTTTTTCTATGTCCTCCTGGCTGGCAATATCTTCGATATGAATAATCCGAGCGGGAGCAGGCAGTTCCAGTCTGCTGGCAATTTTGTTAACCATTTTTTCCGAAGTCCCCAGAATCAGTATTTTCTTAACCTTTTCTGCCGACAGGCGTTTGATTATTTCTTTACGGCGTTCCTTGTTGTCAAAAAGGGCTACCTTGATTGCCGCCAGGAAGTTTTTTTCTTTTTTTGCCGAATGACCGGCCAGAATACGGTTTTCCCGTATTAAAAGGCCGTCATCAATAATAAATTCTATTCTGTATTTTTGGGCAACAAGCATTGCCCGGAAACTTTTACCGGTACCGCTTTCGCCAATGAGTGCATAGGTTTTAATTCTTTTCAGAAAAAAGAACAGTTCACGGAACATACAGAGAGTATACTATATTATTCCTGTTGTGTGATCAGCTTTTTTACTTCTCTGAAACGGAAACATGATGTCAGATGATCATTTACCAGTCCTGTTGCCTGAAGATGTGCATACATTATTGTACTTCCCAAAAAGCGGAATCCACGTTTTTTCATATCTTTGGCAACACGGTCGGATAGCTCTGTAGTAGCCGGGATCTCCGCCAGGGTTTTCCAGTTACCGCAAACGGGCTTTTTTCCGACAAAGCTCCAGAGGTATGCAGAAAAGCTTCCGAATTCTTTTTGTACTTCCAGAAACAAACGGGCATTGTTAATAGACGCTTCTATTTTAAGGCGGTTCCGTACTATACCGGCATCGGAGAGGAGTTTTTGTTTTTTTGCCTGACCGTATTTGGCTACTTTTTCGGGATTAAACCCGTCGTAGGCTTTCCGGTAGTTTTCCCGTTTTTTCAGGATAGTCAGCCAGCTTAAACCCGCCTGTGCAGATTCCAGTACAAGAAATTCAAAGTGCTTCCGGTCATCGTAAACCGGAACTCCCCATTCCGTGTCGTGGTATTCCATATACAGGGGCAGCCCGGTACACCATTCACAGCGTTTCATACATCTATTGTACCAAATAGTTCTATTATGGTCATTGCAAATTGTTCCGGTAAGGGCGCCCTTATTATACGGGGAACTTTTGGGTTTATTTGAGGTTCATTGGGGAGTTCCAGTTCTGATGCGTGCAGGAAAAACCCTTTGTTTGGCCAAACTCTTTTGCCGGGGGAAAAATCTTTGTCTGGTACACCGTATTTGCTATCCCCTGCCAGAGGGTAACCGTGGTGGGCTGCCTGTGCGCGGATTTGGTGGGTTCTTCCTGTGGTGATTTCGAGACGGGCAAGAGTATATGCAGCTCCGTTCTTCTTTGCCCGTGCAAGCGGCGTTATTCCGGTATGAGCATATTTGTTTTTATTCGCAAGCGGGTTTAAAACCCCGCCCCTTGGGGCGGTTTGTGAAAATTCAAGGTTATGCTTTAATGGTGTTAAACCCGCATACAATCCATTCCTATCAGAACCAACATACCCCGTCCCTTCAGGGCGGGGTTGTTGATTGGCGTTCCGGTCAATTCCGGGTGTGCAAATTGTACTGCTGCATGAAACAAATGTTTTTTGTACATTTGTATCTCTTGTAAGGGTATCTTCCCATGTTTCACTTTTCTTTAGTTCTCCTTCCAGAATAGCTAAATAACTTTTACGTATTTTTCTTTCGCGGAGCAATGCACTGAACCACCTGGCGGCTTCCAGGTTATATGCAAAGACAACAACTCCGCTGGCAGGTTTATCCAGACGGTGAAGCGGGCCGGGTTTGAATGAAAGAGAAGCGGGCAGTTTTCCTTCCAGGTAAGCCTGCACCCGGCTTTCAAGATTATCCGGGGAACCGTTTCCGCCGTGTATTGTTAGTCCAGCAGGTTTATTAACAATAAGTAATCCTTCGCCTTCCCACAGTATGTCAATGGCTGCTGTTTTTTTTAATTGCGGTTGATTTTCCAATACTGGTTTAATTTGTACATGCGGTACTTCGGTTTCCTTGAGCGGGAGTTCAATAAGAGCGCCGTCCGGAATCCTGTCTTCGCCTTTTGCCGGTTTGCCATTTACCAGTATGCGGCCTTTGCGCAGGAGCCGGTGGAGTGCAGAAAGGGGAATGTCCGGCAGGGCTTTTCGAAGTATTCTGTCCAGCCGCCGGTCTGCATCGTCGTTCCCGGCAGTAAGGATCAACTTCTTGACAAAGCCCTTGTTAGCTTTCATTGTTTTATTATGGCTTTGAAACGATTTATAGAAAACCCTGTTTTTTTATCAGTTATTTCAAGTCTGTTCTTTGCCCAGTTGCTTAAAACGATCATTCATTTGTTAAGAAGAAGAAGGTCAAGAAGCCCTCGCGATACATTGGAAATCCTGATATGGCGTACCGGCGGTATGCCTTCCAGCCATTCCGCAATGGTGTCCGCAATGGCAGCTTCGGTTGCATTTGTCGAAGGGATTGATTCTAACCTTTTTGTTGTTACTCTTATGTTTGCTCTTATCGTTGTCAGGGACGCATTGGGGGTGCGGCGCTCTTCCGGAATTCAGGCCAGAGTGCTTAACTGGCTTGGCCGCCAAACCGCGGAAAAACTAAAAATAGGTTTCCACCCGATAAAGGAAGTGCATGGCCATTCTCCTTTGGAGGTAGCCGTTGGCGCTGTTCTGGGAATCATAATTGCCGCTGCGTTCTGTTTTCTGTAAATACCCTGGCAAAATTATTTTTGATTATATTTATGGTTTTTATCCAGACAGGTTTGGCACATTATTTTTTTATATTTTTTGCCAAGTTTTTTTCCGCAACGGGGGCATTGGTGCAGCTGCTTGCGTTCTTCATACCGATTTTTCCTTAATTCATTTATGTTTTCTGAGCATTCATAATTATAATTGCGGAAAAATGCACGACAATCGTCACAAAAGATAAATTTTCCCTTCTTTTTGATCTTTACTCCGCATCGGGGGCAAAGACCCTGTTCCTTTCTTTGATTATAAGTTATGCGTCTTTCCTTTGCTTTTGCCGGCATTATTATCTCCTTATTTGATAGTATACCACATGTTATTCCAAAAAGCAATTGCTAGAGTCTGTTCGCTGTCTTGCATTGAAAGGTTTGAAAGTAATAGAATAGCCATTACGGATAAAGCCATATCCGAATATTGAACCAAGGAGAAGATATATGGGGATATTGAATTCGATTAAGGAAAAGATCTTCGGCAAGCCTGCCGAGGAACCGGTTAAAACCGCTGCTGCTACTCCCGCTGTTACGTCGAATTATACGCCGGGCATGGTACAGAAGGCTTCGGCACCTGTTGATGTGGAGGCCATTCTCGAAGCTGCTGTAGAGGCTACCGGTCAGAAACTCGATTGGCGTAATTCTATCGTCGATATGATGAAGGCGCTCAATCTCGACAGTAGCCTGGCGGCACGTAAAGAACTCGCCGCCGACCTTAATTACACGGGCAGTGCTGCCGATGGTTCACCTGAAAAGAATGTCTGGCTGCACAAAGAGCTGATGAAGGTACTTGCCGAAAACGGCGGTAAGGTACCCAAGGAACTGCTAAGTTAGTTACAGTACAAGGCCGTAATGTCAATTACGGCCTCTTTTCTGACTGTTTTTGTCATATCATTTCCCGATGATATACACATTTTTTACAATATCGAACGCACTGGTAAAGTTTTCCAGTCCGCTTGTGATATTTCCATTGGAACCATCAACCGAGCCGTAGCCTATCGGAACAAGGGGTATGCGGCATGGAACGCCTGCGATAAAATTCGCATGGTAAACCAAGGAAGGCTGGCCATTTTCGCCTGAATTGTCTTTGGTCCAATTGTCGTTGTAATCAAAGCTATGGTTAATTTCCAGATATACATTGTACGTTTTCTCGCTTATCAATAACCCTTTGTCAATCTTTGCTTCTATAGAACCTTTTGGTGTTGCCGTGGTAACTGTGTCAATGTCGTCTGATGAATTATTCTGCTGTTTGTGATTCCATACCGGCAATGCTTCGGGCCGTCCTTCTTTTGGAGAACTTCTCCAGTTTTTTTTGGCGCTCCGGCTTGTAACCGTTATGGTTGCAATATACAGCCCTTCTTCGTCTTCGATCCATGCGGCAATTTGCGGTGTTTTTTTAACGGAAAAAATAAAGACTTTCATTTTACCAAGCCAATGTTCACCGGGTATAACAATAAGTTCCATTGCATCGTTAAGACCCGCGGCGGGTTTTTCTTTCGGTGCCTGACAGCTAAAATTGAGGTACAGAAAAAACCCCGCAAAAAACATCAGCGCCGCAACCTTGCCGGTACGAATAAAAATAAAATTTTTCATAATTACTCCTTATTATATTTTTTGCGCTTGTTCCGGTTTTCGCTCATCAACGATGTTAAAAGTAAATCGATCATTTTATTGGTAAAATTCAAACCGCCGCGTTTCGGCCAGTATTGCGGAATAGTCCGGTTAAGAAGCACAGATTCAATCGCCCCCCAGAGAGCCGCTATGCAAAGGCTTACATCAAGTAATGTGTCTTTGCTGTCCGAAAGTCCCGCTTTTACTGCTTTGTCCAGTAAAACTTTTGCAAGAAAGTAACTCTGGTAGTATTTATTCATTTTTTCGGGGTCTTCGCGAATGTCCGCCTTAAGCCGTCCCATTACCAAAAGGGCTATCCGTGGATTGGTAAAAGCCCAATCCCTGAACGCTGTTAGCCCTATTCTGACTTCATCAAAAGGGTTTAGTCTTTTACCTGATTTATGGGATTTAAGAGTTTTTTTCGTTACCTGTCCGGAGATGAATTTGTCCATTTTTTCTACACAGCATAACTTTACTTCCGTAAACAAGGTTTCCTTGTCTTTGTAATAATAGTAAAGACTGGTAGCTGTTACCCCGCAGGCTTTGGCTATATCCCTTGTGGATATTTCTTCCGGCTCTTTTTCCAGCAGCAATTCAAGGGTTTTTTCCCTTATTCGGGGAGCTAAATCTGTTTCAGGCTTACCCATAGTAACCTCCGGTTTACTTAACACTGTTATCTTAACATCGTTAAGTAAAAATGTCAAGAGTTTTTTTAATTTTTTTATATGAGGAATGCGTAAGGATTTTGCCAAAAAATGTGCCGAAATTTCTCTTGACACTATATATTTGTATAGTATTATTGATATAATGACTAATATGGCAGGGAGAAAAGCTTCCGGGTTTGCAAGTCCGGCGCTGGGATATGAGGACCCGAATATTGACCTTAATGAACTGCTGGTAAAAAACCCTCCGGCAACGTACTTTTTTCGGCTGGAAAGCGGAGATATGAGTGATATGGGCTTGCCGAGGGGGACATTGCTGGTTGTTGACCGCTCAAGGACTCCTGGTTTTAATCAATTTGCCGTGATTAGGCATGAAGGACGGTTTTTATGCCGCCTTATGAAAAAAATCAGAGGGACGGCGGTATTTACCAATGGGATTAACACTATTAAACCGATAGTTGATGAAACGGCGATTGTCGGGACGGTAACGGCCTCTATCAAAATGTACAATTATGATATTTCACATTGACGGTAACTCATTTTATGCGGCGTGTGAACGGGTTTTCCGGCCTGATTTGGTACATAGCCCGATTGCGGTACTAACGAATAATGACGGTATTATTATTGCCCTGAATGCCGAATGTAAAGCCCTGGGCTTTAAGCGGGGCGATGTGTTTTTCGAGGTAAAAGAAAAGCTGGAAAAAAGCGGCGTTTCTGTTTTTTCTTCTAACTATACCCTCTATGCAGATATGTCGGCACGGATGAATTTGATTTATAACAGGTTTGCTCCCGATGTGGAAGTTTATTCCATTGACGAAAGCTTCCTTTTCTTTCCGGACTGGAATAATACCGATTATTCGGAATTGGGACATGAGGTAAAAACGGCAGTAACAAGAGAAACCGGAATACCGGTGTCGATTGGGATTGCTCCCAACAAAGTTCTGGCCAAGATGTGTAACAAGCTGGCGAAAAGGCAGGGCGGAAGCGCCGCCGGTGAGGGCGTTTACGACTGGGCAAGGGTCGATCAGGACGAAGAACTGGGAAAATACCCGGTCGATGATATTTGGGGCATAGGATGGTCAAAAGCAGCATTTCTTAAAAAACAGGGGGTTACAACCGCCCTTGCCCTTAAGCATTATCCGCTTGAAAAGGCAAAAAAGCACATGACGATTACCGGGATGAGGATAGTCCAGGAATTGAACGGAATAAAAGCAATAGACCGGATAGAGGAAGCGCCCCGGCAAGTGGTAATGGTATCAAAGAGTTTTCACAAACCTGTATATGAATTAAACAATATAATTGCGGCATTGGCGGAGTACACGCAAGAGGCTGTTAAACGCATAAGGGCGGAGAATTTATCATGCCGGTTTGTAAGCGTTTATTTAATGACCAATGCCTATGCGCAAGGGGAACAGTACTTTAACCAATGCAGCGCAGAACTCCCCTATTTGAGTGCCTATCTTCCGGAAATACAGGCAGCCGCCAATGAACTTTTAAAACGGATTTTCCGTCCGAACTATAAATACAGAAAGGTTATGGTTGGATTAACCGGATTGGAGTTTGACAAGAATTCGCAGCTTGATTTATTTAATATTGGTCTGAACCGGAAAATAATAAAAGAACCGTTAATGCAGGCCTTTGATGCTATAAATGACAGGTACGGCAGTGGTACAATTAAACTTGGCTGCGCATTAAGTAAAATGAATAAAGAACAAAGAGCAAACAATAATGAAGCATGGAGAATGAAACGGGGATGTTTGTCGCCGAAGTATACGACTAATATAAGGGAAATCCCGAGGGTGTATTAGTAATGGGTGAATTGCTGATTGGTACATCAGGTTATGATTACAATGAATGGAAAGGCGGTTTTTATCCGGAAAATCTGGCAAAGGCCAAATTCCTGGAATACTATGCTTCTCAATTTAACTCTCTTGAATTGAATGGAACGTATTACCGTATGCCTGGTCCGCAGCAAATGCACAATATGATTGACAGGTCGGGCGGTAAGGTTAAGTTTACCGTGAAGGCATTTTCCGGGCTGACGCATACGATTGACGAGCGAATATACAGGCAGGTTGTACTTGAATTTAAAAAAGCTATAGAGCCGTTATTCTATAGAAATCTGTTGTTATGCGTTTTGTTCCAGTTTCCGGAAAGTTTCCGTTATGAAAAACACGAAAGGATTTATCTGGACAGCCTCTTAAAAGAGGTTTCGGATATTCCGGTAGTGGTTGAAATGAGAAATACAAAATGGCAAAACGACCAGGTGTACAATGCCCTGCGTCAGAGGAAGGTAGGCTGGTGTATTGCCGACAGCCCTTTAACGATGCAGGACATTGGCTATACCGGGCACATGAAATTGGACTATGTAATTACAGGCGATATTGCCTATTTACGGTTCCACGGCAGGAACGCAGAAATGTGGTACAAGGGCGATAATGTTACCCGCTATGATTATTTGTACAGTGATGCGGAATTGCAAATGTTTGTTGAACCAATAAAGCATTTATTGCAAAATACTAAAATTGTCCAGTTGTTTTTTAACAATCATGCCAAAGCTCAGGCAGCAATTAATGCCAGAAAGATTGAGATGCTGCTAAACAATGAAAAGTACGCTAAAAGCCTATAATCTCCCGGATATTATCAATTTCTGTGTACATTTTGTCTTCCTATGAAGCGTTATTCATTTGATCTGAAACAGATATAAACAACCTGGTTAAAACCGGATCAAAATGAGAACCGCTTTCATTTTTTATTATTTTTATTGCTTCCTCATGCGAAAACGGTTTTTTATACGGCCTTTCCGAAATTAATGCATCATATACATCAATTATCGCCATTATACGCGCCTGTAACGGAATGTTTTTACCGCTGAGACCGTAAGGATAACCCGATCCATCCCATCTTTCATGATGATAGACGGTAAATACACCGGCATAATGCAGGAAATCATTTTCGCCGGTCTTGTTTTGAATTTTTTTTATAATTTCACCGCCAATGGAGGTGTGTTTTTTCATTTTTTCAAACTCATCATTTGTAAGTTTACCGGGTTTACGCAATATACTGTCATCTATCGCAATTTTACCGACATCATGAAGTTGTGCAGACAGAATAAGCTGTTCAATATTCCAGGAGGCAGTATGTTTTTGGTATTGTCCGCTTGCAATTATTGCATTTATAAATACCCTTAAACATCCGCTTGTTCTTGCTATATGTTCGCCTGTTGAATCGTCACGGCGTTCAACAAGTTCTGCCATTGTTTCCATTACAGTATTTTGAAGTTCAAAAACCGTTTTTGTTTTTCGCTGGACTATTTCTTCAAGATTGTTATTCATCTCATTAATTTCAAAAGTATTAATAAAAACAGTTACTTTATTGTTATAGTGCAGCAATTTTACTATCATGGTAGAAATAAAAATAAAGGTTATAAATTCCTGGGTTCCTTCGAAGATAAATTCGGATTTATGATATACAAGGATAGCTGTGGTAATTAAATAAAAAAGTATTCCGGAAATAATAAATATTGTTGGTTTAAAATCCGGTATAAAAACACTCACAAAAATGGTTACCGAAAAGAGGTATAGAATCGGAATATCTTCTCCGATAAATACCATGTTCAGAGCTGCAAAAATAAAATAATATGCTGCAAAAAAGTAACACATAAACCATAAGCCAAAACGATTATTCTTTTTGGAAAAATGTCCGGTTAACAGGATAAAGAGAATTGTGATGATGCCTAAAGAGTAGATTTCATAGTAAAGTGTTTTTACAATTTCCGCCAATCTGCTGTTGTAAATATAGTTGGACGTATAAATTAATTTAATAATGGTTAATACAACACATAATATTTTTATTCTTAGCAAGCTGTTTTTCAATTGTAATTGGTTAAACTGTTCATTTATCTCAGGTGGAACAGAAACAATTATTTTAGAAGTGAAATCCGGAATTACTCTTTTTATCTTGGCAAAAGTATCTCTGGGCAATTTTTACCTCGTAGAATAATCGTATTATACCATATTTAAGAATGGGATTAAAGCGTAGCTGCGGATTATGTATTGAAAAAAAGCTGCCTTTGGTATAAAATTAAATATCATCATGATTACTCCTTCATTCCTCCGCGGGGGGATACGTTATACCGAATCTTCAGTACCTCCGCGTAATTCCAGTGTTACCGCCTTTCTTCCCGGCCTTTCTGTAATTCCTCTGGTTCAGCATACAGGCAGCCGGGCGAATCCGGTGGTAAGCGTGGGTGATCGGGTTAGTGAAGGAATGCTTATTGGACGGGGTCAGGGATTGGGATCGGCCAATATCCATGCCACTGTACCGGGAAGAGTAGTACGGATTGTTTCCTGGAAAACGGCAGAGGGATTTACCAACGATGCCCTGGTAATAAAACTCGACGGTAGTTTTGAAAAACTGGGCAGGTACGAGGAGATTTTTCCATGGCAGAGCCTTTCTTCTTTTGAAATTCAAAGGATTATTGCCGAATACGGTATTGTAGAAATGGAAGGTTCGGGCAGACCTGTGTCGGACATGTTTTATTCCCTCAGATCCGCCAAGGATCCGGTTAGCCTGATTGTACGATGTGTTTTTGACGATCCCTGGCTGGCGGCAGATTATGTGCTTCTTAAAGAACGATTAGCGGCAGTAGCCGAAGGAAGCCGTATTGCTGCCCGTGCCGGCCGTATGGGAAGGATAGTCCTGGTTTTTTCACGAGGAGAAAAGGAACGGGCGCTGGCGCTTATGGAGTCCATGGGTAAATCGGAATTCCCTGTATCGCTTGTTCTTACCGGAGCAAGGTACCCCCAAAGAAACCGCAGAGAACTGGAACTGGTGCTTAATCGTTTTGCCAAAAAGGAAGGAATTGAACTGGGAACAATCCTTGCATTGGGGCCTGCCACCCTGGCGGCAATTCATGATGCTGTAAAATTAAAAAAACCCATCCTTTCCCGTTATGTAGCGGTGGGAGGTTCGGCAATAAAAAAGCCCCAGGTAATGAAAGTTCAGATTGGAACAAGGATTGGGGAAATATTTGCAGAATGCGGGGGTTATGTTGACAAGCCCAAGCGTATCGGTTCAGGTTCTCCTTTATTGGGGAGGACTGTTGTAGATTTGGACGAGCCGGTAATTAAAACCAGCTTTGCAATTTTTGCTTTTCTGGGAGGCCAGTTGGGCAGCAACTATCGGAATAAATGTATTGGCTGCGGTGAATGCCGGATCGTTTGTCCTGTAGGTTTGGATCCCGAAGCGCTTTATAAATATATGAAAGGTTTGGAAAGCAGAGATGCCAAAACCGGCAGGGCAGCCGAATGCCATGGATGCGGCTGCTGCGAAGTAGTTTGTCCTTCGGGACTTCCTCTTTCTACCAGTATTATTCGTTCTGCTCTAAAAGGAAACTAGCATGGATCTGAGCCTTTTTCAAAAACCGCAAATTAATCTTTCCCGTTCTACTGCGCTCAGAATGCGGCTTGTTTCGGTATGCGCTTTATTGGTAATTTTTGAATCTTCCTTAAGTGATTCCGGGCATTCGCTGATTATTGCTTTAGCTGCTGTTCTGGGGATGGTAGGAACAGAACTCCTTTTCAATTTTGGCGAACGGAGGTTTTCCATAAAAGATTCCAGCGCAATAGCTTCAGCATTGATCCTTACATTGTTCCTTCCCAATACACTCAATCCCCTTTATGCATTTCTGGGAGGGATCTTTGCAATGGCTGTACTCAAGCATAGTTTTGGCGGATTGGGATCCAATTGGGTTAACCCGGCCGCAGGCGCATGGCTTTTTATCCGTTCCGCCTGGCCTGTTGCATTTAACCGCAGTATTGAAGACAACCATCTTATGAGGCTGTCGGCGTCTCTTGAAGGAGGTCTCAGAGACAGTATGGGTTCACCACTGGCGCTTCTTATGATCAACGGCTGGTCAAATACCCTCCTGGACAGCAAGTTAAGCGCTTTTTTTAACCAAACGATCTTTCGATTTATGGGAAGTTCATTGCCAAGCGGGTATCTTACCTTGTTTTCTTCTAACAGATCGGGGATTATTGCGGATCGCGGGCTGTTTTTCCTTTTATTGGGAACAATTTTAATAGCTTCTTCACAATGTTTTCGGTTTTGGCTGCCGGCGGTGTTTATTTTTGTTTATTCAATATTAATCCGGATTTTCGGCGCTTTGCCTTTTGGCGGTTCCTTTTGGGAAGGAGATATTATCTTTGCCCTGTTTTCCGGCGGTACTCTGGCGGCGGCCTTTATTCTTGTTACCGATCCTGCAACAAGTCCTAAATCCATGCCGGGTAATACAATTTTTATAAGTCTCTGTGCTGTCTTTACTTTTTTGTTTCGTTATCCGGGACTTGATCCTTACGGGACGGTTACCGCTGTTCTTTTGGGTAATGCACTGGTTCCTTTGATACGAAGGCTGGAAAATGCCTGGTATTATGAAAAAAGGAAACAATTATGACAAGGCGGAATATACTTCTTTGCCTTGCCTGGATTGGTTCGGCACTTGTTATTGGTTTTCTGCTTTGGTTTTTTACCTTGTCTTACCGGACAAAGTTATTAACACAAAGGGTAAATAAAGCTCTTGCACAAAGCGGCGTTACAGGCCTGGCTGGCGGCGGGCTTGTAGATAAACCATACGGTTTTTTGGGAAACCCTGTTTCTGTTATGGGCGGTTCCTGGTTTGCGCTGAATAATTCTTCAGACAGGGCTTTTGTATTTTCCATAATGCAAAACGGCATTGCAGCAGCATGTGTTGCCCTTGTTGATAACGAAGACAAAGTCAGATCGATTATTCCACTCAGCGAAAATGCCCGGCAGATTATCGATGAATTACGTTTGCCGGTATATCGCTTTTATGTAGACCGTATAGAACGGAATGCGCGGAACATGACTTTGAAGAAAGGGGTGTTACGGTGAACGTTCAAATGGAATCACACCTGTTTTGGGGAAAAAATTCGCCGCTTGGTTCTCTTACCGGCGCCGCACTGCTTATTGTTGCTTCCGGACGTATTGTTTTTGCGATCATTTGCAGCCTGGCCCTGGTGTGGGTTTATGGTTTTACTTTGACTGCTGCAAAATTGGGCGGCGAATACTTTCCCCGATGGGGAAGAAATGCAGTGTTTCTATTTATTTCTTCCCTGGCAGCCGGAATATTTTTGATACTTCTTTGGATTTTAAATCCTGTAATGGCAATGGAAAGTTCGTTCTTTGTTTTTCTTGTTCCGGTTGTCTTTATTGCTTCGGGTATTTACAACAGAACCCTTGAATATGATATGGGTGAAGTTATTTCTCAGGCTATGGCAGAAGCCCTGATCCTTGGAGTTCTTGTTCTCGGCCTTTCTCTGGTACGGGAACCATTGGGTTTTGGTTCCATTTCTTTTCCGGGCTTCGACATTATCCGTTTTGCAAAGAATGAGCCATTGCGTTTTCTTCAGGCTTCGTCGGGCGCCTTGATTATTCTCGGTTATGTAATTGCAGTATACCGGCATTTCAGAAATGAAATTACACGTTCGGAGGATGATTAATGGCAGCTTTTGCACTTGTTTTTTTTGCGGCCCTGTCTTTAAACCTCTTTTTAAATTTTGCACTGGGAGTCAGGGAACTGATACTCCGCGAACGAACTCCGGCGATACTGCTCTACTACCCCTGGGTTGTCCTTTTTGTTTCCACATTGTTCCTGTGGATACTCTTTGCGCGGATCTTGTTTTTTACCGGCGGAATACTTGATTATTTTTTGATCTTTCCCTTATCAGTCCTTGGAAGCATGGGATTGGAAGTCCTGTTTTTTCGTTTTGCTGTACCTTTGACAAAACAGCATGAGAATCCTGGTTTGTTTTCTGCCGGTTCATCCTATAACGGTCTGGCTGCGGCGGCGTTATTCTTAACACTCCACTTTGCCCTCTCTTTTGCAGATGCTTTTCTTCTTTCCTTAACCTTTTCGGCGGGAGCCCTTCTGGCTTTCCTGATAATTAAAGAAATTCAAAAACGTTCATTTCTGGAAGCTATACCTCATGGGCTGCGGGGAACTCCAATACTGTTTATCTCCATGGGGTTTTTGTCTCTTGTTTTTTCTGCTGCATCGGTGCTATTTTTAAAAATATTTTTATAGAGTAAAATCCAAGGCAGCTGTTCCAAAATCTGACATTTTGGAACAGCATCGAGTGAAATAATGGCCGGAAAAGTAAACCTGATTCTGGGTTCACATGCACATGTTTTCCCTTCGGCAACAGATGAAGAATTTGAAGTATTATACCAAACCAGGTTAAGGCCTTTTATTACTGTATTAAATCAATACCCCAAAATCCCCGCGGTACTCCATTATTCAGGCTTTCTCTTTAGCCGTTTGGAACAAAAAAAACCGGAGCTTTTTTTATTGATTAAGCATATGGCAGCCCGAAAACAACTTGAGCTTTTGGGAGGCGGTTTTTATGAACCTATAATGCCTCTCCTTCCCCCGGCAGACAGAATAGGTCAGATAGAGATGTTAACCACCTATATCAGGCAGAATTTCGGCCGGAAGCCCCAGGGTTGTATGCTGGCCTATTCGTTATGGGAACAGTCTCTGGCAGGAATGCTTGCAGCATGCGGCATGGATTATACCTTTTTAAGCGAAGAACAGTTTGCCGCCGCCGGCTGTAAAGGAAAAAACCTTTATGGTCCGGTATGTACCGAAGATCAGGGAAAACTTCTTGTTGTGTTTCCGGTTTTTTCTTCACTTGCAGGCATAGGAAAGGATGGCATCAGGGATATTTTGCAAAAAGTAAAAATCACCCCTGATGACGGAAAAGAAGCTGTTATAACAGTATTTCCCGATTTCCCGCAGGAAGACGCCGAAGAAAGCATTCTATCCTTCTTCGAAGGGCTTGTTACTGCATTGGCAGATAAATCCGGCAATGTAAACCTTGGGCTTACTACTCCCGGCAGGATATACCGTTCCAGTACTTTTCTTCCGCGGCTGTACTTCCCGGCTTCCGGGGATTCTTCCTGTTCTCAACCACGTTCGTTCCTTGCCAGATACCCGGAAGCCAACGAACTTTATGCAAGGATTCATTTTATCCATAACCTTATTAACCAGCTGCGCGGAGACAAATCCCGGAAACGCAGCGCCCGGGAAGAACTGTGGAAGGCTCAGGGTGCGGAAACCTTGTCGTTTATCGGCAATAAAGACGTACGGCGCTATGCCCAAAAAGCAATTCTTGCATCTGAACGGATAATTCGGGAAAAGGAGTTTAAATCTTCGTTGCTTAGTTTTGATTTTGACCTTGACCGTATGGAAGAATTCCTTTTTCATGATAAAAATCTAAATTGTTATGTAAGAACAAAAGGGGCGGCTATTTTTGAATTGGATTACCTTCCCAAAGGCTGGAATTATCTGGATTCGTTTACCGGTGATTCTGCTGACTCCGCCAATCGAAAAAAAGTGAACGTTACGAACGACAGTTCACATGGTTCCCCTCCGGTATACTCCGCCGAGCGAACGAAGATGAGCGAAGGTTCCCCTCCGGACAGGCGCTGTGCTTTTATTGATATGCTTTTTCCCGGCGATTTTATTCCGCCGGCAGAATCTTCTTCGAGCGTATACACTTTCCCCGGCGATACTGTTTTTCCCGAAAACAGCAGGTTTTGCGGAAACGAAGAATTCAAACTTTTATCTGCAGACAGGGCAAAGCTTAAAGCTTCTTTTGTTCTTTCTCCGCGTAAGGGAATTCCTTTTGGTTTTATCGAAATTCAAAAAACCTACAGCCTGGAAAAAAACACGCTCAATCTTTGCTATAAATTGAGCAATATGGGAGAAGAAAAAACAGTACTTTGTTTTGTGCCCCGTTTTGATTTGGCTTTAGCAGGGGGGGAGCTTCTTTTTCGCAGGAGCCAGGGAGAAGAAGAAAGTTCTTCCGATAAAAATGGTATAAAAAAGCGGGTCCTTTCTTTTGAAGAGCAGAGTTCCAAACATGGAGCTGTTATTAACGTTGGTTTCCAAACCCCCTGCGATTTGTATTTTGCAGATTTGGAAGAATCATGCCAAACGCGCTGTTTTCTTCCGGTGTTTCAGCTTTTTCTTAATCCCGGTGATATGTGGGAAAACCGGATCACTGTTTCTGTTTCTGCCAAAGTACGAAAAAATTAATTAAGGAGATAATTATGATTTGTTCGAATATTCTGGATAGCATTGGTAATACACCTGTTATTCGCCTGAATCGTATGGCGGGGTCCGGCGATGCGGAAGTTCTTGTAAAATTTGAAGGTTTAAACGTTGGCGGTTCCGTTAAAACACGTACTGCTTACAATATGATTCTTGAAGCAGAAAAACTGGGGTTGTTAAAACCTGATTCGATTATTTGCGAACCAACCAGCGGTAATCAGGGCATTGGCCTTGCGCTTATTGCGGCAGTGCGGGGTTATAAAGCCGTTGTTATTATGCCCGATTCCGTGAGCGGTGAGCGCCGCAAGTTAATTGAACAATACGGTGCGGAAGTTATACTAAGACACGATGATGGAGACATAGGCAAGGTAATTGAAGATTGTCTGCAAACAGCCCTGAGAATGGCAAAGGAAAACCCGAAAATCTTTGTACCTCAGCAATTTGAGAATCCCGCCAACCCTGCAGTTCACCGTGAACATACAGGCCGTGAAATAATCGAACAACTTAATGGTTTACCATTGCATGGTTTTTGTTCCGGTATCGGAACCGGCGGAACAATCAGCGGTATTGGTGCGGTATTGCGTGAAAAATATCCGGACATTGAAATCTGGGCGCTGGAGCCTGAAAACGCTGCAATCCTGTTGGGAGGGAAAATCGGAACTCATGTTCAAATGGGCATCGGTGACGGACTTGTTCCCCCAAATCTTAATACTGAAATATACAGTAAAGTTGATATTGTAAGTGACAGGGATGCACTGCAAACCGCAAAAGATCTAGCCCGTCTGGAAGGTCTGATGTGCGGTATTTCAGGCGGCTCCAATGTGTGTACCGCCTTGCGCATGGCAAAAAAACTCGGTAAAGGAAAGCGGGTTATAACTCTATTGCCCGATACGGCAGAACGATATTTCAGTACACCGCTTTTTTGATAGAGCCTAAAATCACAATTTATCGCTGAGCCTTACAATTTAATTATTCCGAATAAATTCAGCAAAGGGATAAGTCTGCACTGCCAAAAACTCTGGGCGATCCTGCTCAATCAGCTTCCTGACTACTTAAAAATAATTCCGTATTTTGTAAAACCTTATGAGGTTAATCATTAAGTAGTCAGGCTCTTTTATGCTTAATACTTCTTTTTCCCCGTGATCTGTTTCGCAGGGAACCCCAGGAACTTTTTGGCAGCGCAGCCTCACCCCTTTCCAGGTAATTGTTCAGTTAATCAAATATCAGGCTCAGCGGTAAATTGGGGTTATGGAACTGCTTGTGATTGTCTGTTATCTCTTGTGTCTAACTGTTACTATGTTATTATATTACAAGGATTTAGTCAATACACTTTGTTATTATTTGT
>WRIB01000019.1 GCA_009782955.1 Treponema sp. | reverse complement strand
TGTTGGCCAGAATTAAAACCGGTTTGTCGGTTGCAGCCCAGCCGGTGTCCATTGCAACGGAAAGGGCTTTAAGGTCGTGACCATTAACCTCGATTACATTAAACCCAAAGGCGCGCCATTTGTCGGCAAAGGGTTCCAGCTTCATTATATCTTCGGTGGTACCGTCTATCATCAATTTATTTCTGTCTACAATGGTAATAACATTCCCCAGTTTAAAATGAGTAAGAGACATTGCCGCTTCCCATACACTGCCTTCGCAGCATTCGCCGTCTCCCAAAAGGCACACTGTTTTAAAACTCTTTTTCTGGTAACGTGCACCCAAACCCATTCCCACAGCCATTGCCAAACCATGACCCAGGGAACCAGCCGAAGCATCGCAGCCTATTACCTTATTGCTGTCCGGATGCATGGCAAAAGGAGAACCAAAGTGATTAAAAGATTTTAATTCTTCCTGAGGAAAATATCCTTTCTTTGCCAAGACAGGAATAAAACCGGATGCCGCATGTCCCTTGGAAAGTATAAATCTGTCCCGTTCCGCCCATAAAGGCTCATTCGGCCTGACATTCAGATATTTAAAATAAAGAAGGGTAAGGATCTCCACAATACTAAGTGATCCCCCGATATGAGCACCGCCTGACCAGGCCATAACATCCACAATAGTCAAGCGCAGTTCCCGGGCAATTCCGGAAAGATCCCGGATTTCCGAATCTGTACAAGGCATGTAAACACTCCTTTGGGAACTATTCCCCAATTATTATTTTTTTATTATTATACTGTTAAGTACGAACGTCAAGTTTTTTTTGATATTTGGGACAAAATAATGGACTTGACCATGAATCAATCTCAATTTACCATACTATTATTAACGAGCGTTTATCATGATAACTGTTACCAATCTTGGCCTTTCGTACGGAGAACGGATCCTCTTTAAGGATGTTAATCTAAAATTTACACCGGGCAATTGCTATGGAATAATCGGTGCAAACGGCGCAGGTAAATCAACCTTCCTTAAAATTCTTGCCGGTGAAGCTGAATACGACAAGGGAGAAATTGCCGTTTCCAAAGGCCAGCGTCTGGCTGTCCTGAGTCAGGATCACTTTGCTTTTGATAAATACCCTGCAATAGAAACGGTAATTATGGGGTATCCAAAACTGTACCGGATTCAAAAAGAAAGGGAAACCATTTACGCAAAAGAAGATTTCAGCGAAGAAGACGGCATGAGGGCCAGCGAACTGGAAG
The DNA here is from genome assembly GCA_009782955.1 of Treponema sp. Lineage (GTDB taxonomy): Bacteria > Spirochaetota > Spirochaetia > Treponematales > Breznakiellaceae > WRIV01. The sequence continues at coordinate 41,563 of WRIB01000019.1, read as the reverse complement.
CTGACTTTGCAGAACTGGATGGATGGGAAGCGGAAGCACAGGCAGGACAGCTTCTTTCGGGTCTGGGGCTCGATGAAGAAGATCACAACAAGATCATGTCGGAACTGGATGAATCAAAAAAAGTCAGGGTACTTCTTGCCCAGGCGCTTTTCGGCAGCCCGGATATACTGCTTCTTGATGAACCAACCAATGGCCTGGACCTGGAATCGATCTCCTGGCTGGAAGATTTTTTAATTGAATTTCCCAATATTGTGATCGTTGTTTCACACGACAGACATTTCCTTAATGCGGTGTGTACCCACATTTGCGATATCGACTTCGGCAGAATTATACAGTACAGCGGCAATTACGATTTCTGGTACCAGATGAGTCAGATGCTGCAAAAACAGGCCAGGGATCAACAGAAACGGAACGAAGAAAAAGCCAAAGAACTGCGGGAATTTATTCAGCGCTTTGCCAGCAATGTTGCCAAGAGCAGGCAGGCCACCAGCCGGAAGAAAGTACTGGAAAAACTGGACCTGGACAACATAACTGTTACCAGCAGGAAATTTCCTTTTGTAGGTTTTAAGCAAAACCGCGAAATCGGCAATAATGTACTGCGTTTTGAAAAAATTTCCGACAGCGCATCAGGCCTGTGCGATTTTTCGTTTACCGTAAACAAAGGAGATAAAATTGCCTTTGTCGGAGCAGAGCATCAGGCAAAGACAGCCCTTTTTGAGATGGCTGCTGCCTGCGAATCCGGCAATGCTGCGGAAAAGCTTTCCCAGGGAGTGTACTGGGGACAAACTGCAGGCTTTTCCTATTTTCCCAAAGAAAACTCTGCGTTCTTTGCTTCGGACATATCAATTACAGACTGGCTTAAACAGTATTCTCCAGACGAGGACGAAACATACGTACGGGGTTTTTTGGGACGTATGCTTTTTTCCGGAGACGAAGCATTAAAGCCGGTAAATGTCCTTTCCGGCGGCGAGCGGGTTCGCTGTCTTCTTGCTAAAATGATGCTTTCCGGCGCAAATGTATTAATTCTTGATGAGCCAACCAACCATTTGGATCTGGAGGCAATTACTGCACTCAACAATGGACTTATCGCCTTTCCCGGTGTACTGCTGTTTAATTCACACGATCATGAATTTATCAGTTCCATTGCAAACCGTATTGTAGAAATTCTTCCCCCTGCCGGCTCCGGGTCTCCGACAGGTATTATCGATCGCATTATGAATTTTGACGATTACCTTAATGACGAAAATGTAAAAACACTCCGTTCACAGGCTTACTCAGCCAGTACTGAGTCCCAGCATGGGGGACGGCTGCGTATTTAAGACTATTTTTGTAATTGTATATAACTGAGGCTGTTCCATAACTTCAGTTTTTGGAACAAGCTCGACTGTCTCAGCAATCAATTGGGGTTTATGTTTAACTTGCATGATCCTCTGCAATGGTTTATAGTTATGCGGAGGAGTAAAAAACCATGGCCTTCGATTTTACCATAGAAACACTGGGAGCTTGTACCATTAAATCCCCCATTTCCTTGTCCAAAGTCCGCGGGGATTTTATTGCCAACTATGTAGACGACGATGAATATATCCGTCTTGATACAGTAACCAAACCGGGTAAGCAAGAGAGTATAGAACGGAAACAACTGCTGGAAGCTGCAGGGCCGCGGGAAATGATCTACTTTAGTCCCCAGCATGTTCATGCAGGAATTGTAAGCTGCGGAGGCCTTTGTCCCGGTATTAACGATGTTATCCGGGCTATTGTACGCTGCCTGTGGTACCGTTACGGGGTACGGCGCATTACCGGTATTCGCTATGGTTATAAAGGCTTCCTCCCCGAATACCGTTTTGGAACCAAGGAACTTAATCCCGATGTAGTGGACGATATTCACAAGCTGGGGGGAACATTTTTGGGCAGCGCCCGCGGCGGCGGCAGGGAAGTAATACAAATTGTCGATACCATGGAACGGCTGAACCTTAATATGCTGTTTACCATAGGCGGAGACGGAACACAGAGAGGCGCCCTGGACATTGCGGAAGAAATAGGCAAGCGTAAACTTAAAATTGCCAATATCGGTATTCCCAAAACAGTGGATAACGATTTTTCTTTTATACAAAGATCCTTTGGTTTTGAAACTGCTGTGGAAAAGGCCGTAGAAGTGGTTACTGCCGCCCACATGGAAGCCCATTCTCAAATTAACGGCATTGGGCTGGTTAAAGTAATGGGACGGGATTCGGGGTATATTGCTGCCCATACTGCTCTGGCAAGTCATGAGGTAAACTTTGTGCTAATTCCGGAAATCCCTTTTGAATTTGATGGCCCTAACGGTTTTCTCCATCATCTGGAAGCGCGGCTTAAGCGGTCAAAACATGCGGTAATTGTTGTCGCCGAAGGAGCAATGCAGGATCAATTAATAAAGGAAGTAAAAACCGATGCCGGAGGCAATGTAAAAATGGTCGATGTAGGAACGTTTGTCAAGGACAGAATTGTCGAATATTTTGACGACAAAGATATTGAAATCAATTTAAAGTATATCGATCCCAGTTACATGATTCGCTCGGCACAGGCCAATCCCAGTGATTCAATATACTGCGAACGGCTGGGAAATGCTGCAGCACACGCAGCCATAGCAGGAAAAAACAAATGTGTCATTGGCCTTGTAAACAATGAATTTGTACACTTGCCCATAAAAGCAGTAGTTTCCCAACGCAGCCATGTAGATCCCGAAGGCAGTCTCTGGCGTGATACACTGGATGCTACCCATCAGCCAATCCTGATGGTGAACAACCCCATGGCAACGTTTTTCAAAGAAACCGATAAAGAAATGCTGTAAAGTATTGGAAAAAGCTTAATTCTGATTTTCTTTCTTAAACCCATCGGAAAAACGTTCAAGCAAGGCATCTATTTGTTTCTTTGAGGTAATGCCAAAGTTATCCATTACCTGGGAATCAAATTGATCCAAACTGACATTACCGACTTCATATTCACAGAGCATATTGGCCAGGTAAACTGTATAAATCAGATCCCGTTCTTCCGGAGAAGCAGCCTGGGGATCGTGGTGGAACTGGATAGCATGAACCAGTTGTTCAGGGAAATTCCACTTTTCTGCCACCATACTGCCAATCTCTGCATGGTTCATTCCCGTGGAAAGATCCTCAAAAGTAGAAGGGGGCATTCCTTTGTCGGCACAGAAAACCTTTATTTTATCCAGAAGCTCAGGATGAACACTGGCAAAGATAATCTTGCCCATGTCGTGAAGTATGCCGCCCACATAGGCATCATCCAGAAGATTGTGGTCCTTTTTAAAGTTCTTGGCCAGATTGTAAGCAAAAAATGCCGTTTTGTAGGAGTGTTCCCAAAGAGCTTTTTTCTCGGTAGTATCGCCGCCCAGTATTTTCTGTGTTCCGTAAGAGAAAAGGAGGTTTTTAATACCTCGCATACCAACCAGTTTGACAGCTTCGGAGATATTATCCACTTTCTTCGCGAGCATGTATTGTGCAGAATTGACTATTTTAAGAAGGTCAGCTGTTAACGCCGGATCCATGGAAATTTGGCGGGCAATGTCGGCCATTTCTGATTTAGGATCGCCAATCATCCTTTGAACCAATACGATATTATCCGGAAACTGCGGAAGGGAGTTAACATTGTCTACAATGGTTTTGGACAGGTCCGAAAGATTTTCCAGCCTTGTCTTGTCCAAAGGAACAATAATTCGCGCAATGGTCTCCGTTTCGGTTCCCATAATATCGAAACAATCTTCGTCCAGCCCCATCTTTTTAAGCATGAGTACGAGGATAACCAGTCCCAGGCCGGCGCCTTCCGAGTCATCAAGAACCTGGGAAAGGGCGTCTTCCAGGTTATTATACTGCCTGGAACGGGCCAATTTATCATGAATACGAACCAGTTCGGTTTTGGTAATGGCAATATTGTTTCGGATTTCAATATAGATAATGTTCTTTCTGACCTGGAAAATCAGTTTTATATAAAGCCCTTTGTCCTTCTGAAGCTGAAGGTAATGCCCAATGTTGGTAAGCGTGTCTTCCTTAAAAGTGGTCATACCCAGTTTGTAATCATCCTGATTGTTCAGGTCCAGACCCCGCTCTAAAAAATATACCCGCTTGGTATTGGCTTTTTTTGCATTAACGGCCAGTTCCTGAACGCAATAAACCACATAGTCTTTTAACTTATCCTGGTCTACCTGTTTAAGAAAAATGGTTAACACCTGTTCTACATAAACTTCTATTTCGTGGGGAAGGGTATAAGTGGTTATTGTCAAGGGTATACCTGACTGAACCGCTTTTTTAATTTTTTCCTCATCAACAACCAGTTCCTGAGCCGACATCCATTTTTCCTTATTAAAACTTTATCTTACCTACTTTATCACAATCGGCGGCTTCACGCAAGACTATTAGACTATTATACTATAAATAATGGAATTGATAATACTAGAATACTTTGCGGCTTTTTTCCTGTTTTTGTCAATTATCAGACCTCTGATCAGGGGGTTATGGAAACTGAATGGATTAACAGTTTGCCCCCTTCTTGCCCTTGGTATTATTGTCGGAATTTTTCCTGCCTACGGTTTCAGGCCGGAGTGCATTCCCCTGCTTTTATTTGCGATTTGTCTTGTTATCGCCAATATGTCAGACTTTTTAGCTTTATTTTCCAGCCTGCACAGCGATGCTTACCGGGACAAAGGGCTGCTTTTTACTTTTGGCTCCGCTGTAGCTTTTGCTTTTACCTTATGGATTACCCTCCATTTTGCTCCTCCCATGGATACGGATCTTAGTACCAATGGGGTAAAAACCATATTTTTGCAGGGAGGAAAACTACATATACGGATTTATGACTCTGATGCAGAATACAGAAATCCTCAGGAAGGGCCTGAGTTAAGACCCTTACTTATACTATTACCCCCAGTAGCTGGTTCTTTTACCGTAACCGATGAAGTTTGTATGGCGTTACGGGACCGGGGTTTTACAGTACTTACCTGTTCCCGGCTGAAATTTGATTCACCTTTTTTCGATCGGAATGGAATGCCGGTACGACTGGGTATTTCCGGCCTTCACCGGCTTGGCAATGCACTAAGCCGTGGTTTACATAATGTAAAAGCCAATGCCGGAGGCCGTAAATTGGAAGAAATCCGAAGGCTGGATACCCTTTATCTCCTCCGTGAAATAAATGAAAACAGAAACTTGTCAAGCCTTATGTACAACACCGATAAAAATATGATTTTTTTGGTCGGGTATGGGGCCGGAGGAGCAGCCCTTACAGTGCTGGCAGGCCGGGATGATTTTTCCGTCGCCTTCCCCCAGGTATGCGGAATCGTTACAATTGAAGCTCCTTTACTTTCATCGCTGGAAGGCGATCCGCTGCCGGATCCGCTTCCGATTCCTACGGACCCTTTCAGCAGATTATTCCCCCAGGTATATGAATATATCGAAAAGCTAAAACCGCGAAAAATAACCCATATCACACAAATTCCCAGACCCGGCTTACCTGTACTCTTTTTACTGTCTGACCGGGTTATTGATGAAAAATCTGGCCGTTATGAAACAATACTCCGTGCCTTTCGCTCTTCCCGAAATGCCGCTCTTATTGCTGCTGTTCCCGGCGCCGGCCCGTTTGACTATTCTGCCAGTCCCATTTATTACCCGATTTTTAGTTCTTTGTTCCGGGGCGCCGAGCAGACGGAATCAGACCGTAATTGGCCGGAATTAACAGCGTCGCTTATCACCAATTTTGCCGTATTGGTTTTGGAAAACTCAGCTGTTATGACTGAGGAAAGCGAGGATACGGACGAAATTCCAGTTCTTGCAGAACCGCAAAGAATCCCCCTTGTAAAGACTGCTCTGGATAACAATATCTATCTTGAACACGGAGGGGTCTGGCAAATTCCCGGTGTGCAGACTATACTCCAGCCATGAGTAGTGCAGATAGTACAGCAATAAAAAACACTGCGGCCCTGGACACATTTTTCAAATCAATACTCGATATCGAAGGTTTTGCGGGCGCTGATTCATCCATGAACGGTCTCCAGGTCGACAATGACGGCTGTAAAATTACAAAAATAGTTTTTGCCGTAGATGCATGTCTTGAAAGTTTTAAGCGTTGTGCAGCAGCCGGCGGTAATTTGCTTTTTGTGCACCATGGTATTTTCTGGGGATCTTCCCTGCCTCTTAAAGGATATCATCGTGATCGTATTCAGTTTTTACTGGATAATAATATTGCCCTTTATGCGGTTCACCTGCCGCTGGATCAACACCCTCGTTTGGGAAACAATGCGGCGCTTGCGGAACTTTTAGGCATAGAAACCCCCGAACCTTTTGGTCTTTATCACGGGAAAAAAATCGGATATATGGGAAAACTGAAAAAGCCATTAACCACAGATGAAGCGGCCAAAGCCATTAACTTTATGGAAAACAATCCTTTGGGAATTTTTCCGTTTGGAAAAAAAATTAATGAAAACTGTGCGGTAATTTCAGGCGGCGCTTCGTTTGAAGCGCTACAGGCTCTGGAAGAAGGAGTGGATCTTTATATTACCGGAGAAATCGGTCACGGTACATACCATCCGGCTCTGGAAGGGCGGATGAATTTGATTGCAGGCGGCCATTATGCTACCGAAGTTTGGGGAGTCCGCAGATTAATGGCGGAATGCGCCGTCGCATTGAACATAGACACTGAATTTATCAATATTCCGACAGGATTGTAAAGGAAAAATATGATCAAGAAAAAATTACTGCCCATTTCACTGACTGTTTTTGCACTTATCTCCGACCAGCTTTCCAAAGCATTTATTGCAAAGAACTGGCCCGAAAATACCTTTATTTCCGATGTATTTAACAATGATATTGTATGGATCTACCATGTGCGGAATACCGCTATTGCGTTCAGCCTGGGACATAGTCTGCCTGACTGGCTAAAACCGGTTCTGTTTATACTGCTTCCTGTTGCTGTTTTGATTTTTTTAGCAGCATACTACTTTAAATCTGATGAATTTACCACAGCACAGCGTTGGGCGCTTGCAGGTATACTTGGCGGAGGACTTGGAAATCTTATAGATCGTATTTTCCGTCCGGATGGAGTAGTGGATTTTATCAGTATAAAATTTTACGGTTTCTTTGGATTTGAGCGATGGCCCACATTTAATCTGGCCGATTCTTTTGTTGTAATTTTCGGAATTCTGCTTCTTATTACTGTTTTTATGCCGGTCCAAGAAACTAAACCCACCAAAGAGACTGAATAATGGCAACAAAAGGGCGAATGGTACTGTTTATGCTCGGCGCCACGGTTTTTAATATACTTTTAGTAGTAATCTGTTTTTTTGTGCTGATACTGTTTTATTCTATTTTATTGGTTCCCATTATTCCGGAGAATGTTAGTTTTATCGGATTACCGCTGGTTTTATTATCTTCGTTTATTCTTTCGTTTTTGATTTATCAAAAAGCAATTAAACTGTATTTAAAAAAACACCCTATTAACTACCGGGAGATCAATAACCATCAGACATAGCGCGGTTCAAATCGCGCTGGTAAAGATCCTGGTAAGTATAACTGCGGCCGCGTAATTTTTCTTTAACGGGCTGAGAGAAAGGTATATGCCGCCAGAAAATGCCCCGTACTTCTTTGTCAAGTTTCTGGGTTGCTTCACTTTCTTTTGTCATCCAGGTAATATAATCGTCGATAAAGGTATCCTTAAGATCTCCCTTCAGCTTCATCTTCTGGAACCACTGGTAATAGTGTCCTGTCAGTCCTTCTTCCATCCAGTAATAAGAAGCTTTTTCTTTGGCAACCTGCCAGCGCAGATCGGCCACAGCTGCAAGAATGGCTATAAAAAGATTTTTTGGATACATTGGCAGGGCAATACGGCCGCGGCTTGTAGCCCGGTTAAAACGGTCAAAAGGCTCCCAGCAAACTCCGTAATCTCCGTAACTGGGAACAAGAACCACATACGGAGCAATACGGTTCAGCCTGTTTTTATAGGAACGGCAGAAAGCTTCCGGGTCAATACTTTCGATTTTTGCAAGCATGCCGATCACATTTTCCCGGTAAGCCAGGTCGTTGGGAGTACAGCGGAAATATTCACTGGTTAATATCGGGAAATGATTTCCCTGACGGCCAATGGTCATCTTGGCCATTTGCCGCACAGTATTAAATTCCGTATCAACCGCTCCCACATCAACTTCTGCCCCGCCTCCCTCTTCGGCTATTTTTCCTTCCAGTGTTCTGACATCCGCTTCCGCCTGGTAGAAATCCCGAAGATACATATCCAAATCGTGATCGTTTTTCATAAGGTTTTTAAGCAGTTCATGAACTTCGGTAAATAACTTTTTTTGTATATCTGTATAACAGGAATTTACATCAGGCAAACCGTCAAGCGGATAATGATCCGTAATGTCTTTGACTCGTTCCCTAAGGACACGCTCCAGGTTGATTCGTTCTTCATCTTTTGCTTTTAATAGGCTCCGGGCACCATCTCTTTTACCGTTGGCTTTGTCAAGAAGCGCCTGTAATTTGGCCGAAGCATTTGATTTGGCAACCCTGACTTCGTCTGTCTGGGAATTCCGGATTACACCGGTTCCAACTGCTTTTAACCATTCATCCAGATAATAAACCGGTTGATTAAGCTCGTTGTTAATTACCGTTTTGGCAAAAAGGTCCCGATGTTCGGGGTTAAGAAAAGTCGGGTGAAGCATATAAAAACGCAGAAGATATTTTTTGGGATCAGGAAGTTTTCCGGGCGCTTTCCGGGCTACATTGGCCATAAAATCCCAAAAGGCAGTGGTTACCTGTTGGCGGTACACACCTTTATCCTTTGGATCCTTGGTACTGACATATTTTTGTAGAATATTATGAACCCGCTGGGCAATGTCTCCTTCTCCGGAAAGAGCTGCTTTATAATAATTTGGATCTGCAAAGGCCGGGTTAGGTTTATCTTCAAAACGTTTCGTTATTTCGGGGAAACCCCCTGCATTCAGATCAAGCTCAGCTTCATCGGCTTTATCATCATCTTCCGATCCATTTTTTTCGTTAAAAAGGGCGGAATAGGTCGGCGGGGGGGCACCGGGAGCTTCTGCTACTGAAGTATCTGCTCCAAGAAGGGCTGCAATTTCCGGGTCCATCTCCCCTTGAAACATATTTGCCATATCGCCCAATTATATAAAAAGAAACCGGGTTTTGCAAGCTGAAGATTCTGAATCCGAACAGTATTTTTTCCTTGCTTATTGCGTTACAATAAATTGTGAACTCAATCAGAAAAGGCATATTACTCGAAGTTTTTTCCTATACGTTTTGGGGCATTATGCCGTTTTACTGGCATCTCCTTAACTTTACCAGCCCTTTGCGTATTCTGGGCTGCAGGATTACCTTTGCCCTGGTTTTTACCGCCCTGATTTTATTTGCCAGAGGAAACAAGACATGGCTTTCTTTATTTACCAACAGGGAAAAACGGCCTTTTAGCATCCTTTGCGGTATTACCATTTCTTTAAATTGGGGACTGTATATCTGGGCAGTGAACACCGGAAATACCATAGATGCATCTTTGGGATATTACATAAATCCGCTGGTGTCGGTATTGCTTGCTCTGGTAATCCTCAAAGAAAAACTCGTTCCGCTGCAGTGGGTAGCTTTTGCTTTTGCGGCTTTGGGGGTTTTTTTGATAACGCTTTTTTCCGGTGTATTTCCCTGGATAGCTGTGTTACTGGCAATTAGCTTTGGGTTTTACGGGCTCTTTAAAAAAAAGAATAAAGCCGGCGCCATGGAAGCGCTGGCAGCAGAAACTCTGGCTGTTTTGCCATTGGGGCTTGCCTTAATTGTTTTTCCGGTGCAGGGGCTTTTAAAACTCAATTCCCCTCCGGAGTGGCTGCTGCTTGTTTCTTGCGGGTTAATAACGGCGCTTCCCCTGTATACTTTTGCCAAAGGAGCAAAACTTTTACCTTTATCGGCAGTTGGCTTTTTGCAATTTATTAACCCGACAATACTTTTCTTTTTGGGAGTTTTTGCTTTTGGAGAAGAATTTATGCCGGAAAAATTATGGGCTTTTGCCTGTATCTGGATAGCGGTAATTTTGTATTGCATTTCATTGATAAAAACCAGCAGATTAAAATTACAAAATACTGAACAAAGGTCTGCTGAATTTTTGTCTGTCGAACAGGTGTTAAGTAAATGATGTCCTCTGCTGTAAACGAAAACCGTTTTATTCCATCGTTCTTTTTTTCATCTGTAAGCTATGCGGCTATTACTCCTTTCCTCGCACTTATGATTCGTGATCTGGGATATAGCACAATTCTTGTAGGAGTATTGCTTGGTATCTTTGAAGGAGCAGGTATAGCAGGGCCTCTTGTATTCGGCTATTGTGCGGATAAAACAAAAAAGTACCGGCTTCTTCTTGTTGTTTCCTGTGTCATTCCGGCTTTGTCTGCCTTTCCTCTGGCGTTGTTGATTCATCCTTTGGCTAGCGCTCTGTTAATTGCATCTTTGGCATTTGGTTTTAAAGCCAATACATCCCTTTTGGATGCAGCAACCACCATTCAAATCGGTACTGCCGGTAATTATGGCAGAATCCGGGTGTGGGGCTCGATTAGTTTTGTTCTGACATTACTTTGGCTTCAATGGACTCCGTTCCTTAAGCCTGTCAGCGCCGTTAATATTGCTTTTTGGATAACACTTGTTTCTGCAGCATCAATAATACCGGTCTTTATTTTGCCGCTTTCAAAGGAGAAGCTTTCAAACAAGGCAAGTCCTGTTAATAGTGATACTCCCAAAATTGGAATGAGAAAAATTATTACCGTTTATTTTGCTATTGGTTTTATTTTGGTATTTTTCAGCCGTTTTTCCATGGTAGGTTTTTACACATATTTTCCCCTGTACCTTACCGAAGAAGTTCAATGGAATGCGGTAGGGCTTATGTTTGCCATAGCGTCGATGACGGAAATTCCCTGTATGGTTTTTTCCCGTGTAATTATCCGCCGTTTTGGTTCGCTTCCCTTGTTGGCTTTGGCTGTTTTCGGAGTTTGTGTCCGTCTTCTGCTTCTGGCGGTTTTTCCTTTTAAGCCAGTTATTGTGGCTGCTCAACTGCTTCATTCCTTATGTTTTGGTATTTTTCATCCTGCAGCAATTAACTTTTTTACCCGTGTTTTTCCGCCGGAAAAACGGGGATTGGGTATGTCGGTTTATCTGTCCCTTGGTATGGGTCTGCCCACACTGATTGGAAACATAGTCGGCGGAGCAATAGTGCATGCTGCAGGATTCCGTTTTATGTTCGGCGTTTATTCTGCGATTAGCGGAGTAATGGTACTTGTATATTTTATTTTCAGGAAGAAAGCCAATTTGACTGCCATTACACAGCCATAATGCCTTTTTTGTCCGCTATACTTATCGTTGCTAAAGAACTACAATAAAGACAGAGTTATTAAATGGCTAATTCGGAACTGGTTCGGGTAATGGATTATATCCTCAATCGATGTGACAGAAAGTCCATAGAAGCGGTGGCGGCTGCTGTAGTGCGCCGCCGCCGTGAACTGGATATGTTTGGAGACAGTATGCCCGATCCAAAAAAAATGGCCCGGGAACTTTCCGGCCAAATCAATGCAGGGGCCAGTATTGAAGGTATGCGGGAAACGGTGCGGAACATGGCTGTCCGCATTATCAGGCAGGAAGCGCCAGAACTGACCGACGAACAAATTGCCGAGCTGACTGCCGCATGGATACCAAACAGAACTGCCAACCCTTCGGGGAGTGTTCCTCCCGAAATGCTCCTTGAAATGGTCGATCAATTTATAAGTTTTTCTACAGGCCAAATGAGCAAAGCTGATGATATAAAACTAAGAAATGAAATAGGCGCCTGGACTGAACGTTACTGGAAGGTTTTTCCCGAAGTAATCAAAATTATTATTAAGGATTATTTGAACGGCGAAATAACCGAAAAAGCTTATCGCTCAAAAATTGCTGCGGCTCTTTCATTTAACGATTGAAGCTTTTTAACGTTTCGGTTTAGAAATAGCTGTTTTAATTTAAAGGAATTAAAAAGTTATGAATCATGATTTTATAGAACATTTTCGTACTGCACTCAGAATTAAGACAGACTGGCCGGGCAATGCAAAGGCAGGCGACAATACGGCTGAAAAGCCGCTTGTTGATTTTCAGAATTATCTTGCAGAGACTTTTCCGTGTTTTCATACATATGCAGAACGAACGGTTTTTTCCCCTTATTCAATAGCGTATCGCTGGCCTGGTACAGGGAATATTCCGGAAAAAACCGGCGCCGCAGATAGTGCGCCTGTTTTGCTTTTGGGCCATTATGATGTAGTACCTGCCGAAACAATAAAATGGTCTTTTGATCCCTTCGGTGCAGAATTAAAAGACGATTATATTTATGGCCGCGGCGCCCTGGACATGAAGAACATTGTAATAAGTCTGATGGAAAGCGCCGAAATACTTTGCCGGAATGGCTTTAAACCAAAGCGGGATATTTGGATCGTTCTGGGCGGAGATGAAGAGCGAACCGGACTTTTGGGAGCAAAAAAAACAGCCGAATGGCTTGAAGAAAAAGGATTACAGTTTTCTTTTATTCTTGATGAAGGTACCCCCATAGCAAAAGATCAAATTAAAGGCGTTAATAAACCTTTGGCTTTGGTAGGAATTGAAGAAAAAGGGTTTCTTAGCCTCGATCTCTCGGTCGATCAAAAACCCGGTCATGCTTCCCAGCCGCCGGAAGAACAGTCTGCAGCAATACTTTCCCGTGCACTGCTCCGTATTTCTCAACAGCCTTTTCCATGGCATTTAACTCCCGCAGTAGAAGCGTTTTTTAGGCAGCTTGGCCTTCAAAGTTCCGGAACTACTGCTTTTGTAATGAAACATGCACGAATGCTGGGGCCTCTGTTTTTTAAAGCCGCCGGGGTAAGCCCGGCAACCAAAGCGCTGTTACGTACCACTATAGCAATGACTCAACTGGAGGGAAGTTCGGCAGATAATGTTCTGCCTTCCACTGTTAAGGCAGTGATCAATTTAAGGCTGCTTCCGCCCTGGACAACAGAAAAAGTCATTGAACGGATCAAGACGGTAATTGCCGATGATCGGGTTAGCGTAACCGATCATAGTTTGGGCACCGATCCGGTAGAGAGCGGGCCGGATCAGGAAACGGGGAATAGTCCCGGCTGGAAAGAGATTAAAGGGGCGCTGGGAAATGTTTTTGCCGATATTCCCGTTCTTCCCTTCCTTATGCTGGCAACAACCGATTCCCGGCATTATCAGAATTTGTCGAAATATATTTTCCGTTTTAGTCCAATGCTCCTTAATCCCGAAGAACTTTCACGCATTCACGGACATGATGAAAGGATATCATTGGAGAATCTGGAACACTGTCTGCAATTCTACACCAATCTTATGGAACAATTATAAGGTATCCGATTATAATCCTACCTTGATCGTTTCCCAGGCTTTGTTATACATTTCAAGCGCTTCTCCAAGATCGTCTTTTAACTCGGTGTTGAAAATTTCTTCCACAGTAAAGATGGGAGCCTCTTGCTTATAGGCGCCGGCTTTGGAATTGGCGGAAGCGGGGAATCCAAAAAAGTCTGTAAACTCTGCATAAATATCCGGCCTGTGGATAAAGTTAATAAACTTGTGGGCCAATTCAACATGTTTTGCTCCCTTAAGAATGCACATGCTGTCGATGTAGGCGGAACCTCCTTCCGGCGGAATAAAAAACACAGTGTTTTTTAAAAGTTCCTCATCACCTTCGATTTCTTCAAACACTACTTCCGGATAGGCATGGACTACCCAGAAATCTCCCTGGGCATAGCCTTTGCCAAACGCTTCTGCGTCGAATTTAACAATGTTTGGTTTCCAGGAATTGATTACCAGATTACGGGCTGCCTCAAGTTCGGAGGGGCTTTTTGAATTTGCCGAGTATCCCAGATAGCAAAGTGCACTTCCAAGGACTTCCCGTATATCATCCAGCATAACCATGCGGCCCTTAAGATCCGTTCGGGCAAAGATTGACCAGCTTTCTTCATAAACAGGAACTTTTGCGGTGTTTACAATAACCCCCGCAGCTCCCCAAAAATACGGAACGGAATAATCCATATTGGGATCATAGAAGGTTCTCTTTAATACTTCAGGGGATACATTGCTCAAATTAGGTATAAGGGATTTATCGATCTTTTCCAGCATTCCCAGGTTAATCATGATCGATACATAATCCCCGGAAGGAAAAAGCAGATCATAACCGGAGGCGCCGGCCTGAAGTTTGGCGAACATTTCTTCGTTGGAAGCAAATTCGTCGTATATAACTTTTACTCCGTATTCCTTTTCGAATTTTTCAATAATTGAAGGAGGAGTATAATAAGTCCAGTTGTAGATATACAGCTTTTCTTTTCCCGAACAGCCGCTTATCGCAAGGCTGCCGGCAATGATACATATAAAGCAGATAATTTTAACTGCCTCCGGTACAGGTGTTTTTTTCTTCATCCTTTTCTCCTTGTTCTGGATTAATATAACATCCGACCGCTTTGCAAAGCGATCAAACGGTTATTTTGCCGCTATATATTTAAGAAAATTTCTTAATGCAAAGGTCAGTATCACCGTACCAAGGATCATAACTACGGAAAGTGCATTGATTACAGGTGATACGCCGTACCGGATAGACGAATAAATGTATATAGGCAGGGTGGAAGAACCGGGACCGGTAACAAAATACGTAATTACAAAGTCTTCCAGCGAAATAGTAACGGCGGTTAAAAACCCCGACACGATTCCTGGCATGCAAACCGGAATCGTTACCTTAAGGAGGGTTTGAATTTCATTGGCGCCCAAATCGTGGGCCGCTTCGATAATCGAATAATCAAATTCATCCAGCCGTGCCATAACCATAAGGAAAACAAAAGGAAGATTAAAGCTGATATGGGCGATTAGAATTGTAGTAAGCCCCAGCTGTATTCCAATTCGGGCAAAAAAAATGGAAAGAGAAACCCCGATAATAATTTCCGGCAGAATCATGGGAAGGAACGAAATGGTCTGCACATATGAGCGAAATTTAAAACGATACCAGTTTATTCCTATAGCTCCCATAGTGCCTATAACCGTAGCGCTTGCAGCAGATGCAAAGGCGATATAAATGCTATGCCAGAAAGCCCGCCAAAGATCCCTTGACCGGAAAAAAAGCTGTTCATACCAAACCAGAGAAAAGCCGGTCCAGTTCATTCCTTTGGAACTGTTAAAAGAATAGAGGATCAGTACAAAGAGGGGAAGAAACATAAAAATAATTACTGCGATAAACACGGTTTGCGAAAAAGAAAAATGCTTACGGTATGCCCGGCGGGCATGACGGGCTGCTTCTCCGTCAGGGGGATGTTTTAAAGAGGTAACCAAATTAAGGAACACGTTTCTGACATTCAAAGCGTTCCTCCGTTATCGCCGATGCCTGACTCATCCGTCTTGATCTTTGCTTCCCGCCGCTGAAGGTTCATCATAACAATAACCCCTGCCGTGGTAATTACGGTAAGTACCAGCGAAAAGGCGGAAGAAAGCGGCCAGTTTCTGGCTTTGGTAAGCTGATCGGCTATAACATTTCCAAGCATGTAAGAATCTTTTCCCCCAACCAGGAGAGGCACCGCATAAGCTCCGAAGATTGGTATAAAAGTAAAAAGCACCGCCGTATAAATTCCGCTTTTGATGTTCGGCAGCAGTACCTTCCTGATAGCCGCCATCTTTGTGGCGCCCAAATCTCTTGCAGCTTCCAAAAGGGAAAAATCAAATTTATCGATGGTGGAAAAAAGCGGCAGTATGGCATAGGGAAGGTACATATACACCAAAACAAGGATCACCGCTTTCTGGTTATAAAGAAAAGAGATGTAATTTTTAATAATGCCAAAACGCAGCAATAGTTCATTAAGAAAACCGTTGTTCCCCAGTATGTTCATCCATGCAAATACCCTGATTAGAAAATTCGTCCAAAAGGGAATAATAATCAGCAGCAGCAGAAAAGTCTGATACTTGCTGCGGGCCATATAATAACCGCAGGGCAGGGCGATAAGAATTGTAATTACCGTAGCAATAGCCGAAGTAACAAGTGTCCTGAAGGTGATAATAAGAAAGTTGGGATTAAGAAGACTTCTGTAAGCGGCAAGGGAAAACTCCGGTAATACCCCGCCATAGAGATCCTTTCTCAGAAAAGAATATACGACAATAATGCCCAGAGGTGCAAGAAAGAAAATGGTAAACCAGGCTGCCATAGGCAGTGAATAAATTGGGCCGTAATTCCGCTTTGAAAGATCGCTCATTCTTTAATCCCCAGAATATAGCCGTCATCGGCGCTCCAGGAAAGGAACACTTGATCTTTCCATACTATATCAGGGCCTTCGTCGGAATAATTGGCATGCTGCTTGATTACCCGGATCATTGTTTTATCATTTACATTTACATAAAACTTGGTTTGGAAACCGGAATATATCGGTTCATCTACCATACCCTGGAAAAGATTAATATCTTCCCGTTTGCTGGCCGGCATATCGGTGCTGATCATGATCTTTTCCGGTCGGACGGTAAAACTTACCTTTTGGCCGATCTCCACTTCGTCTACCGTGGTAACCTTTATTCTGCCAAGTTCGGCAATTTCGAGTTCTACCATGTATTCGGTCTCCGGCCTGGACATTAGTTCTTTGGTCAGAACCGTACCGTCATAGAGATTTGTCTCTCCGATAAAGCGGGCGACAGTACTCGTTGCAGGGCTTTCGTAAATATCATGGGGAGTGCCGACCTGTAAAACATCTCCCTGATCCATTACGGCAATATGATCGGATACCGACAGGGCTTCCTGCTGGTCGTGGGTTACATAAATAAAGGTAATGCCTATTTTGTCATGGATTTCGTCCAGTTCAATTAACATATGCTGCCGGAGTTTGGCGTCCAGTGCAGAAAGCGGCTCGTCCAGGAGGAGTACCCGTGGTTCGTTAATCAGCGCTCTGGCAATGGCAACCCGCTGTTTCTGGCCGCCGGAAAGCTGATTGGGCTTTTTTTCGGCATGATCTTCAAGTTGAACAAGTTTAAGATAATCTTTTACCTGTAAGTCTACGTTTGTTTTTGACTTTTTTTTAAGACGAAGCGGAAAGGCTACATTTTCAAAAACTGATAAATGGGGAAAAAGGGCATAACTTTGAAAGACTGTATTTGCCGGCCGCCGGTTAGGGGGAAGACCCAGTACATCCTTCTTGTCAAAAGTAACTGTACCGCTGTCCGGACTTTCAAAACCTGCAATGATCCGCAACAAGGTAGTTTTTCCGCATCCAGAAGGCCCAAGCAGTGAAAAAAATTCACCTTTTTGAATATTCAGGCTTACCTTGTTTAAAGCCGTAAAGTCACCAAAGGATTTGGAGACCCCTTCGATGACCACATCACTACCTATCAATGCTGCCCCTTCAACCTCCTGCAGATAAAGAGTCAGAAAAAAATCTGCTTTAGCGTACAATGGGGTTTTTACGGGATAATGTCAAGGTATAAAAAGGCGTCCAACAACATTGCCGGACGCCTTTGATATTTAACAGGTTTCTTTGATTATGGGATTTTCTTCAGGGCATCGTTGGCCAGCACATGAACGGTGCTGGTCCAGTCTGCCGTAAGCGTTGCACGGAGGGCATTCCGTGCTCCGGGGCGGCCTGTATTGCCAAGGGCCGGGATTATTACACGAACCATTCTTTCGTCTTCCTGAGTCAGGGTTCCCCGGGTAAGCCTGTTGTTAATATCCATAAGAAAACCGGAAAGAATACGGGCAGAATCGTCCGATGCCAGGGCAGAAAGAGCGGCAATAGTGGCAATTTGCTCTTCCTGATCCGATCCTTCGCGGTAACATCTTTCCAATAGCGGATAAACATTGGCATCTTCGGTACCGTAGCGGCGTATCATGTTTAAAGAAAGTTTCCGCATATTTATTATAGTGCTTCTGCTGGAACTCTGGCTGATATTGGCCCGCCATGCTTCGGAAAGGGCTGCTACGGCGCCCTGGGCTTTTTGCTGAGTTGTAACGTCTGATTCTTCCAGAACCTGAAGGGCTCCGTATTTAGCCGTATAGTTATAGGAACTGCCCTTGATTACGGAAATTAAAGGCTCGGTAGGATTATCCATTATTTTCGGCAGCGCTTCTCTGGCTCTGCTTTTTATTCGGTCAGAATACCAGCCTACGGTAACAAAGAAGACCGGAATATAACCTGCACTGTCCTTGTATTCTTCCAGAGCAATAATTGCTCCATATGCAACCTGTTCCCGGGCCATAGGGTCTTGTCCCGAATCGGTATTGATGTCCGAAAGAAGCTGAACTACCTGGGGAATAAAATCTACCGCCTGAGCCTTACCCAAAGAAGCAAGAGCTTCTGCCCGAACCAGGGGGTTGGCATATGATTCTACAGCTTTCCACAAATTTGGACCTGCTGCTTCATACTGGTCTTCTCCCAGCTTTGCCGATAAGAGAATACCCAGATCATCTGCATCTTTTCTCTGGGATGCACTTGATATATTGGGCAGGAAACCAACGAGTTTGTCCAGGGCGCGGACATAAAACTCGTCGCTGACCCCTTCTGCAAAAGCAGTTTGCACAACCCTTTTTATACCTTCTATGGTTGTCTGGCTGTCCAGCTGCTGGGTATAAAAATCCGGCTCCTGATCCTGAGCAAAAGCTGCTCCCGAAATAACTACAAAAACCGTAATGAGTGTTATTATCTTTTTCATACTATTATAATACGCTAATATCCGGGAAAGTTACAATAGAGGTGGTAAACAAGGAACAAGTGTTATTCTTTGCTACGGCTATTAATTCTTTTTGTATAGATGCCCTTGCGTATATCTGCGCTTGAAAATTGTTGATTCTTTTCCATACTAATTATCATGATGATTACTATTCTTGGTTCGGGTACTTCTCAAGGGGTTCCTGTAATTGGCTGTGGTTGTCCGGTTTGTACTTCCTCAGACAGCAGAGACAAACGTTTTCGTTGTTCTTTGTATGTTGAAGGGTCTGATGGAGAAAGGGCAGTTATAGATACCGGGCCGGAATTCAGGCTGCAGGCCCTGCAGGCAAGGATGAAAAGTCTGGACGCGGTTTTCCTTACCCATGCCCATGCAGATCATATTCATGGTCTGGACGACATACGGCAAATAAGCTGGGGAAAACCCATTCCCGTTTATGGGAACAAGCTTACCATTGAAGAATTCAAGGAACGCTTTTCCTATATTTTTAAAAATACTCAGCTGGGAGGAGGAAAACCTCATGTTAATCCTATAATTGTCAAAGGACCGGTACAGCTTGGCAAGCTTACTTTTATTCCACTTCCGGTAAAACACGGGAACATTGATATTTTAGGCTGGAAAATTAACGAAACAACAATAAACACCGCCCCTGGCCAAACCAGTGCCAAAGGTGGAGTCGTCTATCTGACTGATTGCAGCCATATTGACGAAGATACATTCTCACAGATCGCAGAAGGCGGAACTCAGCATAAACTTAGTACGCCACTGACAGCAATTATTGGGGGATTGCGGATTCGGCCTCATAAAACACATTTTTCTTTTGAAGAAGCTATTAATGCCGGTGTCCGCATGAAAGCAAAACGGATTTATCTAACCCATATCTGTCATGATTATTCACATCAGGAAATTGAGGAATATTGCCGGAATTTCGCAATAAAACAGGGACTTTCCATAGCAGTAGCACCAGCCTACGACGGCCTGGAATTGGAAATTTAGGGCCGGGAAACGGCTATTTGGACAAAATTATACTTTTTTGGTTATATAATCACTTTTTAGGCAACGGGTACAAATTTTTAGGGTAACGGCGGAACCATCTATTTCGGTCTTGACCTTCTTTAAGTTTGGTTTCCAGACCCGCCGGACACGGTTTTTGGCGTGGCTGACAGAATTGCCGGTAATTGTGTGTTTTCCGCAAATATCGCAGGTACGAGACATAACATCCTTCCTTAACAGTCAACTAGGAGCCTGCTGGACTTGTGAAGCCCGACAAACTCCTAGAAAATACTGGAATTATCAGCATACCGAAACCAAAAAATAATGTCAACAGCAGCACGGCACATTGTTTTATAAACCGGTTTCTTTTGGCTAAATTAAATATTCATTTTATCCTGGGTAAAGGGTGAATCTTTTTGGTTATATACTCTGATAAAAGTTCCGCATTTGCCCATGTTTTTTATTGAACTGGAACCTATATAAGTGCATGCTGAACGCAATCCGCCCAAAATATCCTCAATAATGGTTTTTACCGGACCTTTACATTCAATTTCCTCAACACCGCCTTCGCTGGTTCTGTAATCTTTTAATCCTCCTGAATGTTTACTGTTTGCGTAGGCCGAAGACATTCCGTAAAAACGTTTATAGGTCTTTTCTTCTACTATTGGAGTAAATAAACCGTGATTTGAAACATTTTCAGTTTCTTTTTTGTATTCGCCGCTATGTATATATTTGGTAATTAATTCACCGTCACATTCATCTGTTCCGGCAAACATTCCCCCAACCATAACCATGTCGGTGTTTGCACAAAAAGCTTTCGCTATGTCTCCGGGGCAGGTCATTCCTCCGTCCAAAACGATTCCCGCATCCAATCCATGAGCTACCTCTGCACAATTAAGAGAAGCCGAAATTTGGGGATAACCTACGCCTGTTTTTTGACGAGTAGTACACACAGAACCCGGGCCTATTCCTACCTTAATAAAATCTGCACCGGCAAGAATTAATTCCTGAACCATTTCAGGAGTACATACGTTTCCTGCAATGATAACATTAGCAGGAAACTTTTGCCTGACTTCCCTTACAAAATCCGCAAAACGCTGGGTATAACCATTGGCAATATCTACACATATTTTTAAATAAGGCTGAAGAATGCCGGACAATCCGCTATTAAATTGAATCAATTCCTTTAATTCATAATCACTCATTCCAATGGTATAAAAACCATATTTAAAATAATCTATGACTCCTTCTCTTCCTTCGATATGCCGCCATTCTTCATTATGATGTTTGGCTATTGCCACGAACATTTTATATTTAATAAATTCCTTCAGCATATTAAAATTACCGGTTGCCATATTGGCAGCAATAATAGGAATTCCTTTAAATTCAGCGCCATGTTTGGTTTTAAATCTTCGGATTAATTCAGCATCCTGTCTGCTTTCCAGGATAGAACGTTTGGGTTCAATAAGAACATCTGCAAAAGAAATTTTAACACCGTCACGTATTTTCATTTTTGATTCTCCCTGAAGCCGTTCCAAAATGTCAAATTTTGGAACGGGTGCCTCTGATTTACGCCTTTAATGTTTTTACCCAAAATGCTTTTCCAGAAAAACAGCAACTCCATCTTCTGCTTCGGCAGGTATTTGGAATAATGCGGCTTTACGAATGGTTTCTTTGGCATTGGCTGGAGCAGCCGAAAAGCCCGCCACCTCAAACATCGGCAAATCGTTTTCTTCGTCCCCAAAAGCTATTGTATTTTCCTTGTTTATGCGGAGGTAATCCAATGCATGTTTAAGGCCGGAACCTTTTGAAACGCCTTTAGCCAAAACTTCCAGAAAAATCGGAGTAGACTGGACTATGTAGATTGACTCACCGAACTGTTCAGTCAATAAGGAACGTATCTTTTCATGGTTTTCCTGAGTTGTAATAAACATACCTTTTATTACAGCATTTACCTGGTTAAGATGCTCTTCTAGATCTCCGGTAATAATTTCAATGCCTGATGATTTTTCATACCTCTCTGCTTCAACGGTTTTGCGTTCTGCCATGAGGATTTCACCAAAGGTCTGGCCATTCTTATGAGAGTGCCCTGCAGCGTCTTCGGGAAAATATACCTGAAAAAAATGGCCCATTTGTCTTGCCAGTCGAACACAAAAAAGTATGGGCCGGGGATCAATATACCGGGCGTGGATCATCTTTCCCGTACTAATATCGATTACTTCTGCCCCGTTATAATAAATATGGGGACCCTGAGTGTTTATCTGTTTTCGGTATTTTTCCGCCGAACCTACGGACCGTCCTGTTGCCAGGATGATCTGAATGTCTTTTTTCATACAGGATTGGAGCGCACAGAGGTTTCTGCCGCTCAGAGTTTTATCGGGTCTGAGCAATGTCCCATCCAGATCAAGGACCAGCGCTTTTATTTTGTCAGGATTAAAATCTTTTTGCGGCAAAAAAGTACTCCTGTTCTGTGTGCGGCCCTTCGTCTTTTTCGCAAACACTTACATTCTTGGGCCTACGCCATGTTACAATATTTTAAATACGCCCTCAATATATCGGGCGCTGCTTTTTGGCGGGGCGAAACTGGATTTGAACTGTTCATGTTTTTTCATGTAAAAGCATTTGCCAGTTGGTGGGCGATACTGGATTCGAACCAGTGACTTTTACCGTGTGAAGGTAACACTCTCGCCACTGAGTTAATCGCCCACCAACTGGTTATACCCAAATAATGCAGTGACTTCACCGGGTGACACTGCTGGCGGCTGATCAGCCGCCATATAATCCTTCCGCTCAGTGCGCGTCCCGAAGGGCGCCTGGTAGCACTCTCGCCACTGAGTTAATCGCCCAGTAACCCGTTTTCAAATAATACAGTGGCTTCACCGCGTGACACTGCCAGGCGTCGCCAGCTCCGCTGGCACGAATAGCCGCCGTATAATCCTTCCGCTCAGTGCCATGTTACACCATTTCAAAGGCGCCTTCAATGTATCGGGCGCTGCCTTCTGGCACTGCCCGAAGGGTATGGATGGTTACACCCTTGCCGCTTAGTTAAGCGCCCAGTAACTGGTCATAAATCTAAGGTAGCTGTTCCAAAAACTGAAGTTTTGAAACAGTCTGAAATTTTACCAATTTTATCATCTATTAAAAAACCCTGAGGGTCAAGTGTCAGTTTTTCACATTTTATTTGACAAATTTCCATGAAATGTGATATACTTTATGGAAGAGTAAACACCGGAGTCTCAAGCCATTGCTCATAAGCGGGTTTAATGTATCCATATTTAAGGGAGTTTTACTGGTGGAAGTTCCTGTATCTATAAACCTTGCCGTCCTTTTAAAAACCATTAACCGGAGGAGAGCATACCGATGAGCAATTCAATTTCATCGGCTGTATCTCATCAACCAAGCAAAATTGCCAGGCGGACACATTACGCAAACATAGGTATTCTCTCTGTTACTCTCTTTTTGGTTATGATAATTACTTTCCTGTTTATCAGAATTATCAGCAATAATGCTTCCAAAAATCTTGCACTTTCCTATTCAATGGAAGCAGCGGAAAAGTTCCATTCTTATATGGCCCAGGATCTTATCCTTGTACAAAAAATGGCTCGTTCCAACGCCATGATTAATTGGTTTATCGACAAAGAAGATCAGGTAAAAAAAAGTGTTGCTTTTAACGAGATGATGGATTATACAAAGATATTTCAAACCGCACATCTGTATTTTGGAATCAGCGAAAGTTTGGACGGATATTACATCGACAACACAACAGCATTTGGCGATTTTGCTCCCTTGAACAAGCTTGACCCTTTGAATCCGAGCGACACATGGTTCTTCGACTGTATCAGGGCCGAAAGCGATTATATCCTGGATATAAACACCGACAAATATGGAGATACATGGCAACTGCTGATAAATCACAAGCTAACGGTAAACGGAAACATTGCAGGTGTAATTGGTTCCGGGCTGCCAATTCAAGCTTTGGTTAATGAGATGTTTGATCCTTATGGCAACAAAGACCTTATAGGATATGTTGTTGATAAACACGGTGTAATTCTGATGGACAGCGTTTATTCCGAACTTTATGGTGAAGAAGACAAAAAACATATACATGATGTAGATGATGATCCTGTACTCGTCTCTGTTGTTAAAGACTATCTAAAGGATATTACTGGTCATTTTACCAGTAACGCACATGCAAAAGTTGTCAAGCTGACGAAGGGAACTTATGAACATGTATCCATTGCGCCTATCGTTAACTCGGATTGGTCGGTCGTTATTTTTTACAATAACGAGTTGCTGAACGGGGTTACCGATATTATTAATCTGCTGCCTCTGGTGGCAGCCCTCCTGTTGTCGGTGTTTTTATACATGGCAGGGGAAAGTACCCTAATGAAGCGGCTTATTTTTATGCCGCTCTCCAGATTAACTCAAAGCGTATCGGAATCCAAAAAAGAGGATATCGAAATATTTGGCTCCGATCGTGATGACGAGATCGGTATACTTTCCCGGACAATACGGGACATGCGAAATTCCCTTAGCGCCAATATATTATATCTTCAGCGAATCACGGATGAACGGCGGCGAATTGGCAATCTGCTGGATGTAGTTAATCTTACTGCCGGTATTCTGCTGCGGGCACCAACCGATGAATTTGAACATGACTTATTACGTTGTATGGGAATGATCGCCGAGAGCGTGAATGTCGATCGCATTTACATTTGGAAAAATCATTTTATCAGCGGAGAACTGCACTGTACCCAGATATACGAATGGTCCGAAGGCGCCGAGCCGCAGCACGGTAAAGACTTTACAATTAATATTTCATACAGTGAGGTCTTCCCAAGGTGGGAAGAAGCGTTGTCTTTTGGCGACTGCATTAACACACTGGTACGTGATATGCCTCCCAAGGAACAGGCGCATTTAATACCGCAGGGCGTATTGTCAATTTTTGTGATGCCGGTATTTGTACAGGAACAATTCTGGGGTTTTATTGGATATGACGACTGCCACAACGAACGGTTGTTTCCCGAAAACGAACAAGCTGTTTTGCGTTCCGGCGGTATGATAATCGCCTATGCAATACTGCGTTACGAAATTACAAGGAATCTTCAGACAATTACCGACGAACTGGATTCGGCGTTTGAAGAAGCCTTAAGCGCAAGCAATGCCAAAAGCAGGTTCCTGGCCAGTACGAGTCATGAAATGCGTACCCCGCTTAACGCGATTATCGGTCTGTCCGAACTGACTCTTGAAACAGGCGAAATTAATTCGGAAGTGCTTGGAAACATGGAAAAAATATACAATGCCGGCTTAACCCTCCTTTCCACGGTTAATGATATTTTGGATATTTCCAAAATAGAAGCAGGAAAACTCGAGCTTGTACCGGTTGAATATGATATCTCCAGTATGATTAACGATACTGTTACCCAAACCGTTATGCATATAGGGGAAAAGCCCATACAATTTATATTGAATATCGACGAAAATCTTCCGGCGAATTTATACGGTGATGATTTAAGAATCAAACAGATTATCAATAATCTTTTGTCCAACGCTTTTAAATATACCAAAGAAGGAAAGGTAGAACTGGGCATATATTCCATGCAGACTGATAAAACTGTTTGGATAGATATCACCGTTCGGGATACAGGTATTGGCATTAGCAAGGAAAATTTAGGAAATTTATTTACAGATTATTCCAAGATTAACACGGAATCCAACCGTACGATTGAAGGAACAGGCCTTGGTCTCTCCATTACCAAAAGACTGGTCGAGTTGATGGATGGTACAATAACTGTGGAAAGTGATTACGGAAAAGGAAGTGTTTTTATAGCAAAAATCCGTCAAAAGGCTGTTACGGATAAGGTAATTGGTCCGGATATTGCGAAAAGCCTGAAAGAATTCCGGTATTCTGCCTACAAAAGCGAACATAATTTACGATTGTCGCGTAACAGGCTGCCTAATGTACAGGTGTTGGTAGTAGATGACAATGTTGTAAACCTGGATGTGGCAAAAGGTTTGTTACAGCTTTATGGGATAAAGGTCGATTGTGTAACAAGCGGGCAAGAAGCCATTGATATAATTCGTTCGGAAAAACAGAAGTACAATGCGATTTTCATGGATCACATGATGCCGGAGATGAACGGAGTAGAAGCCACCAGAATAATACGGGAAACAGACACGGATTATGCCAAAAACATTCCAATCATTGCCCTGACGGCCAATGCTCTTGTGGGAAATAAGGAAATGTTTTTGAATAATGGCTTTCAGGCTTTTATGTCCAAACCCATTGAAGCAGCCACTCTTAACGCTATTGTCCGGGAATGGGTGTGGGATGTTGACAGACAGGTAATCCTGGACGGACAAACATTTCCTGATGCCGGCAGTGAGAAAGATCAAAGTTCTGTTTCAGATGAGTTGAGAGAAAGCAACAGGCGAAGTTTTGGCAAGACAATTGCCGGCCTGGATATTGTAAGGGGAATTAAGCGTTTTGGCAGCAACGAAGAATTGTTCTTTAAGGTACTGGATTCTTATGCAAAAAACACCAGGCCGCTTCTGGAGATGATAAAAGAAGTGGGTGAAAACAGCCTGGCCGATTATGCAATTACCATTCACGGAATAAAGGGTTCCAGCCACGGCATATATGCGGACATGGTAGGAGCCAAGGCGGAAGCTTTGGAAGAAGCGGCAAAGGCCGGAGACTTTGACTTTGTAAGCGCCAATAACCGGGCTTTTATAGAAGCTACCGGAAAGCTGGTGGATGATATTGAAGAACTGGTTGGTACAGATATGGGAGACCCCAGGCCAAGGAAAGCCAAGGTGGAGATAGAGTTATTGTCCAAGGTTCTGGCAGCCTGTAAAAATTATGACATAGAAAAGATAGATGAGGTAATGACAGAAATTGACAGTTACGAATATGAATCGGATGACGGGTTGGCGGCTTGGCTGCGTGATAATATAGATCATTTGAATTACGAGTTGATTGCAGAAAAGCTTTCGGATATAATAGATAAAACAGAGATATAGAGTGGATAATATCCGTTATGCAATAAAAATAGTAATTTTAATCCTGATCTCTCTTCTGATAATTGCGAACTGTACCGAGGAAACAAGAGAAATAACTTTTGACATTAATTCCATTCAATCATATAGTGATATTCCCGGTGTAACAGCCGAGGAGATCGCTGCAATAGAAGCGCTTAAGACCGTCAGACAAAGTTTTTCTTTTGGGATGGAGCCTTCAACAGAAGCATTTGCCCTGCCTGACGGTACGTATGCGGGATTTTCAGTTAAATTCTGCGAACAGCTTTCCGGGCTTTTCGGCATCCCGTTTGTTCCGGACATGCATGACTGGGATGTTTTAAAGAACGGAATTGACAGCGGATCGATTGACTTTACCGGAGAGTTAACCCCAACGCCCGAACGGATACAACATTATTACATGACACATCCTATTGCGGAACGTTCGCTGGGTGTTTTCACATACGGGGATTTCGTAAACATTGAGGCGGAAAGCGATCTTAATGGGCTCAGAATTGGTTTTCTTGAAGGTACCATTACCGCCCAATTCATTCTGAATATGTACTCCTCGTTGAAGTTTGAAATCATAAATTTACAAAGCATCCAGGATGCAGCTGAAAAACTCGAATCCGGCATTATTGATGCGTATGTTATGGACGCAAATGCAACTTACAATTTTCTTTATTATCCCGATATTCGTTCCAATATCCTTTTTCCGCTTGTTTATACTCCGGTTTCAATGACCACTGCAAATCCCGAACTTCAGCCGGTTATTTCTGTTGTGAATAAATATATCGAAGCAGGCGGGATTGATAAGCTTTATGAGTTATACAGAAAAGGCAGTCATGATTATGCAAAGTATGAGCTTGACAGATCCTTTACCGGCGAAGAAAGAGCCTATCTGGACGGTCTGGCTGCAAAGGGTTCCAAAGTGCCTATTGCCCTGGAGCCGACTAACTATCCTGTCTCTTTTTACAATGAAAGGGATAAAGAATTCCAGGGAATTGCGCTGGATATTCTGGAGGAAGTAAGCAGGCTTACCGGCATTGAGTTTGAAGTGGCGATTACCAAAAATACCAAATGGCCCGAGATACTCGAAAAACTTAAAACTGGCGATGTATCATTGGTTACGGAATTGTTTTACATCGAAGAACGGAAAAATGTATTTCTGTGGACTGACCAGCCCTATGCTATTTCCTATTATGCGCTTTTGTCAAAATCGGACTATCCCAATCTTGAAATGCATCAGGTAATGCGGTCGACTGTAGGCGTTGTTGCAGGGAGCGCTTACGAAAAGGTTTACAATACATGGTTCCCCAACAGTACCAATACCATTCGCTATTATAATCATGATGAGGCGTTGAACGCATTGGAAAAAGATGATATCGACTTGCTTATGACATCCGAAAATATGCTTCTTTCCCAGATAAATTATCGTGAAAAGCCGGGATATAAAGCCAATATCATTTTCGATGGGCTGGCAACAGAATCGTTTTTCGGGCTGAATAAAAACGAAGAAATTTTATGCTCAATAATTTGTAAAGCCCAAAATTACATCAATACCGATATGATTGTAAGAGGCTGGACAAGCCGTGTTTATGATTATTCAAGAAGATTTGCCAACCAGCGTTCTGTATATCTGTCCGTATTTGCAGCCATGCTTTTTTCGTTTCTTGTAGCCCTTTCTATTGTATTGATAAGAATCCAAAAAACAAAGCGATTGTATAAAAAACAGGCTACAACTCTTTCTGTTATATATAAGTCCCTGCCCGATTTGGTGTTCAGCAAAGATGTAAACGGAAAGTATACAAGCTGTAACAAGGCCCTTGAAGATTTAGCCGGCCGTACCGAATCGGAAATAATCGGTAAAACCCCAATCGAAATCTATCCGCATGATCAGGAAATGGCCAGGAAGTTTATAACAAGAGACAATAAGATAGTAAATGAAAACTCCGCAATGAAAATGGAAGAATGGCTTACTTATCCTGATTTAACCAAAAGATTATTTGAAATAAACAGTACTCCTTTGATACAGGATGATGGCAAGGTAATAGGTTCGCTTGGAATAGGGAGAGACATTACGGATCACAAGGCCGCAGAAAAGGTAGCGTGGGAAGCGAATGAACGCATTAAAATTATAATGGATAAAAATCCGCTTATTTGCAATATGTGGGATAAAAATTATAAAGTATTCGACTGTAATGAAGAAGCTCTCAAACTCTTTGGGATGAATGATAAAGATGAGTATATGGAACATTTTTTGGAGCTTACTCCTGAATTTCAGCCTAACGGGATGCGAACAGCGGATCATGCCAGCCAATGTCTTAAAGAAGCGTTTGAAAATGGTATCTGTGTCTTTGAGTCCACAATGCAAAGACTGGATGGCACACCGATTCTCCTGGAGGTGACGCTTGTCCGTGTTATCTATGACGGAGACTATGCAGTTGTGGGATATGGAAGGGATTTGCGCAAACACAAAGAAATGATGGAAGAAATCGAAAAGCGTGATGCCCTGCTGAATACAGTAAACCAAACGGCAAGTATACTGCTTCAATCGGAAGATAACAGTTTTGATGATAACTTGCGTCGTTGCTTGGGCATGATTGGAAGCGCAGTGGGTTCTGACCGCTCAAGTATGTGGAAAAACCATGTCATTAACGGGCAGTTGTATTGTTCTCAAATTTACGAATGGCTAAATGGCGCCGAATCGCAGATAAATACAGATTTAACAGTAAATGTTTCATACGATGAAAGTATTCCCGGCTGGGAGGAGATACTTTCACGGGGAGATTGTGTCAACTCTCTGGTACGCAATATGACTCCCGAAGAACAAAAGCAGCTGTCGCCTCAGGGAATACTTTCTGTCTTTGTAGTGCCTGTGTTCGTAAGGGACAAGTTTTGGGGTTATGTCGGTTATGACAATTGCCATGATGAAGTGTTATATACTGAGACAGAGCAGTCCATTATACGTTCGGGCAGCCTGCTTATTGCAAATGCTTTGGTTCGTAACGAGATGGATAAACTCAGAAATGCAACCACCAATTCCTTGGAAAGCATTTTAAACAGCATTGACGCATTCATATATGCCAATGTTCCTGAAACCGGTGAAATCCTTTTTGTCAACGATTGTATGAAGAAGGCTTTTGAAAAGACGGATGAGGATTTGATTGGATCGTATTGTTTTAAAGTCTTCCGCAATAAAGACGAAATGTGCGATTTCTGCCCGTGTTATCGCCTTAACGAAGAGAAAGATTCAATTATCGTTTGGGATGAATATGATGAAGAATTCGAGTGGCATATCCGCCATTCTGACTGCTATATCAACTGGCCCAATGGTGAAAAGGTACACTTACAGCACGCAATCAACATAACTGAACTGGTTACCGCAAAGGAAATGGCGGAGGCGGCGTCGTTTGCCAAAAGTACATTCCTTGCAAAAATGAGCCATGAAATGCGAACCCCTCTTAATGCAGTAATCGGTCTGTCCGAGTTGGCTCTCGGAGTAGGCGGGGTAGATAAAAAAACAT
This sequence comes from Treponema sp., assembly GCA_009782955.1. Classification (GTDB taxonomy): domain Bacteria; phylum Spirochaetota; class Spirochaetia; order Treponematales; family Breznakiellaceae; genus WRIV01. The sequence goes on along the minus strand of WRIB01000019.1, from coordinate 11,301 downwards.
ACGCGAACCTTGAAAAGATATATAATGCCGGCTCTACACTCCTTTCTACAGTGAATGATCTTTTGGATATTTCCAAAATAGAAGCGGGAAAACTTGAACTCGTAGAAGCGGATTATGATTTACCAAGTTTGATAAACGATACTGTTACCCAAAGCATCATGTATATAGGAGAAAAACCAATTGAATTTAGGCTTGAAATAAACGAAAATCTTCCCTCATTTCTTTATGGAGATGAGCTTAGGGTTAAACAGGTTTTAAACAACCTTCTATCCAATGCCTGTAAATATACCAGAGAAGGATTTATAGAATTAAATATTAGCTACGACAGGGAAGAAGACAAAGCATGGCTTCTGGCTTCTGTCCGGGATACCGGAATTGGCATAAAACCTGATGAAATAAAAAATTTATTTTCCGATTTTTCCCAGATTGATGAAATATCAAATCGCAAAATCGAAGGAACCGGTCTCGGACTTTCTATTGCACGAAAAATTGCGGCAATGATGGATGGTTCGATCAATGTTGAAAGCGAATACGGGAAAGGCAGTGTTTTTACGGTTAAACTAAAGCAAAAATATGTATCCGATACCATAATAGGTTCTGATGTTGTAAACAGTCTGAAAAATTTCCGTTTTTCGGCAGTCCGGCGTGACGAGAATTTGAAATTTGATCATATCAGTCTGCCCTATGCGCATGTGCTTGTAGTGGATGATAATGCTACCAATCTGGATGTGGCAAAAGGTATTTTTACGCTTTACAGGATGAAAGTAGACTGTGTACAAAGCGGGCAACTGGCCGTAGATGCCATCAGAGAAGAAAAAGTTAAATATAATGCGATTTTCATGGATCACATGATGCCCGGCATGGACGGAATCGAAGCCACCAGAATAATACGGGAAGAAATCGGAACCGAATATGCAAAAACCATACCTATCATTGCCCTGACAGCCAATGCCATTACAGGAAATGAGGAAATGTTTTTGAGCAGGGGTTTTCAGGCTTTTATATCCAAACCTGTTGAAATAGCCCGTCTTGATGTTATTATCAGGGAATGGGTACGGGATAAGGAACAGGAAAAATTGCTTGTTGATAATCAAATACTTCCACACACCCGTAGCGGGCAGGAAAGACGAAGTGGAATTGACAGGCGAAACAACAGCGTCAGCGAGCAGATATTCGATAAAAAAAGAATCGGCAACAAGACAATTACCGGCTTGGATATTGCAAGAGGTATCAATCATTTTGGCGGCCGCGAAGAACTGTTCATTAAGGTACTGGACTCTTACGCAAAAAACACCAGACCGCTTCTTGAGACGATAAAAGAGGTAGGTGAAAACAGTCTGGCCGATTATGCCATTACCATTCACGGAATAAAGGGTTCCAGTCACGGTATATATGCGGACATGGTGGGCGCCAGGGCGGAAGCTCTGGAAGAAGCGGCAAAGGCCGGAGACTTTAACTTTGTAAGCGCCAATAACCGGGCTTTTATAGAAACTGCCGGGAAGCTGGTGGATGATATTGAAGAATTGCTTGGAACGGGTATGGAAAACCCCAGGCCAAGGAAAGACAAACCGGAGACGGAGTTATTGTATAAAGTTCTGGATGCCTGTAAAAACTATGACATAGAAAAGATTGATGAGGTAATGGCAGAAATTGACAGCTATGAGTATGAATCAGACGACGGGTTGGCGGTTTGGCTGCGTGATAATATTGATCACTTGAATTACGAGTTAATTGTAGAAAAGCTTTCTGGGTTAATTGATAAAACAGAGTTGCAGAGTGGATAATATCTGTATTATATTTAAATAAGCTAATAAATGATAAAATTTCATGCGTGTTTATCCATAAAATAGGAGAACTGTTTTGAGCTCTATACATGATAAAAAAGTAACAGGCAAAGGTTTGCTTGTTAAAGTATCGGGAATTTCGGCCATTTTTGTAATTGTCGCTATTTTGGTGATGGCGGTTATGAGTGTTTTTTCTATAGATAAATTGAGTCTCGAAACTGCAATCCTCATGGGTCAACATAAGCTAAGAGGCGACATGAATTCATTTAAACATGAGCTGTATCAGGTATACGGTGATTTTCTTTTTATAGATAACGATCTTTTAGATCAAAATGGTAATTCACTTAAATATCAATATGATATTATTGACACGTTATCTGAAAGTATGGGTATAGTAGCGACAATTTTTGTAAAAGAAGGAAATGATTACCGCAGGATTGCTACCAGTATTACCGATAATTCCGGAAAACGGGCTGTTGATACTTTTCTTGGATCGGGGAGCGCTGCATTCGTTACCATTGAGTCCAAAAAATCATATACGGGAACAGTTGTTATTCTTGGCAGCGATTATCTTTCTGAATATAGTCCGATTATTGCCCCCAATACCAATACTGTAATCGGGATATTATTTATCGGTATAGAAATGAGTTCTATACAGGACATTATTGCCCATAACAGGGATGAGCAAATAGTTAAAATTATTATTGCAGCTTTTATTGTCTTGTTGATTTCTATTGTTTTGAATTCTGTAAGTAATTGGTTCGTTGTACTAAAGCCCATTAAAACTGCAGTGGGAATGCTCAGGGAAATTTCCGAAGGAGAAGGGGATCTGACCAGAGTGCTTGCTGTAGGCAGTAAAGATGAAATTGGCGCTATGGCCTATTATTTTAATTTAACTCTGGAAAAGATTAAAAACATGGTTATTGCCATTAAAAAAGAAGCGAATGTACTCTCTGCAATCGGCACCGAACTTGCCAACAATATGACAGAGACTGCTGCAGCAATTAACGAGATTACCGCCACTATTCAAAACATTCAGGGCCGTGTTATCAATCAAAGCGCTTCTGTAACTGAAACAAATGCAACCATGGAGCAGATCACCATCAATATTGACAAGCTAAATACGCATGTTGAAAAACAGAATTTAAGCGTTGCCCAGTCGTCATCTGCAATTGAAGAGATGCTGGCCAATATTCAATCGGTAACCAATACCCTCGTAAAAAACGATGCCAATGTAAAGGGTCTGCTGGAAGCTTCCGAGGTAGGTCGTACAGGGCTTCAGGATGTGGCTTCGGATATACAGGAAATTGCACGGGAATCGGAAGGTTTGCTGGAAATCAATTTGGTAATGGAAAATATTGCCAGTCAAACCAACTTACTTTCCATGAATGCGGCGATTGAAGCGGCCCATGCCGGGGAAGCCGGAAAAGGTTTTGCGGTAGTTGCCGATGAGATCCGTAAACTGGCGGAGAGTTCTGGTGAACAATCCAAGACAATCAGCGGTGTGCTGAAGAAAATTAAGGAGTCTATCGACAAGATCATAGTTTCCGCAGATAATGTACTGAAAAAATTTGAAGCTATTGATTCCGGAGTTAGAATTGTTGCTGACCAGGAAGAGAATATCCGCAACGCCATGGAAGAGCAGGGCCAGGGGAGCAAGCAGGTTCTGGATGCAATTAGTCATGTGAACGAGATAACTAATCAGGTAAAATCCGGTTCTTCAGAAATGCTGGACGGTTCAAAAGAAGTGATTAATGAAGGCAGAAATCTTGAAATGGTAACACAGGAGATTACTGGAGGTATGAACGAAATGGCCACCGGTGCGGAGCAAATTAACATTGCAGTAAATCGCGTTAATGAGTTGAGTGTTAAAAACAGGGAAAATATAGGTATGTTGGTAAAGGAAGTTTCGCGGTTTAAAGTCGAGTAAAATGTCCATTTGCCTGATTCTTTGGAATTATAGCCTTTACCACTATGGTTAAAAATGGTATGATATACCTTACGTATGTTTGTTTCCATTGCTGTTGATCCGGGCGGAGAGAGCAGGGCAAAAGAGCTTGCAGAATTACTCATTCAGTACGGTTTTGACAAGGTTCAGCGGGGTCTCTGGGAATCTACTGCCATATCACCGGAAACGCTTAACCGTCTGAAACGGGATCTGGATCGTTCTACCGATGCTTTTGACAGGATCCGAATATTTCAATTTCCCGTAGACGGAACGCTGGTGCTCTCGACACTGAAGGAAAAAAAATGGCGGCGTCTTGTTGCCAAGGGCGGAGAAACAACTGCGTCTAAGCCGGCGCCGGCAGTACAGACAGCACCGGTGCGGAGACCAACACGGCCGGTTCGCCGGTAACCAAGTAATCGAATAACGGAGTTGCCAATGATATTATTAGAATTGGGAAGCCCTGTAGCTGAACTTTCCGCAAAAATCCTCGATGCCTGGAGGCGTCTTTGAACAGCCTCAAAAAGGTTCGGGAAAAACACTAAAAGAACACATTCAGCAGCTCGAAGAAGAATCAGGCAAAGCGGAATTCTGGAACGATCCATCAAAAGCGGAAAAAGTAATGGGAGAACTTAAAGCCCTGAAAAACCGCTATGAGCCCTGGAAAAATCTTAAGGCAGAAGCCGAAGATCTTTCGGCGCTGCTGGAACTTGCCAATGAAGCAAAGGATGAATCCCAAAGTCAGGAAATTGAGTCGACGCTTAATGTGCTTGTGTCACGGTATGAAAAACTCAATCTAGTGGAACTGATGTCCGGTGAAGTAGATCAAAACGGATGCTTCCTTACCATTCACTCCGGGGCAGGAGGAACAGAAGCCTGCGACTGGTCAAAAATGCTGTACCGTATGTACTCGCGCTGGGCAGAGCGGCGCGGTTTTTCTGTAGAAGAAGTTGATATGCTGGAAGCCGAAGGGGGCATAAAATCCGCTACATGCAGGATCGAAGGGGACTATGCTTTTGGCTGGCTAAAAGGTGAATCCGGGGTTCACCGGTTGGTACGAATTTCTCCGTTTGATTCCAATGCCCGGCGGCATACTTCTTTTGCATCGGCCTATGTTTTTCCAATACTGGATGATTCAATTGAAGTGGAAGTACGTCCCGAAGATCTCCGTGTGGATACCTATCGTTCGGGCGGCGCCGGCGGCCAGCATGTAAACAAGACCGACAGTGCCGTACGTTTTACTCACCTTCCTACCGGAATTGTTGTAGCCTGCCAGACTGAACGGAGTCAGACAATGAACAGGGCTACCGCCATGAGTATGCTTAAAGCCCGGCTGTATGAACATTACCGGCTGGAAAAAGAAAAAGATAACGAACGCTTTGCCCAGGAAAAAAAAGATATATCATGGGGTATGCAGATACGTTCTTATGTATTCCAGCCCTATACTATGGTAAAAGACTACCGTACCAAAGCGGAAACAGGTAATATCCAGGCCGTAATGGACGGAGATATCGATATGTTTATCGAGGAATACCTAAAGTCATGTGCAGGATAAAGCTGTTACACAGACAATTCCGTTGTACAATTTACTTTGCGTTTTTTTTCCTTGTATGTTCTTCCGCTCTTTTTGCTCTGGGTAAAAAGGAAGAAGAAAAGCGCGAAAGTGTAAACAACGAATTTATTCTGTGTATTACCGCTTTTGATGTTTCTGAACTTCCTCCGGGACAGCAGATACTCGGTTCTGTCTTGCAAAGAGAACTTGTTTTGGATTTCGGCCGTATACATCACAGGGTAAGGAACAGTGATGAAATCTCGCGTTATGAAGAATTCGCCATAATAGCTGCAAGTCATCAGGCGGCTGCCGCTCTTGCGGCAAAACGTGCAGAAAGAGATACTTTGTTGTTCCAGGGAACAGCAAACTGGAAATATAAAAAAGAAATAAAAAGAATCGATCATGAATTACGGGAATTGGAAGCGACGTACAAAACAGCGGAAAAAGAAAGACCATTTATTGCAGATAAACCCCTGTTTATAATAAGCGAACAAAATACCAAAGGCAGTTTTCCTGTTCCGCCGGGAAGAGGGGGAGAAGAAGCTTTTTTAAGGACCAACAATGCTGATGCATTTTTGGAAGGAAAGTTCCGCATTGTGTATGGACGCATTTTTGCAGAGTTCCGTTTGTTTACACGCGGCGCTTCTTTTATTTATGAAGATGAAACCATATTTTCACAGGAAGATGTAAATACCGCAGCTGATGAGCTAAAAAGCCGTTTTTTAACAGCGCTGGTAAATTCACCTCCGGCTCAGCTTCGTTTAACTGCCGAACCGGATGATGCACAACTGGAAGTAAATGGACGGCTTGTAAAAAGCGGAGATACGGTCGAACTTGCCCCCGGTCCGGTTACTGTCAGGGCCAGCGCTGAAAATTACCAGAGCATCGAAAAAGAAATGGAGCTGGAAGGAGGAGATTCGGAAGAAATCGCCCTGGTACTGAAACCTTTTATTATGGAAATGCTGGGTATAAACCTGGGCAGACCGGGCGATTCTTTTTATATGGGAGCAATGTATCTTGGCGGAAATATTATAACGGCCAGGACTGAAGAAGGGGATACAGTTGAGGCTGCTGATGAAATTGATAAAGCAGCAGACGAAAAAGAGACAACAAATGGAACTCAGACACATTCAATTGGGGATGAAAACGGACACGATTTTCCTCAGGCTGAAATACAGCAGCGGTTTTTTTCTGTTTATGTGCCGATAGGACAGTACCGGTATATTAGAGTGGAAACCGACGATGGCCTTACAGGAGAAGTAATTGTAAAAGGCGTTTTTGGGGATGATGTCCGCATCATTACCCTTAAGCCGAGAAAACTGCCCGGCAAGGATGATAAACCCGTAGAAGACAAACGGCGGGAATTCTACAGCGCTTACGGCCGTTTTTGGGTTGCATTGCCCGTAGCTTTTTTTACGTATGGCCTTAATCAATTGTACGGCTATTCCTATAATATCTCTATCGGTTCCTGGATCGCTGCAGGAGTTTTTCTTGCAGAAACACTGATTCGTATGGGTATCTATGTCCATGCAGCAAGTAAAGAATCTATTCCCCTCTGGGAATAACGGAGTACAGTATGAATTTTGCCGGTAAAGTAAAAAGTTTTTTCAGTTTCGGCCATTCTCTGCCGGAGACCTTTTTCGACGACCTTGCCGACCTTTTGGTGGAGGGAGACTTTGGTGCAGCTCCTGCGATGAAACTGGTTGAACGTCTGGAACTTGCTGCAAAAAAAGAAAAAATACATGAAGAAACACATTTAATGGAACAATTTGTACAACTTCTGAAAGACGAACTCCTCTCTGCCGATCCGGATGCTCAGGCCGGATATACATCGAATAGTCAAAAAGAGACATCAAAAAGTGATATAAAGGTAATTCTTCTTTTGGGTGTAAATGGAGTGGGAAAAACAACAACAGCCGCAAAACTTGCTTCACGTTATTTTTCCATGGGAAAAAAACCGATCCTTGCGGCGGCTGATACATTCAGGGCCGGTGCAATAAATCAACTTAAGATCCACGGCGAAAAGTTAAAAATCCGCGTGGTGGCTCATCAACAGGGAGGCGATCCGGCAGCAGTCGTCTACGATGCTGTGGAAGCTGCCCTTGCGGGCGGCGGAGATCTGATCATTACCGATACTGCAGGGCGTATGCATACAAAAACTGCCTTGGTGGAAGAACTTAAAAAAATCGACCGTGTGCTGGAAAATAAGCTCGGAGAAAAGCCGGGTGCTGACAATAACCGCTGCATTAAATGGCTTGTGCTGGATGCTACAACGGGCCGTAACGCACTTGCCCAGGCAGAAATTTTCCACGAAGCGGTTGCTCTGGACGGAGTAATTCTTACAAAATACGATTCCAGCGCCAAGGGTGGCATCGTTTTTTCTCTTGCATCGGAATTAAAACTTCCAACGGTTTTTGTTTGCGACGGAGAACGTTACGACAACATTAAACTTTTTGATAAAGCTGTTTTTGCCGGGGAATTTGCCTTATAGAAAATGCTTTTTGCGGATTATCCCCATTATTCTTTTTTAATACGCACAACAATGCTTGGAATATTGCGGTATTGAACAACCTTGGGAATATTCATTGCATTAAGCATTTCCACAATACTTTCAATCGGCATTGGCATATCGTTTACAAACCAGTCAAAAATTACCCTTAGACTGCCGGTTATCTGAAAACACAATTTATAACGGCATACCAGGTATTCATGTGTAGTAAGTTTTGACTTGTAATGTTTTATAAAGGAAATCGGATATTTCTGCAGTTCGCGGAAAATACGGTTTTCGATATCGGCAACGGCGAGGATTTTTTTCAGATTTTTCTGATGTTTGGTCATAAATTTAAAATCGAACATAAGTACGATAATATCCTGCTTGTCGTCTTTTTGGCTTTTTTCCATATTCAATAACTCAGTACCAAAAGAATTCATCAGGTATTCAAAAACAACATCATCTTTATCATTATAGTTGCGGTAAAAAGTCGGCCGCGCAACGCCCGCTTTTTCGCAAATGTCCGAGACGGTAATTTTATCGTAGGAATTTTCGTCCATTAAAAGCATAACAGCTTCAAAAATCCATGATTTGGTGCGCTCTACCTGACGATTTGGTTTACCTGATTTTTGTAACATATTTTCCTCTTTGTAACACCTTTAACAGTATTTACGGTCTGTCTATTTTTAAAAAAAGCTCTTGACCGAATAATAAATTATGTTACATTTGTTTTATATATGTCAAGTGTTAAAAATGTTTATTTTGTATCTTTTGTTTTTGGAACATTTTTTTGGAGGTTTAATTATGGTAAGGAGAATGATTTGCTTTATCCTTGGTTTTTCGGCACTTCTGGTTTTTTCCGGCTGCGGGAAAAAAGACGATGCGGCAAGCATGGAACAGCTTCATGCAGAAAACGGACAGCCGGTCAGTATACGGGAAATTAAAACAGAAGATTTTTCGGTATACCTGAAGTATCCCGCCCTTATTCAGGCCAGTTCGGAATCAACAGCCTTTGCCGGCCTGGACGATGTGGTCAGAAACATTTCGGTAAATGTCGGCGATACGGTCGTTCAGGGCGCTGTTATTGTGTCCTTTTCGTCAGACAACAGAGTATTGCAGCAGGCATCCCTGTCTTATTCAAACGCCCAGGCTGCTTATAACCGGTCAAGTTTTTTATTCAGAAGCAATGATGTTTCCAGGCAGGATTTTGACGCTGTCAGAATGCAATATGAGATAAGTGCGACAAACCTCAGAGCTGCCAATGACATGGTGTATGTTAAAGCGCCCATATCGGGAACGATTACACAAATAAATGTTCGTGCAACCGAGAATGTACGGGCAGGAACACCACTTTTTACCGTGTCAAACAGTACCGGTTTTGAGGCAAGGCTGTATGTAGGAGCAGAAGAAATTGAGCGGATACAGGCCGGAGCGCGGGCATTTATTGATCTTACCCGCGGAAATCAGGAAGGGCAAATTATTGAAGGCCGCATAACCCAGGTTTCACTGATTATGGACAGCCAGAAACAAAGTTTTCCTGTTACTGCATCTTTTGCAGGCGGAAACCACAGGTTAGTCAGCGGAATAAACGTAGATATCGCTGTTGAAACTTACCGAAACGAAAAGGCAATTGTTCTTTCACGCCGGGAAATTGTACAGACCGAAAAAGGACCAGTTGTTTTTGTTATTGATAAACCGGTGTCTTCGACACCTGCGGAATCTTCGGAGCAGCCGGAACCAGCGCTACCCCGGACACGTCAGGTTGCTGTACAGACAGGAGAAGAAAAAGGCCTGCGTCTGGAAATTACCGGCGGCCTTTCCGAAGGGGACATCATCGTAAGTGAAGGGGTAACCCGGATTAGCGAAGAGTCCATGCTCAATATCGTTCCGGCTATTCTACCCGGGCATTAGAAGGAGCTGTTATGCAGAGGGGAACCTCGGTTCATTCGAACCTCGGTGCGAGTTCGCACATTGTTGACCTTTCCATTAAAAGGCCGGTAACGATTCTTATGGGCTGCCTTGCCCTGATAATTTTCGGACTTCTTGCCTATTTTACCCTGCCGGTAAGTTTATTGCCTGACATAGCGGTCCCTGTAGTATCTGTACAAACAATATACGGAGGGGCAAGTCCGCAGTCCATAGAAACCCAGATTACCAAAAGAATAGAAGACCAGATTTTTTCCATCGGCGAAATTGATTCCATAACCTCCTATTCAATGGACAGTGTTTCCATGATTATCATCCGGTTTAAGGATGGAAAAGATGAAAACCTCGCCGTCCAGGAAGTAAAGGATAAGGTAGATGCCATTGCTGCCGACTTTCCCGCCGGAGCGGGAAAACCTGTTGTCTCCAAAGTGGATTTAGCCAGCGCAATGCCGGTTATGGAGATCATTATCGAAGGGGACATGAGCGGTACGGAACTGTACGAATATGCCTCTACAGTGGTCAAGGATCAGCTTTCCCAGGTAACAGGGGTCGGCAACGTTGAACTTTCGGTAGGCGAAGAAAGGGAAATCCGCGTTGAACTGCATAGTACGTCTGTATTTGAACGCTTTCTGCCGGTAGAACAAATAGCCGGTATTATTGCGCGGGCCAATTTGGAAGTACCAAGCGGTAACCTTGTCTTCGATAATCAGGATATTCCCGTGCGCTTTAAGGGTGAATTCTCTTCTATAGAAGAAATTGAAGATATTGACATACCTACCCGTGCAGGTGTTTTTAAACTCCGCCAGCTTGCCGATGTTTTTGATTCACAAACCCATGTCCGCGAAAAAACGATTTTTCTGGATAAAGAAGCAGGCGGCCGGAATGAAAACGCCCTTCTGTTGAGGATAGCGAAAAATCCTACCGCCAACAGTGTCAGCGTTGTTGACGGCATTATAAAGCTTCTTCCAAGGATAGAGCGAAATTCGGGGAACAGGGTACGTCTTAATGTTATCAGGGAGGATGCTGGTTTTGTCCGGAATTCCGTGAACGATACATTAAGCAACCTTGTCCTTGGTATTGTTCTTACCGGCCTGGTTCTTTTGTTCTTTTTACACGATTGGCGCTCGACAATTATCATTGCCGTCTCCATGCCGTTTTCGATAATATCCACCTTCTTTGTTATGCAGTTTATGAACATCAGCATCAACGTACTTTCTCTTATGGGACTTTCCTGCGCCGTTGGTACACTGGTTGCCAATTCGGTTGTCGTTCTTGAAAATATTTTCCGGCACAAGGAAAACGGTCTACCCTGCGTTGATGCCGCTTCCAAAGGAACCAAGGAAGTAATTATGGCTGTTATCGCATCAACGGGAACCAACGTTGCAGTGTTTTTGCCTCTGGGCAGTATGAAAGGGCCAATAGGGCAAATCCTCGGCGATTTTGCTTATGCAATAGTTATCTCTACGATTTTTTCGATTGTTGTTTCCTTTACCGTTACCCCGCTGCTGGCAGCACGTCTGATACCGGCGGGTGAAAAAAAAAGAATTAAAAATCGGCCTTAAACTGGACGCTTTATTTAAAAAGCTTGAAGGATATTACAAAA
>WRIB01000018.1:29208-42980 GCA_009782955.1 Treponema sp. | reverse complement strand
GGTATCTGTAAACGTTACATAATCTGCCGGGGAGCCTCGTTCGATAGGAAATTTATTATACCGTCTGGTTTAATACCATACACTCTCGTACTTTATTTCCTTTCAGCCGTGGCAAGCCACGGGGTATTAAACCAGACTTTCGAATAAATGAGCTGGTTTTTTGCTTTATTCAATATACTCATTTCCAAATGCATTATAACCGATCTCGATATTATCGGGAATTGTAACATTTCCTTCCAGTTGATTTCCTGCAAATGCCTGTTCACCGATTGAAATAAGACTGCCGGGAATGGTAACGCTGGTCAGCCGATTTATGGCAAATGCCTTTTCACCAATTGAAATAACGCTGTCGGGAATGGTAATACTTGTTAATTGCTTCTGTTGAAATGCCCTTCCGCCGATATGGGTAACAGGCAAATTCTGTATATGTGAGGGTATATTTACCTCATGTTGGCTGCCAGTGTATGCGGTTATTTTTATTGCTTTTTCGAGTTCCAGCCCCAGACCCCGTACATCGATAATCTCTACCTTAAAATCACTTGCATCTAAGAAAGCAGAAGGGGCATTTTGAAATTCCCTTAATATGACAGAACCGTCTACTCCGCTGAACGAAATATAAAAATATTTGCGGTTTCTGTTTTCATCTGTAAATGAAATACCGCGATTGGGAATGGTTTCGGACGCAAAAGCCCGGATGACGAATTCACCCAGGTCATCGGGAATCCTGGTAATAACATCATCCTCGTAAAGATTGCCATCTTCACTAAAACCAATGCTGATGACACACAGACCCTTAAACTCTCTGGTTTTGCGAAAAAGAAAGAAGTCTCCGGGATCGTCGATAGGAAACAGAATAACATCGACCCAGGGATCATGTGCGTAATCAATGGAAAAATACTCACCCGACACTATATCGGCATTTCTTGTCTCCGCTGCGATTTGCTCAGCCGGTTTTTTAGAGATGCAGTTTAATACAAAAATGCATAAAAGCATTATTCCCAACAGTTTGATTATAATCCGTCCTTTTTCCATATATCTCCCCCTAACTGAACCGGCGCTTGTTGATTATACTATAGGATTCATACTCGAACGATATCTTATAAACAACGTTTCAACATATAAAAGGTAATTGCTTTTTGCATAACTTACATAAAATTTAGCCCATTCGACTCTTGCCATCCAGTCTACGCGAATATTGTAATTTACATCTACAACAAATTCCAGCCAATTTTAATATTGGCAACAAGTTGAGCGGCTGTTATATCATTAAACAGCTGATGACCTGAATCAATACTAAATATATTGCATGGAGTTTACGCAATGCGTAAACTCCAAAACAAAAATGCGAAGCATTTTTGTTACTCGACCTTAAAGAGCGAAACCTCTTTAACCAGAGCATCTATGTTCTCTTTGTTTGTTACGCTGATATCGTTTACCCTGTTTACTGCTACGTTAATCTGCTCCGCTCCGGCAGCCATTTCGTTCATACCGCCGGTAATCTCCTGGGTTACTCTTTCCAGATTTTTACTTTCCTGAATAATTTCCTTGGAGCCTTGCTGCATTTCTTCGGAGCCGCCCTTTACCTGTTGGGTGATCTCATTGAGCTGGCTTATCGCTTCCAGTATCTGTTTGCTTCCTTCGCTTTGTTCTTCCATGGCGTTACGGATATTCTCTTCCTGATCCGCGACGGTTTTAACTCCGCTGTCAATGGCTTCGAACTTGCGGAGTACATTTTCCGTGGCCGCCATAATCTTGTCGATAGATTCCTTGATTTTCTTGAGTACAGTACTGATTGTCTTTGACTGTTCCGAAGAATTTTCCGCCAGTTTACGGATCTCATCGGCTACAACGGCAAAGCCCTTGCCCGCTTCCCCGGCATGCGCCGCTTCAATGGCGGCATTCATCGAAAGAAGATTGGTCTGGCTGGCAATATTTTCCATTACCGAGTTGATTTCCAGAAGGCCTTCGGACTCTCTTGATATTTCCTGGATATCCGCTGCTACATCCTGCAAACCGGTACGTCCTATTTCGGAAGCTTCCATCAGTTCCCTGACGTTCCCGGCGTTCCGGACAAGGGTTTGTGTTACCGACTGAATGTTGGCCAGCATTTCTTCTATTGCAGAAGACGATTCGGAAACACTGGCAGCCTGGCTTTCTACGTGGTTGTTAAGCTTGTCGATGTTAACGGCAATCTGATCCATTGTGGCATTTGTTTCCGTTACGCTGGCGCTTTGGTTTATCACCCTGCCCTTGATACTTACGATATTGGCGGTAATTTCGTTTATGGCTGCCGCCGTCTCTGTCATGTTGGCGGCAAGATCAGTGCCAATGCTAAAGAGTATCCCCGCCTCTTTTTTAATATTAATTACGAGGTCTTTTATCTTCTCAAGCGTTGCGTTAAAGAAACGGGCAAGATCGCCGACTTCGTCTTTGGAATGGACAGTTATCGATCTGGTCAGATCTCCTTCGCCTTCGGATATATCTTTAAGCGTTTCCGCAACACGGACAATTGGCCTGGTTGTTCCGCTCAGAACCACAAAAATAATTATTGCCGAGAATGCAATAGCAACAGCTGCCAAAATAATGGTAAAGTCGGTTATTTTTTTTACTTCGGCCAAAATATACGATTCTTTGGTTCCAAGCATTACCATCCAGCTCTTATCCGAATCGGCTATTTTAAAGGGAACCATTTCAATTTCCACATTTGAACCAAGTACCGAAGAATAGGATGTGCAGCTAAAAGGCTGCCCGGTAAGCACCGCGTTGTTCGCGGCGTCCCAGTGATCACCGTATATGTTATCAACTTCGCGCAGCATTTTTCCAACCCGTTCGGGAACGTAACTTGCCATAATAAAGCCGTTACTGGAATAAATCGTCATAGCGTTGATTTCTTCGTTATTATTAATGGTATTCTGTATCACAGGCTGCATCTGGACGATATCCAAAAAGCACCCAACGCCTCCTACCACCTGCTTGGTACGGGGATTTATAATGGGAGTCATTAATCTGAATAGGAAGGTGTCTCTTCCTTCTATTGTTCTGGGGATGGGGTCTTCTACCCGGTCTCTTGTTGCGTTGGGGCCCATGAGATAGGCCATGGAACCCTCTAAATCCGTGGTAAGCCTGCTTTCTATTGGGCCGTTTTCCTGGGTGTAGGCTATGGCATACTGCCCGGTTGGGCTTGATCCGGTTCTGCCGATAAACTGGGCATCCATACCGTCAATGGCATTCGGCAGCCAAACTGTATATATGGTTATAATAGCGGGCTGGTCAATCAGGGTAGCCCTTAGCATTGAGTCAAAGCGATCCCGCCGCTCCGCCGCCGGGATGTTCTCATAATCCTGCATTACACCCGCCAGAGTACTCAGCACCTGCATACGGGCGTCTTCCCGTCCCTTCCAGTACTCGGCACGCTGCCCGGCCAGATCCTTAAGACCCCGGATGCTCAGAGATATGGCCGTATTCGAAGCCTGCCGCAGCAGCATAAAGGAAATCCCCGTAACCACCACCGCCATAATCAGGATCACAATAAGACTTAGTTTGATTTTTAACTTCATAGTACCCATGCCCCTTTTTTTTAAATTGTTTATTAATAATTGGGTTAACTTTTTTAAGCTTATTTCATTTTCTCTGCAAAGGCAATACATCACGGTAGGACTTTTAGATGAAATGAGATATTGCAGTTATAAAAAAATAGCAGCCATGGCCGGAAACCCGAAAGTCCGCCGGGCTTTAGGCATGGCCAATAACCGGAACCTTATTGTCATAATAATCCCCTGCCATAGGGTAATTGGCGCCGACGGCAGCCTGACCGGGTACAGAGGAGGGCGGACAGCTATTCCAAAATCCGGTATTTTGGAATAACCTGAGTATACTATTATTTTTTGGAGGCAATTATGAAAAAATCCATTTTTATTCTTGGTATGATTTTATTAACGGTTTCATTCGCCAGCGCTCAGAACAACACAGCAATAAATACGATTATCCATCATTATGCGGCGCGGGACTATCTTCCCGGTGCAGTAAGTCAATCCGATTTGGATCAGATTATCCGGGCTGCAGTGAATACTCCCAGCGCCAGCAACCGGCAACCCTGGCATTTTACGATAGTTCAGAATTTTGATCTGGCCAAGCGAATTGTTCCCAACGTAACCGAAGGAAATGTACTCTTTGTTATTTCCGCCGCCGGAGACAGCCAGACAAATATAACTCAAATTATCGATTGCTCTTTGGCTGCCCAAACTGTTTACATGGCGGCCCAGGCTCTTGGTCTTGGTTCCCGTATTTATACCGGCCCTGTAAGTGCGGTTAACAGGGATATTAAAGCTTCTCTCGGCCTTCCCAACGGCCACAGTGTAGTAATAATCGTACGAATTGGCAGAGTACAGCCCGTTGATGCCGTCAGCGCCGCTTCAGCCCGCAATCCGCCGGATCGTATGGTAACCTATAAAAAATAGTTAAACTTATTCCACCTGGCTACTTTACAAAGCGGTCAGGTGGAACAACCTCAGCTTACAATCCCTTTGGGCATGGTTCGAGAAGCCGCCCCCGTTTCAGCGCCGCTTTGGGATATTTACTATTAATCGCGAGAATTGATTTTTCCAGAATCTTCTCTTTCTCTGTTACTGAATCAAAAAGTTCAGTCTGCATGATATTACTTTTAGGTTCAAGGTTAGCAACACCTGTTCCAAGAAGCCTTATTCCCCTGCCCGCCTGATATTTTTTATGAAACAAAGCAAGCAACTGATCGTAATACTCATTTAAGGTCTGCAGCGGATTCTGAAATGTTTCGCGTCCGCCTTCGGTGGAAAAATCTTCTCCATAACGGATTTTTACAATAATTGTTCTGCTTTGCAAATTTGTTTGAAGAAGCCGGAAAAACACTTCCGAAGCAATACTGAAAAGGTGGGTCTCTATTTCAAATTCATCATGGAGATCGTAGGGAAAAGTACGCTCGGCGCTCATTGAACGGTTTTCCTGTTTATTTTCAAAGTCTTCAGCAGCCTGGCCGCGCACAGCACGATAAAGAAAAATGCCCAATGCTTTACCAAAAAGACTCCGTAGAATTTCGGGAGACAGGCGGTGAATATCTGCGCAGGTTTTAAGACCGTGTTTTGCAAAAAGTTCGCGGGTTTTTTTCCCGGCTCCCCAGATTTTATCTGTCGGTAAACTCATCATAAATTTTTCTTCATCACCCGGCGGTATAACAAAAAGGCCATCCGGCTTGGACATACCCGAAGCGATCTTTGCAACGTATTTGTTGGAAGCAAGACCGGTCGAAACGGTAAGTCCGGTTTTATCAAAAATTGTTTTTTTTATTTCTCTGGCCAGTGTTTCAGGCGGACCAAAAAGTTTTTCCGTTCCGGTTATATCCAAAAATGCCTCGTCTACGGAAAGCTGCTGAAAAACCGGAGTATAATCGGAAAATACCGCCATAACCTCGGCGGATTTTTCCCGGTAACGATTCATATTGCCCCGGACATAAATACCGTCAGGACATAGTTTAACAGCCTGTACCAGGGGCATGGCGGAGTGAACACCGTATTCACGGGCTTCGTACGACGCTGTGGACACTACACTGCGTCTGTCGCCCGGAAGGCCTCCTACAATAACCGGCTTGTTTTTAAATTCAGGATGATCGAGTTGTTCCACTGAAGCATAAAATGCATCTAAATCGGCATGAATAAAATAACTCATTGCTGAAGTGCTTTTTCTACCAGAACAAGATCCTGTAACAATTGTTTTTCTTCGGGAAATTCCTGCAGCGCTTTTTGAATAAAAGTTTTTGCTTCGGTATAATTTCTTTTGTTAAACAACGCAGCAAATTCATTGTGGAGTTCGCCTACCCTGTTTTGCCGCATTATCTTCATGGCATTTTCCATTCTGGCGTTTTTTCCGTATTTTTCCATTGCATCAGCAAGATAACGCATGCCCCCAAGCCAATTTTTGGCTTTTCCGTAACGATCAGCTTCGGCAAGAATTGCAACGCTTCGCATTTCTTCCCTGCTGTTGGACGGAAGCCTGTCCCAATTCTGAGCAAGAAAAGCTAAAGCTGCATCACTATCTCCCGGATTGCGTATGTTGTTAACCTTGTCTGCAGCTTCCGCTTCCAGAACAATGATGTCCAGTTCCGAATAGTTTTCATTGCTGAGCTTTCCTTTTAACACCGTCAGGGCCGAACGGGCATCAGATGTTTTTTTGGCGCGAATCAGTTTTACCAGTTTGTTGTTTGCAGCAGTTTTAATCATTTCCTGCCAACGCTGCGAATCCGGATAACGCTTGCCCGCATATTCCGCCCAGGCAATTGCATCATCTTCCTTTCCGTTTTTAATGAAAAAGGCGCCAAGATTCGTAAGACGGCTCATTAAATCTTTTTGCGGGTCTTCAAAAAAATCCGTTTTATTGCCGGTATTATTTTGAGCAGAAACATTTTGAACCTGAGCTGCCGGAACAGCGCCGGCTCCACCAGTGTTCGAAAGCAAAACAGCGCGATTGATTGCAAGGGGAACAGCTTCCGAAAAACGGTTTCCTCTTTCCAGAACTGCAATACGGTTTGAAAGTATCAGGGATACCATCTCCGCAGCGTTTATTAAAGCCCTGTCCCGGTAATTTTTTGCAGGTACATAGGCAAAACCCGTTGTCTTGCCAAAAGCATCGTGGAAATCCTTGCGGTTCCCGGGATCAAAACCATAGGGATTGGTGGTCTCGACATCTATGGTTTCTGATCCGGCCTTAACCGAAACAAAGGCATGATCTTTTGTCATTACGCCTTCAACTTCGAGTCCTACGGAAATGCAAAAAACCATGTACAGGACAGAAGAAGAAACACAATTGTATCTGCCGGAAATAAAAATTTCATCAACTCTTGTCTGAAATTCCGAATAGGATTTTAAAAACTTTTTATGCAGAAATGTTAATACCGCTTCTCCGCGCTCTTTCGGATTTTGCGGCAAAGCGGAAGCAGACAATTCTTCCGCCGCAGCTTTTATCCTATCCAGATAAGAAGCTGCCTTTGCCTCCGCCCCCTGTCCTGCATTAACAGCAGAAGCCCAAAGAGACACTTCCGCCAAATCAAGCCAGCGGACATTGTTTCCTCCAATCTGCTGTGCATATTCATAAGCTGCCGGTGCAGCTTCCAGAGACGGAAAAGCCTGAGCCCATACCGCCATTGCCGATAAAACAAAGAGAAAAAGGGTCGTTGTTAAACAAATGACTTTTTTCATCTTCCGCACTTAACAGTATAACAAACTTTAATTATGATTGATACATGGTTAATCAAAATTCTTCTGACAAAGAAGCTGATCTTGTAATTATCGGAGCAGGGCCCGCAGGGCTCAGTGCAGCCCAATATGGATCCAGGGCAAATCTAAAGGTATCCGTTTTGGAACAAATGGCCCCGGGGGGACAGGCTCTTAACATCGATATATTGGAAAATTATCCGGGTAATATTACCAGGGGGAATAACCCGCCTAGATCCGGGTTTGAATTTTCCCAGGATCTTCACAAACAAGCGGAAGAATTCGGCGCCCAATTCATTATGGAAAAGGCCGGGGCTATTACCAAAGAAGAGAACGGCTTTACCATTACATTTGACAGCGGAAACAAACTCAGCGCTCCCGCTATAATCCTTGCTACCGGTACAAAACAGAGAAATCTCGGTGTTCCCGGAGAAACTGAAATGTACGGCAGGGGAGTTTCGTACTGTGCAACCTGTGACGGTCCTTTTTTTAAAAACAAACGTATTTTGGTAGTTGGCGGAGGCGATGCCGCCTGCGACGAAGCGCAGTATTTAAGCCGTCTGTCAGACAAAATTATTCTTGTTCACCGAAAAAGTATGTTTCGGGCTCAACGTGCGCTGGCGGAACGTACCCTTGCCAATCCCGGTATTGAAGTACGTTTTAATACCAGGCTTATTGAAATTCTTGGAGAAACCAAGGTTACATCGGTAAGACTGGAAGGGCCGCAGAACGGCAGTGAATCCGCAGAAAACACAGGAAAAACCATGTACGAAGAACCAATGGATGCGGTATTTATCTTTGCCGGATCCGATCCTCAAACCGCCCTGGCAAAAGAACTGGGGGCTGAACTTGATGAAGCCGGTTATGTAATAACAAATCAAAAAATGGAAAGCTCTGTGCCGGGTCTATTTGCAGCAGGCGATGTCCGTTCCAGCCCTTTCCGTCAGGTAGTGGTGGCCGCCGGAGAAGGAGCTGTAGCAGCACACAGCGCCGCAATGTATCTGGACAGCATAAAAGGTGTCAGATACGCATAAGTCTAACGGGAAACCTGATTGAATATCTGGAAAAAATTACGGCACTCCACACAAATTGTCCCATTCCTTGAAGAACGGGAAAACTACTGTGTAAGTGCTATCTCGCGCTTTAATTCCGGAACACTGAAAAATGTCTGGGCTGCTTTTAAACCAAACACACCTCAAACACCTTCTATTAACGCATTGCTTTTATACGGCAAACGCCTGCTCTTTCCGGTGTTCCATTATTCTTCCGAAATGGTTGAGGAATTCAAGCACAATGGTATGCCCATACCTTTTCTTCTCGCATTTATCCTAAAAAGAGATTCCCTGCATGCAGCGCAGGGATTGGCAGATGATATGGATTTACTGGAAAGCGCCCTGGAGAAAAAAAACATTGTTCCGGTATCAAGGTATGATTATGAACTACGCAGTTTTGATTGTACCGGAGGGGAACCTTCACCCTTCGGGTTCGGCGGATTGTCCGGGCCAGGCCGCCCTGATATTACAGGGCTGGTAATACGCAGGGCAGAAGTTTCCGACATCGATGCACTCTTTCCCCTGCAGGCAGCTTATGAAAAAGAAGAAGTGCTGCCCAAAGGTGCGGAACTTAACCCTTCCTCATGCCGGATGATTCTGGGATCCCTGATAATTAACAAAATGATTCTTGTCGCAGAACTGGAAGGCAGGCTTGTTGGAAAGATCAATATCAATGCTCAATCCTACAACCGTTTCCAGATTGGGGGAAACTATGTAGCGCCGGAATACCGGTCACACGGTATAGCCCGCGCCATGACGGCAGCTTTAATTCGGGAATTTTCAACGCAGAAAAATCGCTTCACCTTATTTGTAAAAAAAACAAATATTCCCGCCCGCAAAGTGTACGACAATCTGGGCTTTACAATAATCGGTGATTACAGGATCAGTTATTTTTCTTGATTAAATAATACTCTAATTCAACACGAGGCCATCGCACAACAAATTTTTTCTGGTGGCGTATATATTGAGTTAGACGAAATACACCCAAGTAATTGACAAAAGACAAAAAAGGTGATTATATTAATTTACCCAAAGGGGAAAATATGAATAAAGGAAATTGGTCAAGAATGTTATGTGAAATTTGAGCTCCAAGAACATAGAAAACTTATTTAAAAAGTGTATGATTTTTTATACATTATATTAATAATTACTAGTAAATATTGTATTGACAATAACATTACATTATAATTATAATGTATTTCATGGATTACCTGGATTTTATCTGGGATGAAAATAAAAACAAAAAAAATATTGCTTCACATAATATTTCATTTGAAGAGGCAAAAACAGTATTTTTTGATCCAAATGCGAAGGTAATATATGATCCAGATCATTCCAAGGAAGAAGACCGCTTTGTTATTTTAGGGTTAAGTAAATTTTTAAATATTTTGGTAGTATGCCATTGTTTCAAGGAGAATGATTCTATTATCAGGATTATATCGGCAAGAAAGGCAACATCAAAAGAGAGAAAACAATATGGGGGTAAATAAAATGAGGAAAGAATACGATTTTTCCAAAGCAAAATTGAATCCATATATAAAAAAATTACGAAAACAAATATCCATAAGAATAGACATAGACACAATTGAGTATTTTAAAAGACAAGCACATGATACTGGAATATCATACCAGAATTTAATAAATTTATATTTATC
The DNA here is from genome assembly GCA_009782955.1 of Treponema sp. GTDB lineage: Bacteria > Spirochaetota > Spirochaetia > Treponematales > Breznakiellaceae > WRIV01. The sequence continues at coordinate 33,035 of WRIB01000018.1, read as the reverse complement.
AAATTGTGCATCTCATAAGAAGACAGTAAATATTGAATGGAAATAAGAAAATGAGGTAATAAATAATGAGTGTCTATTTTATTGCAAATGTTAGAATTCATAATCAAATTGAATTTGACAAATATCTGGAAACAGTAGATTCCACTATTGAAAAATTTGGCGGCAAATACCTTGCAGTAGATAAAAATCCGGAAATAATTGAAGGAAAATGGAATTATTCTCGTTTAGTTTTATTGGAATTTCCTGATAAAAAAACATTAAAGGAATGGTATAATTCAGATGAGTATCAAAAAATATTAAAATATAGGTTATCATCAGCAGAGAGTGATATAATAATTGTTTAATAATTATTTACGACAAGCAATTACATCCGTATCCGGCCCCGGAAACTTCGAGAAAGTGTAAGCCTGTCGGCGTATTCCAAATCTCCCCCAACAGGTAAACCTGAAGCAAGCCGTGTTATTGTTGCTTCCGTATTTTTTAGCACTTTTTGAATATACAGTGCTGTTGTGTCCCCTTCCACTGTCGGATTCATCGCAAGTATTACTTCCCTAATTTCTTCCTTACGCACCCTTGCAATAAGTTCCCCTATGGAAAGATCTTCCGGGTTTACCCCTTCCAATGGAGCAATGACTCCTCCCAGTACATGAAAACGTCCTCCGAATTCTTTTGATTCTTCGATAACCCGAACATCCTGGGCCCGCTCCACAACACAGAGTACGGGTTCCCGGCTTTCGTCGGAACAAATTGCACAAGGGTTTAATTCGGTATAGGAACCGCAGCGGGAACAGCGCTTGATTGCCTGATGAAAAGCCAATAGTTCCTCGCCAAGAGAGCGGGCATAACCCGGATCCGAATCCAATATATGGTACACAAGACGGCCCGCACTTTTTTTCCCCAGGCCCGGAAGTCTGGAAAAAAGAGAAGTAAGACGGTCTATTGCATTAATTGGTTTGCGCGGGACATTATTAGAATAGTTCATCAATTAATTTCCGCCAAAAAGTCCCGGCATGGAAACTCCCAGTCCGCCAGCCATTGCGCCTACTTCACTTGTTATTTTTTCCCGGATATTCTCCATGGCCTGTCCCAGGGCAGCAGCTATCAGGTCTTCAAGCATTGTAACATCATTGGGATCCAATACTTCCGGTTTAATGCGTACTGCCAGAATTTCCATTTTTCCCGTAATATCAATTTCTACCATGCCGCCGCCGGCAGAACCTGTTGCCTTTATTGAACCAAGCTTTTCCTGTATTGAACCAAATTGTTCCTGTATCTTCTGTGCGTTTTTTAACAAATCAAAGGGATTTATATTCACTGGCCATCCTCTTGATTAACATAGGTTCCGCGGAAAACCCGTCGTACTGTTTCCGCATCTTCGTTTTCCGCTGTTTCTGTTTTTTGATCGGAACGTCGGGCCAAAAATTGTTTAAACCCATCAGCCAAAGTGTCCGTACTGCCCTCAGCTGTATCTGCAGTACGGACAGAACTATTATCCGCAATAAAATCCGCAATTTGCTTTCCTCTGTCAGGAGCAGCTTGATTGTTCAGGGCAGCCTGATTCTCCATAGGTGTTTTACCGTTCAGGGCAAACCTGGCCGCTTCCACTGCAGAACGGAGTTCGGGAGGGGATATCCATTTATTAAGCCAGCAAAGTTTCGATACAGTTGTTTCCAGTTCAAAACGGGGAGAAAGGGAATAACGTATATTCCGGTAGAGATCAAGAAGCATGGACAATCCTTCTTCCAGTTGTTCAAGGTTAAGTTTTTTCCACACTTCCGAAAAACGATCGACGCCATAACCCAGAAGAGACTCCTTTGTTATCCCCGCTTTAATCAGTAAAAGGCTCCGGTAGTATCCGGCAATGTCCATAACAAATTGTTCTATTGCTATTCCCGATTCAAGTATTGTATCAATTTTTCCCAAAGCTCCGGCAGTGTTGTTGTCCGCGCAAACATCTGCAAGTACATTCAGTTCTTCCAGTCCGACGAGTCCCAATTTTTCCCTAATCAATGATGCCCGGATCTCTCCGCCGGAAAAAGAAACGATTTGATCAAAGAGTGTATAGGCATCTCTCATGCTTCCCGTAGCTTCCCGGGCAATCCAGAACAAAGCTTCGTCCTCGGCTTCTATCTGCATTTCCGCACAGGTTTCACGCAGCATACGTTTGATTGTTTCGATAGGAATTGACTTAAAGGCAAACTGCTGGCATCTGCTTTTGATCGTTGCAGGTACCTTATGAAGTTCGGTGGTAGCAAATATAAAGATAATATACGGCGGCGGCTCTTCAATGGTTTTCAGCAGTGCATTAAAAGCGCTGTTGGAAAGCATGTGAACTTCATCAATAATGTAAACTTTGTATTTTCCCGAATTGGGAGGAAAGAGTACTTCTTCCTTAATCTGCCGCACATCGTTTACCGAAGTATTGGACGCACCGTCAATTTCAATTATGTCGATACTGCTGCCGCGGCTTATTTCTACGCAGGCCGGACATACACCGCAAGGATTCGGCGTCGGCCCTTTTTCGCAATTTAACGAACGTGCCAGTATACGTGCAGCACTTGTTTTACCGCAGCCCCTGGGGCCGGAAAAAAGGTAGGCATGGGCAATGCTTCCCTTTTCCAGGGAACTCTTTAGCGTTGAACTGACAAATTCCTGCCCCGCCAACTCGTCGAAACTTTTTGGTCTGCGGCGGGTAGCGGTAACTTCATAAGCCATACATGAAGTATAACTGTAAGAAAGGATTATTGGAAGCTGAGTTTATTCGAAAGTCTTGATACTCCTGCCAGGAGAGAGTATGATAATACCGCCCCTGCCAGGAACCATGCGGGGGGCCGCCGCCCAACCCCGTCAGGTCCGGAAGGAAGCAGCGGCAAGCGGCCGGTCCCGGCGCCGTGGCCATCCTGGCAGGGCACTAACCAGATTACAAACCAACTGAAGCTGTTCCCTCGCCAAAGGTGCCAAATAGTGAGCTGGCTGCCCGGATAATATAAGCCACTGGTAGAATGATATTTGTATGATTGATAATATATATTGATAAAAAATGAAGGCGATTTTTTTGTTCCCCGGGCAGGGAGCCCAGTATCCGGAAATGGGACTGGATTTGATACAAGCATCTTCTGAAGCAAAAAAAGTTTTTGACATTGCATCCGCTGTTCTGGGCCGGGACATGGCAAGCCTGATTCGGAATTCTGATAACAATACCCTGAAACGTACTGATATTTCCCAGAACACCATAAGTACTGTATCTCTGGCCGCAGCCGCCTGCTTAAAAGAGCGGGGTATTTTCCCCGCCGCCTGCGCCGGCTTCAGCCTGGGAGAATACCCTGCCCTTTGCTGCGCCGGGGTGATCAGCCCGGATGATTGTTTCCGTCTTACCGGCAGCCGCGGCAAGGCCATGCAAGCGGCAATTGATCGCCTACAGGCCGGTTCCGGTGAATCAAAAGTGCCCGGCATGGCTGCTGTTATTGGATTGGCTCCTGAACAGGCGGAAGCTTTTATCGCCCAATGGAAAAACGAAGGGTTATCGGATCTTTATGCGGCTAATATCAATTCGCAAAAACAGGTGGTTGTATCCGGTAGCGCTGCGGCGTTAGAAGAAGCGGAAAAACGTTTTAAGGAAGCAGGGGCCAGGCGTGTCCTGCGTCTGGCAGTGGCGGGTCCTTTTCACTCGCCTTTTATGAAGGAAGCTGCCGAAGCCTTTGCCTTCACTTTGGACAAAGTACAATTTAATGATCCTTCGATTCCCCTCTTTTCCAATGTAACAGGAAATCAAATAAAGAGCGGGGCAGAGGCAAAAACCCTGGCCTTGCGGCAGATAACGGAAAAGG
>WRIB01000018.1:0-29108 GCA_009782955.1 Treponema sp. | reverse complement strand
ATGATAATACCGCCCCTGCCAGGAACCATGCGGGGGGCCGCCGCCCAACCCCGTCAGGTCCGGAAGGAAGCAGCGGCAAGCGGCCGGCCCCGGCGCCGTGGCCTTCCTGGCAGGGCACTAACCAGATTACAAACCAACTGAGGCTGTTCCCCCCGCATAAGGTACCAAACGGTGAGTTTGCCGCACAGATAATACAAACCGCTGGTAGAATGATATTTGTATGATTGATAGTATAATTGATAAAAAATGAAAGCAATTTTTTTATTCCCCGGGCAGGGAACCCAGTATCCGGAAATGGGACTGGATTTGATACAAGCATCTTCCGAAGCAAAAAAAGTCTTTGCTATTGCATCCGCTGTTCTGGGCCGGGACATGGCAAGCCTGATTCGGAATTCTGACGCAGATACCCTGAAACGTACTGATATTTCCCAGAACGCCATAAGTACTGTATCTTTGGCTGCTGCCGCCTGTTTAAAAGAACAAGGCATTTTCCCCGCTGCCTGCGCCGGCTTTAGTCTGGGAGAATACCCTGCCCTTTGCTGTGCCGGGGTAATCAGTCCGGATGATTGTTTCCGTCTTACCGACAGCCGCGGCAAGGCCATGCAAGCGGCAATTGATCGCCTGCAGGCCGGGTCCGGTGAATCAAAAGCACCCGGTATGGCCGCTGTTATTGGATTGGCTCCTGAACAGGTGGAAGCTTTGATCGCCCAATGGAAAAACGAAGGGCTGGCGGATCTTTATACAGCTAACATCAATTCGCAAAAACAGGTGGTTGTATCCGGCAGCGCTGCGGCGTTAGAAGAAGCGGAAAAACGTTTTAAGAAAGCAGGGGCCAGGCGTGTCCTGCGTCTGGCAGTGGCAGGTCCTTTTCATTCACCTTTTATGAAGGAAGCTGCCGAAGCCTTTGCCCTCACTTTGGACAAAGTACAATTTAATGATCCTTCGATTCCCCTCTTTTCCAATGTAACAGGAAATCAAATAAAGAGCGGGGCAGAGGCAAAAACCCTGGCCTTGCGGCAGATAACGGAAAAGGTACGATGGACCGATGAAGAAGCGGCCATGGCCGGTCTGGAACCGAAGACAATGCTGGAAGTGGGCCCGGGCAAAGTTTTACAGGGCCTGTGGCGCGATACAGGAAGCGAGATTCCCTGTTTTTCTGCAGGTACGTTCACGGAAATAAATGAGTTGAAATAAATATATGTTTCCGCCTGATTTACCCCCTATAACAAATAAGCCGCTCTATGTTTACAGGGTTCTGGCAAAGTGGTTTTCTTTTTTCTACTTTGGCCTGAGTACGATAATTCTGATAACACTTGTTTTTCCGATTATGTGTCTTTTTTTTCACCCCAGGGAACGGTTTAAAAAATACGGAAGACGTTTAGTTTCTTCATCTATGGGCTTTTTTGTTTCACTTATGCATTTCCTTGGAATTGTGGACATGGAAACCGATGACAGGGAAAATTTCAGGAACCTCTCATCCAAAATTATAGTTGCCAATCATCCGTCCCTTCTTGATGTGGTTATGCTTCTTTCCCTTATTCCCAATGCCGACTGTATTGTAAATGCGCACCTGAAACGCAATATTATTGTAAGGGAAGTGATACGCCGGCTTTATATTCCTGGTTCCCCTGATTTTGAAGATATCCTCCGTTCATGTACCGAATCTCTGAACCAGGGAAATTGCCTGATCATTTTTCCCGAAGGAACCAGAACCCCCCGGTCAGGCAACGTAGTAGTTAAAAGAGGAGCAGCCCGTATTGCTCTGGTTTCGAACTGTAATATTGTACCGGTTCATATTGGTGGCACAGATAAATACGGTTTGGGTAAGAAAGATCCATGGACGGGCTTTAATCCCCGGGAACGTTATGTCTATAATATCAACATGGGAGCCGAAATTAAAAGTGAAAAATTTCGTAACCTTAATCTTTCCATGCCCAAGGCAGTACGAGTTCTGACCAGAGAAATTGCAGATTCCATTTTTCCGAAGGGGAACTACGCCTAACCACTTGCAAGTGGTCGGGTAAAGCGGTCAGACAAGCCCACTTTCACTCGTTCGGCGGAGGGTGTTCTCATGTTAAAAACAGCAAGCTAGCAATCGTTGACAAAGTACCTATTATTGTTACAATGTGAAAATGGACGAATATTTCAACAAAAATTATTTTGAAGATAAAATAAGTGCTCTGGACGCCAAATTCGAAGCTCAAAAAATAGCCTATGCTCCGCTCACTTTTCAGGCTGTAAGGGCGCTTATTGAATTGGGGTTTTTAAAAGCAATTTCCGATTCTGGTGAAAATGGGCTGAGCTTTAAAGAAGCAGCAGAAAAAACGAGCATTTCCCTTTATGGCGCAAAAGTTCTGCTGGAGATTGCTTTGGGTATGAATATTGTTAAGATGTTGCCCAAAACCCCGCCTGGTACAGACAGTGACGATCGTTTTATTTTGGGAAAAATAGGATGGTTCCTTTTGGAAGATACCATGACCAGTGTAAGTTTGAATTTTGTAAATGACGTATGCTACAAGGGAGCTTTTGAACTTCTTCGTTCAGTGAAAGACGGAAAACCTCTGGGTCTTGAAGTCTTTGGTCACGAAGGGAAAACAATCTACGAAGTTCTTTCAACTCTGCCGGAACAGGTAAAGGAGAGCTGGTTCACCTATGAACATTATTTTTCGGATATTGGCTTTGAAGAAGCTATCCCAATTGTTTTTTCCGATAAACCAAAAAAGGTAATCGACATAGGCGGAAATACCGCAAAATGGGCTCTGTGCTGCTGCCGCTACGATCCTGATGTGGAGGTACTCATCGTGGATCTGCCAGGGCAGACAGCTGTGGCAGATAGGAACGCAGCACAGGCTGGTTTTTCTGACAGGATTAAAACTTTTTCCTGCAATATATTAAATAAAGAAACTGTTCTTCCCGCTGAAACTGATATTATATGGATGAGTCAATTCCTGGATTGTTTTTCCCTTGAAGAAATTACACAAATCATGGAAAAAGCACAGGCTGCATCAGGGCCAACCACAGATGTTTATATTCTTGAATATTTTTTGGACAAACAGCGTTATGAAATGGCATCTTTTTCCCTTCGTGCCATTTCCCTCTATTTTACCTGCATGGCAAACGGGAACAGCAAGATGTACAGTTATGGGGAATTCGCAGAAGCTATAGAAAGAGCTGGTTTCGATATTGTTGACACCTGGCACAATATGGGTCCAAACAATTATTCACTTCTTCGTTGCCGCAGTAGATCATGATCGACGGCGAGATTTTTGTAACACGCCTTTCTGCATGGGCTCCCGGAATAATAAGCCCTGACGAATGGGACAAATGGGTGCGCGGAGAGTGTCAGATTTCTTCTGATGTAAAAGGGCCGCAGATTACATTTACCAATCCCATGTTTCGCCGTCGTTTAAGCCAGATTTCCAAAATGACAATACAGGTTATTCATGACCTTCTGCCTTTACGAGAGAATACAAAAATATTCTTTATTTCCTTCCGGGGAGAAATTACAAGACAGTTTGAGATGAATAAAATGCTGATTGAAAAAAATGAACTAATGCCGGCGCCTTTTTCACTTTCGGTTTTTAATACTCCTGTAGCGATGGCTTCCATTGCCCTTGGGCTTAAAGGAGGTTACTCGGCTCTCTATCCAGCCGGAAACAATCCTTTTGCCACAGGACTGGCTGCGACAGAAGCGGCATTGCTCTGTGGTTCAGCAGAGGAAATAGTTTTTGTGTATGCAGATGAAGAAACGCCGTTGGAATACAGACGTTTTTTGCATGAATGTCCGCCTCCTGCAGCATTCGGCCTTTTATTATCCAGGGAACCGGATCAATTCTCCGTTCCCCTGTCTTTATTAAAAGAAGAAGCAGGCAGTCCGCTTGATTTTTTACGGCGAATCCTTCTATGTGGAAAAATCCATATTTCTTCCTGACCTGCATCTATATCAAACAGATCGATCTATGTTTACCGGGTACTGATAAAGTAATTTTCCTCATTCCGATATATTCCTGAAAATAAGCGAAGTATTAATACCGCCAAAAGCAAAATTATTGGACATAATATATTCAGTGTCGATTTCCCTTCCGCTTCCGGTGATGTAATCCAAAGGTCCGCAGCGAGGATCAAGTTCGTTGAGGTTTAGGTTTGGGGAAAACCATTTTTCCTTCATCATGTTGATGGATATCCACGCCTCAATAACACCGCAAGCTCCCAAGGTGTGACCTATATAACTCTTTAAGGTGCTTGCCGGAATAGATTTTTGGAAAACATCTGCAGTAGCCCAGCTTTCAGCTACATCACCAGCATCGGTTGCGGTTCCATGGGTATTTACGTAGCCTATGGTTACTGGTTCCAGCCCAGAATCTTCCAGAGCAAGTTTCATGGCGATACCCATAGTTTCGCGGTTCGGCTGGGTAATGTGGCTGCCATCGGTATTTGTTCCAAAACCGGCAATTTCGGCAATTATGTTTGCCCCCCGCTTTTTTGCGTGTTCGTATTCTTCCAGTACCAGGGTTCCAGCTCCTTCACCAACCACCAGACCGTCGCGATTTTTATCGTAAGCAGCGGGCGTTTTTTCAGGGGTATCGTTTTTGCAGCTTGCAGCAAAGAGCGTGTCAAAGACCGCAGCATCAGCGGGACTTAGTTCTTCAGCTCCCCCCGCCAACATTATGTCCTGAATACCCCGCTGTATGGTCTCATAGGCAAAACCCAGGGCTTGACTGCCTGATGTACAGGCTGTATTTGTGGTAATGATCCTTCCGGTAAGACCGAAAAATACACCTATGTTTGCCGCACAGGTTTGCGGCATAGCCTTTATATACGTAGTGGCGCTGATATTCTTCATGTCGTGGAGGACCAGCATACTGTAAAAATCAAGAAGTGAATCGACACTTCCCATAGAAGATCCATATGAAATACCTGCACGGCCATTCTTCAGTTCCGGGTTATCTGTACCAATACCGGCATTTGTTAATGCCTTTTCGGCTGATACCAGGGCTAGCTGTGCAACTCTGCCGAGACCGCGGGTTTTCTTTCGGGGGTAATTGGACATAGAAAAATCAACCGGAGCGGCAAGCATGGTATTCATCCGGGTGTATTTTTCCCAATCTTTCATATAACGGACACAGTTTTTTCCAGTCCGGAGATTTTTAAAAATATCCGGCCATTCGTTTCCCAGAGCGCTGATTACCGCGCCGCCTGTGATAACTACCCGTTTTCTCATTGTTTTAACCTCTGCCCTGTCAAATCGCTTTATTCAAGCGGCTTGACCATATATTCGAATATGAAACGTAGTTTCATGCCATTCCCCCGTTTACGGAAATTACCTGCCGTGTAATATACGAAGCCGATTCGGAAAGCAGGAATACTGCCAGAGCGGCCACCTCTTCAGGTTTGCCTGTTCGGCCCATGGGTACAGAAGGAAGTATTTTATCCAACAGTACATTCTGTATCATTTCTGTATCGATGATCCCCGGAGCGATACAGTTAACCGTTATCGAGCGGCTGGCAAGCTCTACTGCCAGGGCTTTGGTTGCCCCAATAATACCCGCCTTTGCAGCACTGTAATTTACCTGCCCCCGGTTTCCCATAATCCCTGACACAGATGAAATGGTAATAATCCTGCCCTGCTTTTTACGGCAAACAGGCATTATAAGCGGATGAAGAACATTGTAAAAACTGTCAAGGTCGGTACGAAGAACAGTATCCCATGCTTCCCCGCCCATCCCCGGAAAAGAATCATCGGCTATTATTCCCGCATTACAGACAATACCCCAAAAGGCGCCGTTTTCTTCCGTCCATTTATCAAGTTTTTCCTGACATTCTTCCCTGTTACTCACATCAAATTGAATCAGCTCTATGTTTCCGCCTTTTTGTTTAACTTCTTTTTCCAGAGATTTAGCTTCTTCTTTTCCCTTGTTATAGTGTGCTGTTACTTCGTAACCAGCTTCAGATACAGCAAACGCTATGGCTCGGCCTATACCCCTGCTTGCACCGGTTATGAGAACTTTTTTACACTCGCTCAATTGAATCACATTCCTTTTTCAAGATTTGGACATGTTTATCATCTACATCAAAAACCATTATTTTTCCTTCAATAACTTTTTTTCCTTCCAGAAGAATTTCTCCTTCAAAGGTATATACCGAATCTACACCGTAAATTTCTTTCGCTTTTATCTCTACAATACTTCCAGCCTTAAAAAAAGGGATTCCTATTTTTACTGCCGAAACACTCAGGATAAAACCTAGTTTTGGTTCTTCGCCTCTTTTGCGGCCTCTAAGTCCAGCGAGAGCTGCAATTGTCTGGGCAATAAATTCAATGCCCACCCACGCCGGAACACCTGCCAGTACAGGATCGTAAAAAAGACAATCTCCGGTGATATCGTATTCTGCATTAATAGTTCGTTCTTCGAGATTATACCCTGTAATCCTGCTGATCAGCAACATTTTGCCCCTATGAGGCATTATAGCCAATAGTTCATCTTTTTCGAGCAGCATTTATTTCCTTCCCAAAATCAAACTGACATTGCATCCGCCGAAAGCAAAACTGTTACTCATGCAAATCGAAGGAATATTCTGGAGAGATTCGCCGGGAAGAAGAAGAATTTCATCGTCCCTTACACCGTCCCAGCAGTGTACAGGGAGGCCTTTTTTTTCGGTTAATACCATCCAGCAAATTGCGGTTTCCAAAGCCCCTGCTGCGCCCTGGGTATGCCCGGTAATAGGTTTGGTTGAACTCGTAAGAGGAAGAGCATCTCCAAATACCATTTTCATTGCCATAGATTCTGTTTTGTCGTTAAGTATAGTGCCTGTACCATGGAGGTTTACATATCCGATTTGTTCGGGATTGACCTCTGCATCAAGGAGAGCGGCGTTTATTGCCTTTGCCTGCCCAATCTCATTAGGAGCGGTCATGTGAAAAGCATCGGCGCTTTCACCGGTCCCCAGGAGTTCTACCGGGGAATTTTCAGCTGTATCAAGCAGAAAAAACGCCGTCCCTTCACCAAGATTAATTCCTTTACGATTTTTACTGAAAGGGTTGCACAAACTATTCGAAAGCGCTTCCAAAGAATAGAAGCCCGCCATAGCTGCTGCCGAAACAACATCTGCCCCGCCGGCAATAACCGCGTTGCAAACACCGGCACGAATAAGCTCTGCCCCGCGGACAATGGCGCTTGCTCCGGAAGAACAGGCTGTAGCAACAGTAAAAACCGGGCCGGAAAGGCCGAATTTGCGGGATATAAATTCTGCGGGGTATGAGGCACTTTGAAAACGGAGAGCGTAATCCTGGGGGAAAGTACCATTCTTAAGTAAAGCCCGGTGAAACATGAGGGTACTTTCGGAGCCATTGTCGCAGGAACCGAGGCATACCCCGATTTTTTCAGTACCATATGAGGAAATGGCTTTTTCTATTTCCGGACGCAGTTGTTCAAGAGCTGCATTAATAATGCGGATAATCCGGGTTTCACCCGCATATGCTATCGGATCCGTAAGCTCCGGAAAAGCAACTTTGGGCATTTCCCAGGGGATTTGACCGGTGGGAAATTTCATACTGGAATCAGGTATTTCAAATAATGACATACCACCCTGATAACCGTTCAGGCAGGATTCGTAAAGTTCATTCTTGTTTTGTCCGGCGCAGCAAATAAGTCCCGGCGCCGAAAGATAAACACTCTGTTTCACTCAAAATCACCTTCCAGAGTATAAGAATACCCTCGCAGATGATTAACAAATTGAACTACTCCGGAACTTTTTTTAATTTCAATAATAACTGCTTTTCCCTGGAATACACGGCGAGAAACCTCTGTGCTTTCAAGCAAAAGACCGCAGTTTTCCAGAGCTCGCCGGAGCGGAAGATCATCATAGAAACAAAGTTGATAATCTGCTACAATATATTCGGGTTTTACGGATGCAGGGAATACCGAGGATGAGAAAGATACAATCCCATCCCGATAGGAAAGGTCTCCCATACTTGTACCGAGTTCATTTAAAATGGTCATGTCCATACCTGTTTTGTCAGCTTTAACCCAGGCATTAAAGAAATAATTCTTGCTTCTGTAGGATGCGGAAATGTGCTGGATCATGTCCATTGGATTTTTTATATTTTCAGAGGGCAGCAACAGATATTTGGAACGATTGGTCAGGTAAACAAAAGGTTGACTGTCCGCAGCCGATGTTGCGGTATTACATGAACAAAAATTGATCACAATGAAAAAAAACAAGAGAGATAAAACAATAGTTGTTTTTCTGCATTTCAAGAGATACTGCCCAAAATAGTTATATGCCATATTATCTTGGTTTGTCGCTTTTTGTCAAGGTAAATGTACAGCTGCTCATAAAAACATCACAATAACCAGGTCAAAAGAGCGGAAACGCCGAAGCAAAACATATATTATACCGGCTTACAGACAAGTCTCTCTATTCTGTAAAAGCATAGCGAAAATAAAAGCCCCGCTTAGTCCTGCTGAAACGGTAAGACCAAAAATGTGAACCGGCATAAAGCTGCTCAGAGCCAAAGCGCCAAATGAAAGAAACGTGGTTAAAAACGACAACACTACCGCCATGCTGGTACGGTTTTTATCTTCTTCGTCTTTTTTTCCTGTAATATAAAAAGCATAATCCATACCCAGACCAAAGACCAAAACAAGAGCAGCGGCGGAAAAAAAACCAAAATTAATTCCATTGAAGACTAACACAGCCATCGATAACAGCGCCATAAACAGGGGCGCTGTACAAATTTTCAATGCATCCCGCCATGGATAAACAATACAGATGATAATTGATATTACAATGTAGGCAATAAGGAAGAAAAACAGCATGGTTTTGGTAAGAATGTCAAGGTTTATGCCAATATCCTGCACCTTGTTTACAAAATGTACAAATTCAAATTCTCCGGCAATGGATCGAAAAACCGCTTCATCAACAGCAGGATGAAGGGGAATAACACAGGAATAACAATTTTCGCCCTGTTCCCCTATCCATAAATTAGAAATACCAGCCTGGGAAGGCGCATCTTCGGGAAGGCCGTATCGTGTAACAGCAGCAAATTCTCTTATAAAGGATTCTGCATATTCCTGCGGAAAACCCAGGTATTCAAACTGGGCCGGAACCAGAGGGAGCAGAGCCTTCATGGTCTCATAAGTTTTTCTCTGGGTTTTTATTGAAGGGACAAAAACCGAAGTTCCCAAAAATGAACCAAGGTTTCCCTGTTCTATTTCTTTCTCCAAACGCGCGGCAAGATATTCCTCTCGTTCCAGAGTTTCTTCCGGGTCTGAGCCTGCAACAATAAAGTACCAGCCCGGGGAACCGTAATCCAGCACCTGAGCCGTTTGTTTCTCTGATTCCAGGAGGGAAGCAGACATTGTATAAAGGGAAGAAAGATCGTTTTTTATTTTTATTTCCGAAAAATTGGAAACGAGAACTACCAAAGAAGCAACAGCTATTGCAATAACAAGAGCAAACCTTGTGGCCCGGGGCAGAGATATTTTTTTTATCCAAAGGAATAACTTGCTTTCTTTTGTCCGCCCGGTGGAATGTACCGGCATCCTGAAACGGGGGTAAATACAAAAACACGTAAGGAAAGAACTGAAAAGCCCGGACATGGAAAAAACAGCGAATTGTTTTAGAATGGAAAAGGGTGCATAAAGAAAAACAAAAAAACTAATCTCCGTAGAGATAACGCACATGATAATGCTTTTTGCTATATGGGAACGAATTTGATTTCCGTCTTTCAGTGCACAGTTTCCCTTCCAGTGAACAAAAAAATGTACCGAATAATCTACACAGGTTCCGATGAGGGTAGTACCAAAAACAAAAGTGATGATATGAATCTCCCTGAAAACAAAGAGCGCCGCCATTGCGGCAAGGCTTAATGAAACTCCTGCTGCCAGAATGGATGAAATGACAGGCAAGGGAGAACGAAAGACAAATAAAAAAAGAATAAGAATAATTATCAGTGTGATGGCACTAATTAATGAAATTTCCTTTTGTGCTCCCGAAGAACTTTCATAACTATGGAAGGGAATTCCGGAAAAATAATATTCCAGACCCGGAATGGATTCTTTTACGGTAGCGGCAGTGGTGTAGATTTTTCCAACCGCATTTTTTTTACTGCTGACGGAAACAGCTTCCGGCGCAAGAGTCATACGAAGCAGCACATACCATGTTCCGTCTTTTTCGGCAGTCAGAACATCTTCTTTAAGGCTCAGGTTTCCGCCGGACAACAGGGAAGAAGTTAAAAAATAACTCATTCGCCTTTCTGCAAGAAAGAAGGGATCGTTCTCGATATGAGTCAGAGGAACAAGATTAAAAGCGCCGAAAGCTGATGCTAGCGCATCTTCCGCGATTTCCCCGGCCCTGCCGCTTTCCAGCAAGGTCAGCGTTTCCTTTCCGGCAATAACAAAACGATAATCGTAAAGATATTGGCTGAACTCAGCCATTACCGAAGAATCAAAATAAAAAGAACTATTTTCAAAATCCTGCGAATGTTCAAATTCGGCGTAAAGCAGGGCTGCACCATTTTTTGCAGTTTGAAAATCCGGCGCTGCGGCAAGGACAACGATCTCACGCCCGCTTTTTTCCCCAAGGATCATATCCGCTTCCATAACCGCTCTGGACTGACCAGATTGAGGGAGCATATCAAAAAGCCTGGTATTTATACTTACCGGTCCCAGGAAAAAAACAGAAACCAAAAAAACCAGAAAAACAGTCAGGTGGACCAGAAGCCACAGCCAAAGTCCCCAAAAATTTTTTAATTCAGGGAAAAGAGAAGAGCGCTTTTTCACTGACATTCAGCTCCGTTGGATAGCTGTGATTTGACAAAATGTATTTTATTATATCACCGCTCTTTTCATGAATTTCAATATATCTAATGGCCGTATCACCCTTCATAACAATTCTTTCCGCAAAAGAACCTATAGCCCTGTGCAGAGGAAAAAGTCCCAGTTCCCAGGCAGCAGCATTGCCGAAATAGAAAACCTCAAAATTATCGAGAAGTCCCCGGGCATGGCCCGAAAATACAGTACTTATAACTTCTGCAAGACGGATAAAAGTTTCGTTTCCCTGGGCGCTCATAACAGTTTTTTGCCCTCCGGGCCTTGATTGTATGAGGTAATCATTTCCCAACACCAGAGTAGAAGGAAAAGGACTGGTAGTGTCCCATATCATGCCCAACTCTGCGGCAATGACAAAATTGCCCGAAGATTTAAGGGATCGGTTAAGCCGGTTTAGGATTTTTTCCTGCTCAAAGTTTCCCTTGATAAAGGGATGATTTGCCAGGCGGGCACAGGTCAATGAAAATGCATTTAAGTTTTCCGGTTTCAGGGGATGGCGAAAAACATCCCCCTGGGGACTTTGTGCCCAGAGTCCCCGCATTATTGATGCGGCAACAAAGAGAGACAGGGCTAAGGCAGTGGCTGGCTTCATGATTCTTCTTCTCCTATAAGGGCTTCAATTTTTTTTACAAAAGCTTCAGGACAAACAAAGCAGGAATCTCCTGCTTTAATATCGTAGGCCATCTGTGTACTTACTCCCCTTGTTGTAAGAAGTCCGGTTTGAACATTGCGAATTTCGTATTTTATCCTGAGACGGTTTTCATATTCCGTTAAAACGGCTTTTACCCGCGCCCGGTCTCTGTGCCGGAGGGGCGCCAAATATTTCGCTGATATTTCAATTACCGGAAAAGAATAGCCGGATTCTTTCATCTCGGAATAACTGTAGCCAATTTTTTCCAAAAGCGTCCGGCGGCTGATTTCAAAGTAGTTTACATAATTTCCATGCCATACAACCTGTAGGGGATCGCAATCGAAAAACTCAACGACAATTTCTGATTCTGCAAAAAGACCATAGGGTCCATTATCTTCCCGGGATTCCATGATCATACCTCTTCCTGCCAAAAATTAAAAAAATTATACCATTGAAAAGGCCGTTCTATACAGTAACCCTCCAGTAATGCCGCAAAAGAACAGGCCAGTTCGGAACTCCGCACGACTCGTTCTTTTTTGGTACACTCAAGCAAAAGAGGGCTTTTATGTACATACATATCGTATTCCGGATTAATCGACAAATCCCCCCGGCGCAGGGCAAAAATAAAATATACCGGCGCTTTTAACAGTGCAGCCAAATAAAATACACCAAAAGAAAAAGGCGCTTCTTTTCCAAGAAACGGGAGTAAATGGTTTTTACCGGTTGTATGTATAGATGTTCTATCACCGGCAATTACCACCAATTCTCCGGCAGCAAGTTTTTCTTCGAGGAAAATTGCGGTATCAGGACCAATATTGTTGGTACCGATAATACCTAACCCGGACTGCGGATTCAACTCTTTAAGCATACGGGTAAAATTTGCAGTTACTTGCGTATCAATAACGGAATTAACCGGTACCCATCTGGATACACCTGTTTGTTTATAATGTGCAAGACCCCGGAGCAATTCAGAGTTTCCCAAATGGGAGCAAATAAGAAAAGCTCCTTTTCCTTCATCCAGTCTTCGGATAAGTTCATCAATATCGTCATCATGAAAATGAATATTATTAAAGGAAAAATTACCGCTCCATGTTTGGAGCTTTTCAATCAACGCAAGGGAAAAAGCAACCATGTGCCGCAAAGGGCCAAAGAAAGATCGGCATTTTTTTTCTGTTTCAGCGCTGGTTACAAAAAGAGCGGCTTTTTCCAAAAAACGCTTTGATTCGGTTCTGCTCCTTTTTGAAAAAAGAAAATAGAAAAAACCTATGGGAAATGCAATAATCCTCAGGAAAATCACAGGAAGAAATTTAAATAAAATGAGCGTAAACTTCAGATGCCAATATCCCGCAGTCTGTTCCTTATATTGTGACCAATGGAGAGAGTTATTTGATTGTTTCATATCTTCGCTATCCTGAGTATAATATTACAGACGATCGCCGGAAAAAAGAAGCTTAATATCTTCTTTCTTTTTTTTCCCCTGAGCATCTACGGGCAGAATTTCAAGATAGCGCCATCTTTTGGGAATAACTATATTTTCAAAATATTGCAAAAGATATTCCTTCCAGAATTTATTGATTTTAAATTTTTTAAATCCGATAAATTGTTCTTTACCTTTGCCGTTTAATACTACTGCTGCAGCAAGGTACTGGCGCTTGTCTTCAAGGGGTATTACGCATACATCGGCAGCAAGACCGGACTGTAATATGCGGTCTTCCATTTCAAGAAGAGAAATGCGCTTTTCCTCAATTTTTACCACCGAATCAATGCGCCCTTTCAATAAAAACCGACCGTCCTCCAATAATTCTACCAAGTCAGCGGTTTCAAAGCCTGCCGGGTCTTTAATGTAAGGCGAACGTATTATCAGGCAGCCATCCTTGTTTTGACTGATTTTTGCATTGTCAAAAATCGTCCATTCCAAACCATTAATCGACTGCCTCCAGGCAATGCCTGAAGTTTCCGTGCTTCCATAGACTTCTACAGGCCAGAAACCAAACACTTCCCGGGTTTTTTCTGCTATCTGCTGACTTAGGATTCCGCCGGCAGTGAAGATCCACGGCGATTTCAGGTTAAGGCCGGCGAGTGTCTCCATTTCTACAGCGCGTTTAAGAAAAGCAGGCACCGTAATGATCATATACTCCGTATCAGAGAGCTTTTCCAGTTCTTCAGTAAAATTAATTTTGGTTCTTCTAAAAGGAACCCCCGCGGTGAAAGGAAGCAATATTGACCAAAGAAGGCCGTAAATGTGGTGATGGCTTACAGTGGAGCATATCTTACGCCTGACAATTTCCTCCCCCCATTGGGAAAGCGCAAAACTGTTATCGTTTTCAAGCTCTGTCAGCCGCTGTTTTATTGCTTTGGATTTTCCGGTACTCCCGGATGTATACATGATGATCGATGTTTCGTCCGGACTAATCGCAGGACATTCTTTCGCCTGTGCATCTGTTTCTGAAACTTCCCTGAACAATGAGGTAATAAGAAAAGTGTTATCCGGTTTCTCACTTTCAGGGAAAACCCGATCGGTAAGAAAAGGAATGGCTTTTCCGTTTTCCGTACTGCGGATTTCTGCGATATAGGCGGGAGTAATAATGGAACTGAGGAGTATCTCTTTTTTACACTGAAGCAGCGCAGTAAAGGCCAGAAGAAAATACCAACTGTCCTCACAGTAGAGAAGCCATTTTTCGTTATTCACTGAATTAATCTGTTGGCGCAGTTTGACAGTCCCTTCGAGAAAATCCCCCCAGGTTTTATGGATCGCTTCGCTCCAGGCGCCTTCATAACAAATGACTGTTGAAAGAGGCCGTGAAGTATTGTTAATGGCTGATAATGGAACAATATTGGACATTTTTTATTCTACATTCCTATTTTATAAAATTGCTTTTCTGGTTACGATGAACCTCCTGCGGTCTTAATGTAATCTGCAAGGGCATTAACTGAAGCAAAATGCTTTTTATTATCCGCGTTTTCAGCAGAGAATTTAACGCCAAATTTCTTCTTCAGCGCTACCCCCAACTCCAGAGCATCTATGGAATCAAGGCCAAGACCTTCCCCGAATAGAGGCTCCGAATCTGCAATATCTTCCGGCTTGATATCTTCAAGTTCCAAAGCATTTATTATCAGTTCCTTGATTTGCTGATTTACATTATCCATTGTTATTCGTTTTATCTCCTTGAGTAACTCATTGTATAATATAGCACACTATGCGGCATTATTAAACAACTGTTCTTTGTGTTAAGACCGGTATAGAGGATCGTTTTCCAATTTTTTCATTGCTTCTCTTTATTATGTTTTATACCCATGCCAATTAATAGCGGCAATCGAAACAGCATACCGGTAAACAAACGGCTGAATGTCCAGCTTATGCGAATATTATCCCTGATTATGCGGAAATTGGAGATTCCGCCTTCGGGGTAACTTACTTTAACGTGGTGAAACAACGGAAACACTCCGTTCCAGTAGAGCCGCACAAGAATTTCCGTGTCAAACCCCATACGCCTGTCCATGAAAGGGTTTTTTGTTATGTGTAATGACGGTTCCACAGGGTATACCCTGAAACCGCAGTGTACATCCTTCAGCTCTGATGAAAGCGTAACTATGGCAGCCCAAAAATTGGAAATCTTCCGGCCTTTTACCCTGCTTTTGGGAGCCATTTCATCAAATTCCGGGTAACCACAGATGACATTTTCCGGGTATTTGGCGGCTTTTTCCAAAAAAAATGCGGCCATATCTGCATCGTGCTGACCGTCGGCGTCTATCAGAAGTACATGGGTCAGACCCAATTCCGCCGCTTTTTCAAAACCCTTTGCGGCGGCACCTCCTTTGCCTTTGTTTTTTTCGAGGCGTACCAGTACAACCCCAGCTGTTTGAGCTGCACATTCCTCAAGGCAGGCTCTATTCTCCTCATCGTTACCATCATCTACCAGAATTACCGGCAGTCCCAAACCCGTAAGCTTTTCCGCCAAAGGGACAGCGGTTTTGCCATGCCGGTAAACAGGGATAATAAAACCTTGCCTCATTTACTTATCCCGCTGTTATTTTTAATGTACCCAGGGAATAGACAACCTGGCGGTCCGGAGAAGTCATCCTAAAAGAGATTGTTGTTCCGTTTTTCTCAAGACTTAAAAAGAGATGGGTAAAAGGCCGGATAAGACTTGAAAATTTTATCCGCCGTATTTCCGGCAGCACGATACCGGTTCCCAGATACTGCGATGCAAAACGAAGTATCAGGTCCACTTGAGCTACTGCCGGAAGGATAGGGAATTCCGGAAAATGCCCGTCAAAATACGGACTGGTATCAGGTACAGAAAATTCCAGGGCAACAGAATTCTCGGCTTGTGTAATTATTTTTTCATTCATCAAAGCCACCGGGTATCCTCTGTCTCTTTTTCAGCTGTTTTAAAACTTTCTGCGGAAGGATCCCGTGAATCGTTTTTTAATTCGGAAAGTGGAATATCTTTGGACAACTTTTTCTGTACCATTTTTCTTACAATGAATTCTCCTGCAAAAAGGATGCCCATCAGTATATAGGAAATCCCCCCGTTATAAACAGACCACAGCGCATCAGAGCCGGAAAAAATCGTCCATGCAGCCATGCCTCCATTAAAGACAAAAAAACCGCACCATACAATGGTTACTTTTCTGCAGTAGGCGTTGATCCTCTTTTCTCCCGGAGAGCCTTTGATAGATCGATCCTGAAGTGTTGCAAAACGGAAAATCATGTTGGGAGGAGAAAAAAGGGTAAAGCCAAAAGTAGCCAGAAACAAAATGTTCATCAGGAGGGGATATAATTTTAAAATAAAAGCTGCATTGGCAATAAAGCATAAAGCCCCAAGGCCGAAGAGCAGCAAAAAATTCCAGAAAAGGGGAACCTTCCGGCGTTCAGTACCGCTTGTCCGGCGGCTGGTTCCGGCAATAAAGGCAAGAAGGGCCAGAGCCATGACAAAAAGAGAAAAGAGCCGCAACGGGGTTTTACGGATTACCAGAAAATAAAAGATCAAGGCCGGATACAGCGCTGCGGTACTATAAAAGAAAACCCTGGCAATACCCCTGAATCCGGGGATCATCAGGACTTCTGAACTAATGGATAGATTATATCCACTACATCCTGAACGGTCCGGGCTTTTTTGAATGATTCGGGGTCAATTTTTCCCGGAATAAATTCCTTCATTTTTACCAGAAGATCAACTGCATCAATAGAATCCAATTCCAGATCCTCATAAAGTTTGGCATCGGGTGTAATAGCTTCCTTTTCAAGCTCAAATTCCGCAGTTAATATGTCCTGTATCTTCTGTAGAATTTCTTCCTTGGTCATACTGCTCCTCTTGTTGCCTGAATATACGCCGCCAGGGCATCCACCGAGGCAAAATGTTTCTTGTTGTCTGCGTTTTCCGCGGAAAATTTTACGCCGAATGTCTTTTTCAGCGCCACACCCAGCTCCAGAGCATCTATGGAATCGAGGCCTAGACCTTCCCCGAACAGGGGTTCTGAATCGACAATGTTTTCCGGCCTGATATCCTCAAGCTCCAAAGCATTGACTATCAGTTCTTTGATTTGTTGCTTTACATTATCCATGGTTATTTCTTTATGATAAAGTATATATCATAAACTATTTTACAGGGAAGTACAATGGGCATTCAGATATCAATAACTTGTCCCGATTGCGGGATTTCCCGGGACAAAAAGGCCATCGCTGCCGCCCTAAATACCTGTCCCTCCTGTGAATACCATTACCGGATGGAACCCCCGGAAAGAATAGCCTACATTGCGGATAGCGAAAGTTTTAAGGAGCTTTCCGCCAACATTAGTTCCCTTAACCCCATTGATCTTACAGGCTACGAAGAAAAACTTTCAGAAGCAGAACAAAAAGCCCGTATAAAAGAAGCTGTAATCACCGGAACATGTACAATAGAAGGGAAACCTGTTGTCCTGGCCATTATGTCCTTTACTTTTATGGGAGGCTCCATGGGTTCGGTCGTCGGCGAAAAAGTAAGCCGGGCGATGCTTAAAGGTGCAGAAGAAAAACTTCCGGTTATACTGTATGCAACTTCCGGCGGCGCACGAATGCAGGAAGGTATATTCTCTCTGCTTCAAATGGCAAAAACCTCCAGCGCCGCTGCGGAACTGGACAATGCAGGCGTACCCTTTTTTGCCGTACTGTGCGATCCCACCACCGGGGGTGTTACCGCTTCTTTTGCCATGCTGGCGGATATTACCATAGCCGAGCCGGGGGCGCTTATCGGTTTTGCGGGCCCCCGTGTAATCGAAGGAACAATCAAACAGAAACTCCCCGAAGGGTTTCAAAAGGCGGAGTTCCAGCTAAAAAAAGGTTTTGTTGATATTATCAGCCCAAGGAAGGAACAGAAAAAA
The DNA here is from genome assembly GCA_009782955.1 of Treponema sp. Classification (GTDB taxonomy): domain Bacteria; phylum Spirochaetota; class Spirochaetia; order Treponematales; family Breznakiellaceae; genus WRIV01. The sequence goes on along the minus strand of WRIB01000018.1, from coordinate 11,285 downwards.
CTTCTTTCCAGGCTCATTGATTTCCACAAAACACCCGGGCTGTTGTCCGTGAAGTGCGGATAACGGCTAAAAGCGCCCGGGTTTGGTCTGTTTTGGCGTGTTATGTGTCCCAGACCCTTTTATTGTCAAACATAGGCCAAAATGACCCATGTTTGACAGTAAAATCATTTATCATCAGTTAATTTGGTTAATTCCGCAGGCGGACCTTTTTTGTATTCAAGAACTATTTCCGGTCCTGGTGTTTCAACCCATGCGGAAATTGGTTTTCCTGTAACTGGAACCTTTTTTCCGGTGTCTACATATGCCCATGATTGCTTCAGCGTTAAAATTGCCCCATTATCATTTTCTTCAATGTTACATTCACCTGCCAATAAATCCTGACCATTTAATTGTCCTCGCCAAAAAGCACCTTCAAATGTAAGAGTAATTTGTTTCCCGGCAATATCAATGGGGATTTTGCTTATAGCTTCATTCAGTGTTTTTTGAAATGGGGTTGGTGTTCCAAAACCTGGTGCAGCACTTACAAATAAGATACTCATAACAACCAATCCAATGATAGCTACAAGAACCTTTTTCTTTTTATTGTTCATACAAAATACTCCTCATTATATTACCTGCTTTATCAGGCAGGTAATCACGTGGACGCTTAGTCCGAAGATTTACCCGCCTTTAGGCGGACTTTACCCCAACGGGGCAATATAAAAGCGGACTGAACCGCTTGTTATACCAAAATAAATGGGAAAAACATGCTATTGGATAGATGCAAAAACAGGTCGGGCTACAATGGACAGGTCTATCTTGCATAGTCAGTTATTTTATACCTAAAATGAAAGATAATTTCAAGAGGGGAACCTTCGCGGCTTTGCCGCTCGGTTGAGTATACAAGTCCTCGCATTGCCAGTAACAAAACTCAATTAATTGATGGTATAATCAAGGTAAAGTGGCAATACGGTACTCACCATGATCAATAACACACTGCAAAAAAAAATAATTGAATTAGCAGCTCTTGCAGAAGAAACAGGTATTGATATTTCGGAAGAAATGAATCAACTGAAAAACAAGCTTAAGGAGGCTGCACAGACCGAAAGTGCCTGGAAGCAGGTGGAACTTGCCCGGCATCCCGATCGGCCCTATTCTTTGGACTACATTACCAGAATCTTCGATGATTTTACGGAACTCCACGGCGACCGTGTATTCGGAGATGATCCGGCAATCGTAGGCGGGCTTGCTTTTCTTAACGGCTGCCCGGTTACGATTATTGCCAACCAGAAAGGCCGCAGCCTTCAGGAAAAAGTAACACGCAATGGCGGCATGGCCAATCCGGAAGGTTACCGCAAAGCTTTGCGCCTTGCAAAACAAGCGGAAAAATTCCACAGACCTGTCATTACCCTTGTAGACACTCCCGGAGCATACCCCGGCCTGGGCGCGGAAGAAAGAGGAATTGGCGAATCAATCGCACACAACCTGCGGGATTTTAGCCAGCTTAAAACACCTATCGTATGCATTATTATCGGCGAAGGCGGTTCGGGCGGCGCTCTGGGCATTTGTATAGGGGACAAGGTTTACATGCTGGAAAATGCAATCTATTCGGTAATCAGTCCGGAAGGCTGTGCATCAATACTGCTTCGTGATATTAGCCGGGTAAAAGATGCCGCCGCAATGCTGAGAATCTCCAGTACGGACCTTATGGTTTTTAATGTAATTGACAGTATAATAGAAGAACCGCCCGGCGGCGCTCACACAGACCCTGCCACCTGTGCCAAATCCATAAAGGATATACTCATAAAGGATATAGCAGCGTTGCAAAGCCACAATTCAGAGACACTGGTTCGCTGCCGAAACCAGAAAATCCGTGCTGTTGGTCAATGGTATGAAAGCTAATTATCACTGCTTTATACAGGAGTTATTATGATAAAGATAAAAATGCTGCTCCTGGTGTTTCAGATTGAGATGACGCTGAAAGAAACAGTTCCCCGGAAAAGCGAATACCTGAAAATAAAAAAGATTCTGGATTCCATTACAGATAAAATTGCCGGGGCAAAAACCGGGATACTTTAGATTGTGAGTGGATTAATAAGCCAATTCCTGTATTTCAGAGGTATAAGTAATGGGAATTTTTAAAAAGAACGAAAATGTTTACGAAAGCGGAACACATGGCGGGGCCGAATGTGTGATAATAATAAAAAAGGCTGAACTTAAGATTGGAAGGTCTACGGTTAACAAACTATGTGAAGCATGTCCAATTAAAGATAATATGATACGTTCAAGACTTCAGGGTAATCACAAAAGCGGTCTTTATATGGGTAATGATGGTCAGCCGCGGTTAAAGGATTGTAAAGTAAGCACCCGGGCTTTTGATGCATCAAGGGCGAGAAAATAAGGCACAATCAATTGACAATATATCGCTAAATACTGCTTGACTAATTTAAAACTTCTTGTTAATATAATTGTGAAATATTTCACAGCCCATAGGAGGTGGAATGTCTGGTACGTTTTCAGAGTCGGCAAAAGAAAGACTCTTGAGGATATTACGCATACTCGAATGTGAAGACCGGAATTATACTTCTGCCGAGTTGGAAGCGTTGACTGGTTGGCCAAGAGATACTATCAGGAAAGACATCTCTTTTCTGCCAAAGCAGTTACTGTCCGAAGATGGTGATCCGGAGGATTCGGCTCGCAGTCCGGCAGGGACATTCTCTGGTTATGCGCCCCGGACTCTTGTTCCTCTGATTAAAGAAGCCCTGGGACTGGGCAGCCGCCGTACATATTGCGTCGTGGGTCTGGGGCGGCTCGGCTCGGCTTACCTAAACCTGGAACCGTCTGCTTTGGGTGAATTTGAACTGGCAGCCGGGTTTGATACCAATGTAAACCGGGTGGAGATACTTGTATCGCCGGTTCCCCTGTACCCGGCCTACAAAATGGGCGATGTTATACGGCGCATGGGCATTCAGATCGCCCTGCTCTGTGTTCCTGCAGAATCGGCACAAAGTGCGGCGGAAAAACTCGTTGCTGCGGGAATACGGGGAATCTTAAACTTTGCCCCGGCGATAATAACCGTTCCTGCGGGAACAACTGTTCGAAATGTCTATGTAAGGGATGAGCTTCTGGCTCTTTCCATAAAAATGAATCAGGAGATTTAATATGCGTGTGTACAACTTTTCACCGGGACCTTCCATGCTGCCTCTGCCGGTACTGGAAAAGGCCGCAACAGAAATGACCGATGTAAACGGATCAGGCCAGTCGGTAATGGAGATGAGCCACAGGTCGAAAGACTATAAGCCCATTATCGAAAAAACCGAAGCCTTGCTTCGTGAATTAATGGGTATTCCTTCCAATTACCGGGTACTGTTTCTTCAGGGAGGGGCTTCACTTCAATTTTCCATGGTTCCTCTGAATCTGGCCGGATCGGTTTTTGCAGATAGCAAGGCAAAAAAACGAATGACCATTATTGATACCGGTATATGGGCAAAGAAAGCTGCCGAAGAAACCGCCAAATATATGGAAGTAAATGTTGCCGCTTCGTCCAAGGACAAAGCGTACACTTATATACCAACTGCTCCGGCTCCCGATGCTAACGATGTTTATTACCACATCACCTGGAATAATACAATTGTGGGAACCAAATGGGATGCCATACCCGATACGGGGAATGTTCCCCTGGTTACGGATATTTCCAGTTCAATTCTTTCTGAGCCTTTGGATGTATCACGTTTCGGTCTTATCTATGCAGGAGCGCAGAAAAACCTGGGACCTGCAGGAGTTACAGTGGTGATTATCCGGCAGGACTTAATTGGCACAGTCTCCGAACAGGTTCCTGCAATGCTGCGTTACGACATTCACGACAAGGAAGGATCCATGTACAACACTCCTCCTTGTTATGGAATTTATATCATTGGCCTTGTACTGGAATGGCTTAAAAGCCTGGGCGGCGTAACAGCAATTGCCGAAATCAACAAAAACAAAGCTAATTTGCTTTACGATTATCTTGATGCAAGCAAAATGTTTTATTCCCCGGTAGAAAAAAAATTCCGTAGCTTAATGAATATTCCCTTTATACCCAGGGAAACCGAAAGCGAACGCAAGGCACTTCTGGAAAAAAGTTTTGTTTCCGAAGCGGCGGCGGCAGGGCTGGTGAATCTGGCAGGCCACCGTCTTGTAGGAGGCATGAGAGCCAGCATTTACAATGCCATGCCGGCAGATGGAGTAAAAGCGCTTATTGCCTTTATGGAAAAATTTGAAAAGCAATAAATTAAGGAGTCCCTATGTTTCGTATTCAAACGATGAATAAAATTTCCCCCCTGGGTCTGGAACTTTTCCCCCGGGACAAATACGAAGTGGCCAGTGAAATTCCAAACCCTCATGCCATCCTGGTACGCAGTGCAGACCTTCATTCGGCTGTTATTCCCGATTCGGTACTGGCAATTGCAAGGGCCGGGGCAGGCGTAAACAATATCCCCATTCCGGATTGCAGTAACAAAGGTATTGTTGTATTCAATACCCCCGGAGGAAATGCCAATGCGGTTAAAGAACTCGCCATAGCAGCGCTGCTTATTTCTTCCAGAAATATTTTGGGCGGATGGTCCTGGAGCACTGACATTGCCGGCAAAGCCGACGAAGTACCTGATCTGGTAGAGAAAGAAAAGAGCCGTTTTGAAGGGCCGGAATTACGGGGAAAAACCCTGGGTGTAATTGGCCTTGGCGCCATTGGCGTAATGGTAGCCAACGATGCAATGGCTTTGGGTATGCATGTAATAGGCTTCGATCCCTACATTTCTGTAGATGCTGCATGGAACCTTTCCCATAGAGTGGAACGGGCCGATACACTGGAAGGACTATTAACAAAGGCCGACTATATAAGTCTTCATTTGCCATTAAGCAACGAAACAAAAGGCCTTTTGGATGCGGAAAAATTCCGCATTATAAAAAAAGGAGCCAGAATTGTAAACCTGGCGCGGGGTGGTCTGATAAATGAAGCGGATATTATTGATGCGTTAAAAGACAAAAAAATCTCCGCCTATGTAACAGACTTTCCTACCGCAGAACTCCTGGCCTGTCCGGGGGCAATCTGCATACCTCATCTTGGAGCATCAACTCCGGAAGCAGAGGATAACTGTGCAATTATGGCGGTAAAGCAGCTTATGGATTACCTGGAAAGCGGGTTTATAAAAAACTCGGTAAATTATCCGCGATGTAAGCTGGAATTTCGTTCCCCGTTCAGGCTCCTTGTTGCAAACCGGAACATTCCCAACATGGTAGGACAAATCACTACGATTCTTGCTGAAGAGTCTATTAACATTACCGACCTTATCAACCATCACATGAATGATTATGCATATAACATAATCGATACCGAACAGCCAATACCCCGGGTACAACTGGAAAAGCTTATCGCCATAGACGGGGTAGTCAAGGTAAGGGTACTGCAGCGATGAGCTGTTTAAAAACCCTGGGATTGACTGTTTGTGCGGCGCTGTTGCTTTTTACCTGCGCCGCTCCTTCCCCGCAGAAAGACTGGTTTACCAAAGAACCGGAAGAAATGCAAAAACGAAAAATAGCACAGATGCTTCTTTTGGGATTCCGGGGTACGGAGCTAAAGGCAGATTCTTCCATTTACCGGGATATAACGGAACTGGGAATAGGCGGAGTACTGTTTTTTGATTACGATATTCCTTCCCGAAGCAGACCCCGGAATATTCTGTCCGAGGAACAACTTACCCGCCTTGCCGGGGATCTGCAAAAAGCCGCTCCGGTTAAACTGTTTATTGCCATTGATCAGGAAGGGGGACGGGTTAACAGGCTTCGCGATGAATATGGCTTTCCGCCAAATCTTAGCGCCAAAGAAATGGCCGTCGGTACGGAACTTACCCAGGCTCAGGCCAAACAAACGGCGGCTTTGCTTGCCGGGATCGGAATTAATCTTAACTTTGCCCCATGCGTGGATCTTGATCTGAATCCTCAAAATCCCGTTATCGGCGCCTATGGACGCAGTTTTTCCGCAGACCCGGCAATAGTAATAAAACACGCGTCTGTCTGGATTGATGCTCACCGCCAAAAAGGTATTATTTCATGTCTTAAACATTTTCCCGGTCATGGCAGTTCTTCCGGCGATACGCACGATGGCTGGGTAGATGTTACCGGACTGTGGCAGGAAACAGAACTTATCCCATACCGCAGCCTTGCAGGTTCCAAAAATACAGACAGGTTTCTTATGGTAATGACAAGCCATGTGTTTAATTCAGAACTTGACCCGCTGAATCCGGCTACTCTCTCTGAAGCGATTATTACAGGGATACTGCGGAATAAACTTGGATTTAAGGGAGTAATTGTTTCCGATGACCTGGATATGGATGCAATCAGGGCCAACTACAGTTTTGAGGAAGCCCTGGAAAAAGCAATAAATGCAGGGGTCGATTTGCTTTGTCTTTCCAACAATGGCAGCCAATACGATCCTGCACTGGCTCAAAAAGCAGTTGATACAATTTATGGTCTGGTTCAGGAAGGAAAAATATCAGCGAAACGGATAGAAGAAAGCTGGAACCGGATAATGGCGGTAAAGCGGACAATTAATTAGCCGCTCCTTAAGAATAGTGCAAACCTATGGAGAACAAAGAAATAGGGCAAAAAAAGGGCGTTCAGTCCGTTAATTTGGGGTTTGTCAAACTTCTCCATGTTGACATTATCAAAAAAATCCGTTAATTTAATTTCAACTTTCCCCTGTAGCTCAGCTGGCAGAGCAAGTGGCTGTTAACCACTGGGTCCGTGGTTCAAATCCGCGCGGGGGAGAAAACTTAATTCCTGTAGACACAAGGAATTAGCCAATGGGGTAGACACCCCGGCCTTGGGAAGACTCCTAAGTGTTACCAGAATTGTTACTCAATTTCTGAAAACACTTGGAGGAGTTTATGGCAAGGTCAAAAACCGAAGACAGCTTCCGGCTATACAAGCGTAAACTTGGAGGACGGGAGCTTTTTTATGTCTACCTCGATTGTCAATGACAGGGATGCCAATCCAAACGCCCTCCATAACGCCGAGCGGATAGGATCGGCGCCTGGCACTCTCACCCAATACTTGGGTACCTACTCTATCAGCTGAAATTCCATAATACAGGAATTAATTACATTTCCTCTGTCTTTTATGATAATATGAAATTGATATATTCCCAATGTATCTGTTTCATCAAAATTTATTGTCGCAAATTCCTGCGCCTGGTAAGCATTCATCGCAAACAGCGTCGAACGGGTTGTTGCTAAATCATGATATTCCCTGGGGGCAAATTTTCCGTCAGGCTTTTGTAGTTTTACACTGTATGTTATTTCATTATTTTCTTTGTTAAATGTCCCAAACGTAAGGAACGGTGTTACCTTTTCGCTTCGTTTAAATTGTGAAATATGGGGGAGCCCGTAATCGGCAATCTTCATGGATTCCAGAGCCCATTCCAAATCCTTTACAAGGATGACAGTAAAGCGATAATCATTGTCAAGAAATGCAATTGCCCCTTGGTCCGAGAAGTTCCCGCTTGTCCGTGCGGTTACAAACTCATCAACAGACTGGGTATTAGCACAGCCCGCTATGATTGCAATAATAACAGGAAAAAGTGCAACTTTCATATAAAACTCCTTATATTAATTTTAATTAAACTACGCCATCTAATTCCAAATCAAGCAAGGTAATATCCGTGTCTATCTGCTTTAGGGCTAGTACCGTGTATTGTTGTTTGATCCGGCAATTTGGGGTTTTGCCTTGCCGCTTGTTTTAAGCAGCAAGGCAAAACCCCTAAACAAAAATGCGAAGCATTTTTGTTACTCAACCTTAAATAGTGAAACCTCCTTCACCAAAAGGTCAATGTTTTGTTTATTCAATGTGCATATCTCGTTAACCCTGGTTACTGCCGCATTGATCTGGTCCGCTCCGATTGCCATTTCGTTCATCCCGCCGGTGATTTCTTCAGTGGTCATCTCAAGACCCTTGCTTTCCTGAATAATTTCCCTGGAACCCTCAAGCATTTCCGTTGAGCCGCCTTTTACCTTCTGGGTTATGTCGTTGAGGCTACCGATTGCCTCCAGAATTTGTTTGCTGCCCTGGCCCTGCTCCTCCATTGCGCTACGAATATTCGCCTCCTGGTTCGACACGGTTTTTACACTCGTATCAATCGCTTCAAATCTGGCAAGTACATCGCCGGCGGATTCGGTGATCTTGTCAATGGAAGCTTTTATCTTCTTGAGAACCGCGCCAATGGTTACTGACTGTGCACTGGAACTCTCTGCCAGTTTGCGGATTTCTTCGGCGACTACTGCAAATCCTTTGCCTGCTTCCCCGGCATGTGCCGCTTCAACGGCGGCATTCATTGAGAGAAGGTTGGTTTGAGCGGAGATGTCTTTCATCACAGTATTAATTTCCAACAGCCCTTGTGAATCTTTTGCTATTTCCAGAATGTCATCTGCCACGCTTTGCAAACCCATGCGCCCTACTTCAGAGGCTACAGACAATTCACTCACACTTTTGCCGTTTTTCACCAGAGTTTGGGTTACGGAGTGGACATTGGCTATCATTTCTTCAATGGCAGAAGATGACTGTGATACGCTGGAAGTCTGGTGTTCAATATGCTGATTAAGCCTGTCAATATTTAATGAGATTTGTTCCATTGTGGCGTTGGTTTGGGTTACCGATGCGCTTTGGTTGATCATACGGCTCTTGATGTTTTGGATATTGGCGGTAATTTCGCTAATCGCCGAAGATGTTTCGGTCATATTAACGGTAAGTTCATTGCCGGTATTAAACAGCTCTACCGTCTGCCCTTTAATCGAGATAACGAGATTCCGAATCTTCTCCAGAGTCCGGTTAAAGTAACGTGACAGATCGGCGATCTCATCATTTCCCTTTTCCGGAATGGTATGGGTCAGGTCTCCTTCGCCTTCTGAAATATCCCTAAGGGTATTTGTTACGGTAACAATGGGCTTTGTAATAACCCTGAGGGCAATAAAAACGATTACCGCCGCCGCCGCCAGAGCAATCAGTGCCAGTATAATGGTAAATTTTGTCATGGCCTTTACATCGGCCAGGATGTACGATTCTGCGCTTGCGATCATGATTGTCCAGCCGTTGTCGGAATTACCAATGTTAAAGGGTATCATTACTATTTCCAGCGTGATCCCAAGGCGCGGTACATGCTGATTAGTGGTAAATTCCTTCCTTTCAAGTACCGCCTGATGCGCCTCTACAATGGCATTGCCATATTCGATATCAGCATCAATAAGCCGCATTCCTATGCGCTCCGGCCGCTCGCCTGCCAATACAACCCCGTTGCCTGCATAAATAACCATTGCGGAAATTTCTTCATGCTCTTGCATTGTCTGTTCCACCAAAGGCTGCATCGCTTTTATTACTAAAAGACAGCCTACTCCTCCTACCGTTTCATTGGTGCGGGGATTAATAATGGGGACCATCATTCTGATCAATTGAGTGTTCTTTCCGTTTATATCTTTGGTAAAGGGATGTTCCACCCGATCTCTTTTTGAGTTGGGTCCGTTAATGTATGCCATTGAATCTTCAATGTCGGCGGCAGTACAGCTCAAAATAACACCGGTTTCCCGGGTATAGGCTGTGGCATACTGCCCGTCGGGACCAGATCCTGTCCGGTCTATAAAATGAGCGTCCATACCATCCAGGGCATTGGGTTTCCAGACTGTATACAGGTCTATCATGTTTGGTTCCGATGCTAAAGCGCCCCTCAGCATAGCATCAAACCGGTGGCGACGAGCTTCCGGCTGAATATCTTCATACTCCATCATCACATTTGCCAGGGTACGCAGCACCCGTATATAGCCGTCTTCCCTGCCTTTCCAGTATTCGGCATGCTGTTCGGCCAGGTACTTGATGCCCCGTTTACTCAGGTCAACACTTATGACGGATGCCTTCCGCAGTAATAATACCGAGGTTCCCGCGACCATAACCGCCATTATGGCGATCACCAAAATACTTAACTTTGTTTTTATTTTCACATTTACTCCTTTGCGGCATGGTATACTCAACCGCTCTTGATGCCGCTGTAACCATTGTTTTAGGTGGAGTTTCACCACAAGTGAAACTCCTAAGCTGAAAATCATCAAGGTATATTCAACCAAGCAGCTATGCTGCGTAGGTTCCCCTCTTGATGATGATTTTCAGCACTCCTCTCACTATCAAAAATAGCTATGGAGAATTCACGGATATTACCTGTGGGGTAAAAATATTTATCGCAAAATACGCCCTAAAATACGGAGCAAATAACATGGATAAAAACTGTATTCAGTACTTCGATTTTTGTTAAAAATGCGGCTGAAATGTGTCAAAACGACCCATTTTACCAGAAAAATTCGGTGATAAACTCACTGCATTGGCGGTTAGCATATCAGCTTGCTGTACAATTTAAACAAGTCTTGCATGATAAAAGGCGAACTCTGCAATTAAAAGCGGTTCGCATTACCGGCTCTTTTGTCCGGATAATGGGTGTTATGTGCAAGTTTGCTTGGATAATAATATAATTACCGTGACAAATGAAAATAATTGATGTATTCTAAATATATGTTTTTAATTATAGCGGATTTTGCTATTATTAATGAGTAAAAAATCATTAAAAATAGAACTAAAAATTTATTCAAAAACAGTCGGTATTTTAGTATTAATTTATGCATTTTTTTTAATGATTATTATTATTTCAAATATATTTACAAAAGAAATTTATGGAGAAATAGTTAATGAACATAATTATCTTGAAAAAATAGTTTGGTTTCATAAAGGACAATATAGTTCAGAAAAAATGCCTAAAGAAGAAGATGTTTTAAGAAAGGATGTTTATTACAAATATATAGTAAATGATAATGAATATATAAATAAAAGAATTACTAATATAATAATATTTCCAAATAATAATTTCACAGTTGGTGAAAAAATAAAAGTGTACTATAATAAATATTTTCCTAAATATTCAATATTATATAAATGGAATGCATTATATTTTATTCTTAACTGTATCCCACTAATACTTCTAATTTGCATATACTTTTTATTAAGGAGAAATATTTAAAAGCAAAACTGCGCATAACAGGTGTGTTAGCGATACGCCGCAGACAAGCGGCGGCTCGGGCTCCGTTCGCCTAGTGTTCTGTAAAATACAGACACGATAATAAAAACATGCTATACTGAGGAAGTATGGCAAGAATAATACTACCCCAAGTAAAAGAAAAAGATGTAAAGCTCATGGAAGCGCTGCTTTCAGCGGGCCATATTGAGTACAAGTACGCGGTACG
>WRIB01000017.1 GCA_009782955.1 Treponema sp. | reverse complement strand
GGGTTTTGGGTCATATTTTTTAAGGGTTGCTTTTTTGCCTTCGTCTAATTTTTGCCAATCAACAGCGGCATTATAAAGGTCATAGTAGCCTAACCTGCCGACAGGCGGGGTCTGGTCTTGTATAGTTGCTTCTGCGGCAGGGTTAAAACCTTTTTTTGTGGTATCAATCCAAAGGCGGTAGGCAAAAGTTACCCTTTTCCCTGCCTCTTTGTGGTCATAGAAGGATTTACCAGAAGTTGAGAGAAAAGTATCAACTTTTGGTTTGTCTATTGATACGTCTTCTTGGTAACATTTGCATTGGATAGCCCAATAATCACCGTTCTGGGTGTATGCAACAAGGTCTATGCCTAAATCCTTGTCGCCTGTGCCGAAGTCTGCCCTTGAGGGGAATTCGTTCCAGAGCCATATTGAAGTAAATAGCCCTTCGTATAGGGGGTAGGTTTTAAGGAAGGACTGCATAAGCCGCTCGAAGCGGTAGCCTTTGTCCCGTTCGGAAAAGGAGATTTCACGGTACTTTTGTAGTAATTGCTCAAAGGTAATCAATTTTCCCCTCTATTAGATACAACTTGTATCGTTCAATTTACCACATATTGCAGTAACAAGCCACAGCCCAGCAACCCTTAAAACCCCAGTTTTGCCTACCCCACATATAGCGGTATTTGGTCAACCTGGACACTAAAAAATCAGCTTTTTTAGAAAAAACTCAATTATTCATTGACACTACACTATTGTATAGTATTATATATTATGGTCAATAGTACAAAGCCTGGGGGGAAAGTAACAGGGTTTGCAAGTCCGGCTCAAGGGTATGAAGAAGCGGGTATAGACCTCAATACGCTGCTAGTGCGGAACCCCCCGGCCACGTACTTTTATCAGTTGGAAAGCGGGGATATGGGGGAGCTGGGTTTGCCGAGGGGTCAAACAAATAATGACGGAATTATCATAGCCCTTAATGCGGAATGTAAGTTTTTAGGGTTTAATAGAGGGACGTTTTTTTGAGAATTGTTTATGCATAGCAGCAGCTGCCAAATTCGTCTTGTTACAGAGTACTACGGGTTTTCGTTGCCTGACACCCCCGCGCATCCTAAAAAAAGAATTTATTTTATTATAAATTCTTGGAAAGTAAATGCGCCTTTTCAAAAGGAAATGTATAAAGACGGTATTCCAAAAAACTATAAAATGCTAATTCAATCGGAATGTTTAATATTGCCATTCTTTAGGCAAAAAGCTCCATCGGTAAAACCAAAAAAATTAAGTTCATTGAATTGTTTTGCTTCAATTTGGTGCTGTATAGAAAACATACTGCTTGCTATAATAAACGAAAATTTAGGTTGCGCATTACGGATTTCATTTGAGAAGGAAACAGAAAATATTTTTGAAATATTAAAACACCCAAAAGACTATTTTATGCCATGTTATTTGGCTATTGGCTATCCTTTACATAAGATAAAAAATCCTGACCAAATAAAACTTAAAATAAAGGATAAAATTCATTATAATAAATGGTAATTTTTAGCATATAAAAGCAAAAAACCTACGCATAACAGGACCGTAAACGTACGCTGCCTGTAGGTTGCTAGGCTTCATCTGGACGTTAGGTGCTATTATGACTTGAACTCTTTATTTTTATTGACAAATATTTGTATTTATTATATAATATATTTTATGTCAGAGGCAGAAGCTAAATCAATTCTCAAAGGCGGTTTAAGCATATTTTTTGGTTTCATTACTATTATATTTGGATCATTATTTGCGATTATTATATTTAGTGAATATCCGCAAGGAAATACCTTGCTATTAATTTGGTTATTTTTATGTATATCATTAATAGTATCTCTTATATTTATCAACGTAATTAATTCAAAGAAAATATATTATTTATTGTCTATGCCAATAATTTGTTTTATAACAATAGTATCAATACTACAATATCAAAATTGTGTAGATAAAATACCGACAGTCGAAGAGCAAAATAGTGATTTATTGTATTTTTATGAACCTTTTTTATCCTATAATAAATTACCAAAACTAGATAAAATATCAACTTTAAGGCTTGAAGGTAATTTACCTATTCTTGATGGGGCCACGGCTTTATACCCACTCTATGCATCATTTGTACAAGCAGTATATCCAAAAGGTAACTATAAAATTGAAGATAGTATAGTTTTATGTAGCAAAACACCAAATGCATATAACAATTTATTAGAAAGAAAAGTTGACATTATATTTTGTTTTGAACCTTCAGAAAACCAAATAAAACAATTTATCAATAAAGGATTGAAATTAAAAATGTATGCTATAGGCAGAGATGCTTTTGTATTTTTTGTAAATACAAATAATAATATAAATAATTTATCAATAGAAAACGTTCAAGGAATATATTCTGGAAGTATTAAGAATTGGTCAGAATTAAATGGGATGAATAAAAATATACGTGCTTTCCAAAGGGAAAAAGATTCTGGAAGCCAAACAATTTTAGAGAGAATAATGGATAATATTCCAATTGAAAAGCCTCGAAGGGAAAATATATCACGAGGTATGGGAAGTATAATTAACCAAGTTGCATCATATAAAAATTATAATAATGCAATAGGGTATTCGTTTTTACTGTATTCTACTGAAATGGTAAAAAATAACCAAATAAAATTATTACAAATTAATGGAATTATCCCTACAAAAGAAACAATAAAAAATAATAGTTATCCTTTATCCCAAGACATTTATGTAATAACAATTGATGAGGAAAAAGAAAATGAAAGTATTCAACTATTTATTGAATGGATTTTATCAAGACAAGGACAAGAATTAATTTTTAAAACTGGTTATATACCGGTATTGGATTAATAATATTAGCCAAAACTGCACATAACGAAGTTGCAGAAAAAATCCCAATGGTTACGCTTAGCAGCAGCTACCAAATTCGTCTGGTGTTATAACATCAGTTATACCCCATATTTAGCGTGATCCTCTTTTGAAAAAATGGTTTCCGCATTTATACAAGCACAGTGAATTTTAAAACCACTCCTCTACATACCCACCGCAAACCGCAAGGCAAAAGTTTCTCCAACGATTTGATTCCCTAAAACCTCTATCCGGTTAATTTCAACAGACAATGCTCCTTCATCAATGGCAACAGAACCGAAAACCAGTAAAGGACACGCATAGCAGCAGCTACCAAATTCCACTACTTCGAAAAGAACGACAAACGAGTAAATGAAATAATCATTGCACTAAACACTTCAGCAAATAGTTAAAATTATTGGATAAAAACCACGGATTGCGCAGATTATTCGAAAGTCTGGTTTAATACCCCGCGGCTTGCCGCGGGGAGCCTCATTACGGATTACACAGATGAAATCTAAGGTAGCTGTTCCAACAACTGAAGTTTTGGAACAGCCTCAGATGGGTTTCTTAATTATTTTTGATTTATCCGTGTCTATTCGTCTTTATCCGTGTCATCCGTGGTTAAAAAAAACAACTGCTAAGGCAGCAGCTGCCAAATCAGACCTCAGCTGCATAGTGGGTAGGCAACAAAACAACACTATGCGATAATGGAGGCATTCAGCGTAACCACGGTAACCGTCGTGGGAAGCCGTAAGGGGAAATCCCCAAAAAGGAGTTTATTATGGCAGTACTAAAATCCAATATGGTTAAAGCAGACGGGAATCATGTCAGTTGGTCTGATTCGTACTCAATGGGGATAAAAATCGTTGATGATCAGCACAAAGGGCTTCTGGATTTTGTCAATGAATTATTTGCTCACGCTACGGGAAACGAAGAAGAAGAACGCGCATGGTTTAAGGAAGTTATTCAGCAGGCAGTACAATATATAAAAGAGCACTTTACGACTGAAGAAAAGTACATGAAGGCAACCAGGTTTCCCGGTTTTGACGAACACAAAAAGACACACGACGAATTTACATTAACTGTTGTTAAGAGCGTAAAGGACTTCGAGACAGGTAAAAGGCTGGTTCTGGAAAAATTCGCCTATTTTTTAAAGGATTGGGTTTTATCCCATGTGGCGGTTATGGACAGACAATACAGTGATTATTTCCGGAAAATTGCTACTCGCAAAGCAGATGGAAAACTAACTATCACGGCTTCCGACCTGAGATAACGCCGGCGGATTTATCCGGATTAACTACAGATTCTTTTCAAAGAAATCGGCGATACTGCTTTCGACAAGGAACGTTACTTCGATCTGGTCGCTGAAAAAACCGTAACCGTGATTGGCATCCGGAACCAGGACGCGGGAAACATTGCCCTCGGCACTCTTTAGCGCTTTCTCTACGGCATCACACTCGGCTGTAGTGAAAACCCTGTCTTTATTGCCCAGAACGATCAGCGAAGGTCCGGCATAAACCACCTTGTTTAACGGCTGTGAATTGCGAAGATCTGCAAACCATTCTTTGCTAAGCTGCATTGGCTGACCGTAGGAGGTAACGGTAACAAACCCATTTGCCTTTGCTGTTGCTTCCAATGCCCTGGCTTTTGCTTCACCGCCGGTAAAAAAATTAATTATATCATTGCCCGGCGTAACTGTAGGGGCAAGTAACCCCAACGCTTTGTAGGGTTGATTGGGCTGATTGACAATGTCCATAGCAATACGGCCGCCCAAACTATAGCCAAAAATTCCAAGACGGGTTTTATCAATAGGATATTTTTCCAGCATATAAGCAAGGCA
The DNA here is from genome assembly GCA_009782955.1 of Treponema sp. GTDB lineage: Bacteria > Spirochaetota > Spirochaetia > Treponematales > Breznakiellaceae > WRIV01. The sequence continues at coordinate 39,955 of WRIB01000017.1, read as the reverse complement.
TGCATTGGAATCTGAAATCATATTGGTCATGGTATTTTGCGTAAACGGAGCCTTCGACTCACCGCAGCCGGGGAAGTCCATACGGATTGTGGCAATACCTCTTTTTGTAATAGCTTCAGCCAGCCGCCTGAACCCGCCGTTTTCTTCGCGGCTGCCTCCATGCCCGTGGTTTATGACAACCAGCGGAAAAGGCCCTCGTCCTCCGGGGATCAGGGCTGTAAACGGCACTGCACGGCTGCCGTTTTGTACATTACCTGTTACTTCAAAATATGAGATTTCTCCTGTTTGCGCCAGGCTTGTACAACCCGGTAACATAAGAAAAGCCAATACATAAAACAATATCCTGGTTTCCATAAAAAAGTTTTCCTCCTGCCGGTTATAAATATTTATGCAGTATTTCCAGCACTTTGGCTATACCAAGCGGTTTCCCAATGTGGTCATTCATGCCCACAGCATGACATTTGTCAATATCTTCCTGAAATACATTTGCAGTCATTGCAACTATCGGAATATTCTTTGGATGTTCCGATAATCCGTGTTCTGCAGCATGCTGCTTTTCAAAAGTACGGATACGTTTTGTCGCTTCAAGTCCGTCCATTTCGGGCATTTGCATATCCATAAATATCAAATCGTATTTTTCCGGATTTGCCATTACCATATCCAGCGCTTTTTTTCCATTTTCGGCTGTGTCGATAATCAGCCCTGTGCTATCCAGCAGCGTAATAAGAATTTCGCGGTTAATCTCGATGTCTTCGACAATCAACAGTTTTCTATTTTTGAACCTGCCGTATACATCCTCAATAAAAATATCGTCCTTGTCTTCAAAGCCAGAACCATCCGGCAAAGTCTGCCCGGACCAGGGTTCCTCTCCGGATTGCGGGAAATAATCTTTTATATCGCATAACATTTTTATGGTAAAAACAAACTTTGCCCCTTTGCCAAGTTCCGACTCTACCCAAATCCTGCCGCCCATAAGCTCAATGAGACGTTTTGTAATACCAAGGCCAAGACCTGTACCGCCAAACTTACGGGTCGTGCCGCTTTCCGCCTGTTCAAATGCATGGAATATCTTTTCGTGTTGCTCGGGAGATATACCAATCCCGCTGTCGGCTACTTCAAAACGCAATTCATAAATTTTACCTTCTTTACCTTCAAAAAACACATCAAGCCTGATACTGCCGTCTTCATGTGTAAACTTAACCGAATTTGACAGCAAATTTATTATTATTTGTGTTACTCTTTGTTCATCCCCGATTAACAATGATGGTATGTTTTCATCCACATTTAAAGAAAACAGGATTCGTTTTTCTTCAAGGCTGAATTGAAGAAAGGAAATAACCTTTTGCAATATCTTTCGTAAATCAAAAGTTACATATGACAATTCCAGCTTGTTCGCTTCAATTTTTGACATATCAAGTACATTATTGATGATGCCCAGAAGGTGTGTCGATGCATCTTCAATCTTAGTCAGCGCATAGTTTTTACGCTCCAGGTCTGTAGCGTTTTTGCCGATGGCCGCCATTCCAATAATCGCATTCATTGGCGTTCTCATTTCGTGGCTCATTACCGATAAAAAGGACGTTTTTGCGCTGCTTGCAGCTTCCGCTTCTGCCTGCTGTTTCGACAAATATTCCATTTTGGTAATATCCTGAATAACCTCAATGTAACCAGTGGTGCAGCCGTTTAAATCTTTTAACGGTTTGGTATCAACCTGGTATGAATCGTTGTTATGAATAAAATGTGTCCGCAGCCGTCCGCGTTCCATGCAATCTCTGGCACAATTCTCGGTATTACATATACTAAAACCTAAATTACTGCAGGGCTTTCCGACAATATCATCACGTTTTTTTCCAAAAGACGTTTCGGCAATTGCGTTTATAAATGTACAATTTCTGTTCAAATCCTGAGCTGCAACCAAAAATGGTATTGCGTCAAGAAGCGACTCATACCAATGAGCCATTGTTTTGTACCTTTCATTTTCGTTATGTATTTCATTCAACAGCGCTTTATGTTCTCTTAAATCCCTGATGTAACCGGCAATAACGTATTCATCTTTATATCTGACCCGCACATTAATAATTTCACACGGTATAAGTTCACCGCTCAAGGTCTGATGCATCCATTCAAAACGATTGTAACCTTCACTGAACGCTATACTGATTTTTTCAGCCGCCAGATCGGGTGATTTTTTCCCGCAAGGCTGGTATTCAGGCGAAAACTCAAAAAACCTTTCCAAAAATGTTTGCTTATTCGGCAGTCCGAACATTCGGACAATTTCCTGGTTGCAGTCAAAAATTTTAAAATCTTTATCGAATATACAGGATCCAATCGGCGTAGTGTCAAAAATAATCTGTGTTCGCTCATCTGCTTCGCGTGTCCGCTTTAAAACTTCAGCCTTCGTGATTTCGCCTTCCATTTCGGTACGGATTAAGGCATTAACAAACAACTGACTGGCGGAGCGGAGAATCATTTCCTCGTTTTCAGAAAACATCCGTTCATTGTGGCAATCATCAAAGCCAACAAAGCCCCAGAATTGATTCTGCAAAAATACCGGCACCACTAAAATAGATACTATGCCCTGCGGAGCCAATGCAGTTTTCTCGTTTTTGGACATTTCCCGTACAATGCCGTTGATGCATTTTCCCTGTGAAAGCAGATCCTCCCACTCCGGCACAATGTCACTGTACGATGTCTCTAGGGCAAGTTCGTAGTTTTGCTGCGATTCGGCGCCTTCCGACCATTCGTATATTTGCGAACAGTACAGTCTTCCTTTTTTGGTGTAATTTTTCCAAATATACACACGGTCGGCGCCTGCGGTTCCGGCCATTATACCCATAGAATGCAGCAAATCTTTTTCAAAGCTGCTGCTGTCCGATTTGAGCATTATGGCGGAAATGCTGTTTAATGTATAAAGAAGCTTGGTCTTGCTTGCTGCCTCACGTCCCATTTCAGCGCGTATTATGGTACTGACACACAAACGTGCAGCTGAACGCAGTAAATTCGTACAATCGCCGTCAAAATCCCGTTCGGTGGTATTGTCGTGAAAAGTTACAACACCCCAAAATTCCCGTTCAATAAAAACAGGTACTATCAGAATTGATTTTACACCACGCGGAGATAAAAATGCGGATTCCTCTTCCGTAAATTCGCTGCGCTTTAGGCTGATACAGGCGTCTTTTGATACAATAGAAATCCAGCGCTTTAATGGCGGGATCAGGGGCAATATCTTCAGAGAATTATCAAGAGGAGCCGTTCCGCCTTCTTCTCTGTTCCAGCGGTATATTTCTCCGGCGGTCTCGCTCTCGACTCCAAAAACCCGAAAAACGATGATTCGATCCAAACCGGCAGCATCCGCAACCGGCCGCAAACCGTTCGACATTACATCGTTTATTGCTTTTTCGGTATAGGAGACGAATATTTCAAGCGATTTATATATAGCATCGGTATAGACCATTCGGTGTTCAAACAACTTGCACATTGTATATTACTTTATTCAACCTTAAAACGTAAAACTTCTTTTACCAAAGATTCAATATATAAGGCTAAGTTTTATTTTGATTTTCATTTTTCATTCCCCATACGCTATGACTCATACTCATTATAATGAGGTGTTTGTTTCAAAAAATATTCCTGTGTTTAGCCTTCTTTTTCAACCAGCACTCGTATCGCTTCCACTGCGGTTTTTATGGCCAAACTTGTATCGTGAACATGAGGATTTTCCATTTTCGCTTTTTCCCGTTCCTGATTCCACACCACATTTAGCACACAACCGGATCGTACACCAAGTATCTGACTGACAATATACAGGGTAGAACTTTCCATTTCCGAAGCAAGGCAGCCGGCTTTAATCCAGGCGTCCCATTTATTTGTGAGTTCATAACCGGAAGGCATACGATCCGGGCTGTGCTGACCATAAAACGAATCTTTGCATTGTACAATTCCTGCATGCCATGTAGCGCCAACCCTTTTAGCAGCTTCAACAAGGGCATTGGTAATATCCAAATTTGCAACTGCAGGAAATTCAATGGGAACATATTCTTTGGTAGTACCTTCCATACGGATTGCGCCTGTAGCGATGACAATATCTCCGCCAACAACAGGCAGAGCCATTCCGCCGCAGGTTCCGACACGGATAAAATTCTTAACCCCGGTTTTAACAAGTTCTTCCACGCAAATGGCTGTGGAAGGGCCGCCCATGCCAGTCGAAATAACCATTACCGTTTTGCCGGAAAGCTCTCCAAGCCATGTTGTATACTCGCGGTTTTGATGATAAAAACGGGGATTTTCCAGACAAGCGGCAATTTTCTCGACCCGTCCCGGATCACCGGGAAGAATTGCATACGATGCGCCATGGGTGTCATCAAAATCAATATGATATAATTTTTCCATTTACCTGCCCCCTTTATCATACGGTATACCTGCCGATTTTGGCGCCTGCGATTTTTTTGAGGTAAAAGCCAGAACTATCAGTGTGGCAATATAGGGTATCATTTTGTAGATATTACTTGGAATGGGAATACCGCTTAAGAAAGAAATTCCTGAATAGGAAGATGCAATAACTTTCATTAACCCAAAGAAAAATGCTGCGGCCAAAATACGTCCCGGTTTCCATTGTCCGAAAATCAATACCGCCAGAGCCAAAAAGCCGTAACCGGATACTTCTGCATTAAACTGGGTAGATGTAGGAATAACAAAGACAAGCCCGCCGAGACCTGCCAACGCACCGGAAATCATTACTCCCGCATATCGTATCCTGTATACATTAATCCCGGCTGAATCGGCTGCCTGGGGATGTTCACCGCAGGAACGAAGGCGCAGCCCGAAACGGGTTTTATAGAGAATCAGCGCAGAAAAACAAAGAATAAAAAAACCAAAGTAGGTTGTTAAATAAGTATTCTGAAAAAAGAGCTGTCCAATAAGGGGTATACTTCCCAGAACAGGCGCTTTATCGATGCGGAACTGATTAACAAAGGGTATTTGCTGCACTGTCCGAATCATCCTGGCCATATAGATCGCAAAAGCAGGAGCAAGCATGTTTATTGCTGTCCCGCTGATAATCTGATTTGCTTTCATGTTTATCGACGCATATCCGTGAAGAAGCGAAACCAAAACACCGGTCAGTGAGCTGACAAAAATGGCAAGTATCAATATTGGCTGCCCGGGAAGAGCATTTTGAAACATATTAATAAAAAGTATTCCAGTAAATGCCCCGAAGATCATAATTCCTTCAAGGGCAATATTAATAACGCCGCTTCGTTCGGAAAACATTCCTCCAAGCGCTACAATTAACAGGGGAATTGAAAAGAACATCGTTTGCTGAACCAAAAAATACAGTACACTCATGCACACACCGCCTCCTTGCGGCACTAAGAACAACTCCCCTCAATATTTAAAGGCTTCTATGGTTTTTCCACAAAGATATCTTTCCCTTTTATACCGGAAGATGTATCCCTGATTTTTTTTAAGGAATTAAAAAAACCTTTTATTAGAAGGGCAAAGGCGCTAAAATAAATAATTACAGCAATAATAATCTCTATAATTTGGGGGGCAAAATCGTACAACTGCATATTGAATCCCCCCACATTAAGGTATGCAACAAAAAGTCCGGAAAAGATAATTCCAAGCGGATTATTCAGGCCTAACAGGGCTACGGGAATGCCGTTAAAACCTTCCGCCGCCAGCACATCAACCACGGTAATGCCTTTTCCCGAACCGGCCAGATAAAGCAAGGCACCGCCCAGCCCCGCCATGGCTCCTGCAATTACCATGGAATAAACTATACTGCGCCGTTCGTTAATCCCCGCATAATGAGCCGCTTCCCGGTTAAAACCACAGGCTTTTAACTCATAACCAAAGGATGTTTTTTCCAGAACAATGTAAATTAACACTGCAAACAGTATTGCCAAAAAGATCCCCGAATTGACGCTGGACAGATTGTTTCCGTCCCGGAATATTTTATCAAGGCCCATTTTGGGAAGATTGGCAGTATCTGCAACGCGCATGCTCTGGTTTCTCATAGAGTCAAAAATAGTTTTTCCGACAAGGAAATTAACCAAATACATGCCTATATAATTCATCATTATGCAGGCAATAACTTCGTTAACATTAAAAAAAGCTTTGAAAATTCCGGGAATGGCTCCCCATATACCGCCGGCAATTATTGCTGCCAAAAGTGCAGTTATCCAATGCAGGTGGCCGGGAAGAAAGGGACATTTAACTCCTATATAAACCGCAGCAAAAGCGCCGATTATAAACTGGCCCGATGCACCGATATTAAAAAGTCCTGTTCTGCTGGAAAAACCAACAGATAATCCCGTCATAATAACCGGAGTAGCAAAATATAAAACCTGCCCGATATTCCGCATGGAAGAAAAACCGCCTGCAACAATTAGTGAAAAGCCGCCAAGCGCCTGCGATGCATTGGTTAACAGTAAAACCACAAATCCTACCAGAAGGCCGACAAGGATTGCTGTAATGGATGATAAAACATTGACCGTAGAATCGGTTAAAAGATCTCTTTTCATGTTATGCACTTTCCTGTTTTGCTGAACCGGACATATAAAGCCCAAGCTGTTGAAAGTTTACTTCCTTTGGTTTAACATTGGCAACGATTCGGCCTTCGTAAATAACAAGAATACGGTCGCTTACATCCATCACCTCGTCGAGTTCCAGAGATACAAGAAGTATTCCTTTTCCTGCGGAACGTTCGGCAACAAGCTGTTTATGTATGTACTCAATAGCGCCGACATCAAGCCCGCGGGTCGGCTGTACTGCAATCAGTAACTTTGAACCGCGATCGATTTCCCTTGCAACAATTGCCTTTTGCTGGTTTCCTCCAGACATACTGCGGGCTATGGTACGCGCCCCTTGTCCGCTGCGTATGTCAAACCTGTCGATAAGGGCATCCGCATAACGGTATATGTCATTGTACTTAAGAAAACCATTTTTTTGGAAACGGGAGAAATAATAGTTTTGCAAAACAAGGTTAAACGCCAGGTTGTAATCCAGAACAAGTCCGTGCTTGTGCCTGTCTTCCGGAATATGGGACATCCCGGCTTCTCCCCTGCCCCTGACATCGTCGCGTGTTATTTCTTTCTCACCCAAAAACATGCGTCCGCCATCCAGTTCAATCATCCCCGCAAGAGCATAGATAAGTTCCGATTGGCCGTTTCCGTCAATACCAGCAATGCAGACTATTTCTCCGGCCATGACTTCAAAACTAACGTCGTTTACTACAGCTTTACCATGATCCTTGCTTTTAACGGTAAGATGTTCAACCCGGAGTATTAATTCACCAGGTAGTTGCTCGGCTTTATTAACAGAAAGGTTAACCTTGCGGCCAACCATCATTTCAGATAATTCTTCCTTTGAAGCTGTCGCTACATCAACGGTTCCAATGTACTTCCCCTTGCGCAGTACGGTACAGCGATCGGCTACAGCTTTAATTTCATTAAGTTTATGTGTGATAAACAAAATTGACTTGTCCTCGGCAACCAGATTTTTCATTATTTGCATCAGCTCTTCAATTTCCTGAGGTGTTAAAACTGCCGTAGGTTCATCAAAAATCAGTATTTCATTTTCCCGGTAAAGCATTTTAAGTATTTCAACACGCTGTTGCATGCCTACCGTAATATCTGATATTAAAGCATCGGGATCTATTTCCAGTTTATAACGTTTGGATAATTCCATTACCTGCTTACGGGCATTATCAAGCTTTAAAAGGCCTTTATTTACAGTTTCCGCACCCAGAATAATATTTTCCAGAACGGTAAAATTGTGAACCAGCTTGAAATGCTGATGAACCATGCCAATACCCAGTCTTGTTGCATCATTGGGTCCATGAATTCTGACAACTGTCCCGTTCTTTTTAATTTCCCCATGTTCAGCCTGATACAGACCAAACAGAATGCTCATTAATGTGGATTTTCCGGCGCCGTTTTCTCCCAAAAGGGCATGTATCTCGCCTTTTTTCAGTTGGAGTGTAATATTATCGTTTGCAACAATACCGGGAAAGACTTTGGTAATTCCGCACATTTCAATCAGGTAATCCATCGGTCTTCCTTAAGACTAAAGATAAGAAAAGCAGAAAACAAGAGAAATACAGAATTTTCTGTATTTCTCTTGTTTAAAAAATAAACTGAAGTTTTTTAAAAATTCAATTTTAAAAAACTCTACTTGACTTCAGTTACCCTGGTTATAGTTACAGGCACTACACTCGGACTTCCGTTTTCTTCCAGATTATCCATTCTGGGAATATTACCTATTGCCAGTTCAAAATAAATGTTTTGATAATCAAGATCGGAAAAAATCTCAAATTTGGAAGTTCCCATGGGAAGACCGACTCCTTCATTTTCAGCCGAGAAAACAAGCGTTTCTCCGCCGGGGAACGATCCGTAATAATAATCGGAAATACAGGAATAAACAGAAGGCCGCAGCCCCTTCATTGCCGAAGTAATGACCGTCGGCGATTCACCGGATTGATCTACATCAACGCCAATCACTTTTCTTCCTTTAGCTTCAGCTGCTGCCATGACCGAGTTACCGACTGCGCCGCCGCAGGCAAAAATTACATCTATACCGCTGTCATACCAGGAAGCAGCCATAGCCTGAGCTTCCGGAGTAGCGGCAAAACCGCCGGTATAATGATAATTGATTGTGATTGAACCAGGAGCCAAATCCAATTCCTGAGCAGCAAATTCCGCACCCTGGACAAAGCCATAGCCAAAACGGACAACGGCAGGAACTGCCATACCGCCCATGAACCCGAGCCGTCTGTTACCGTCTTTAACGGCGGCATACCCGGCCAGGAATCCTGCCTGATCTTCAGCATAGAGTATTCCGACTGTATTGGGGGCAGTTCTAAAAGTGGTATAGGTCGGATCGTGAGGTACGCCGTCAACCAGAATAAAATGCACATCAGGATATCGATCCTGAGCTTCATAAATTGGCGTTTCAAAAAGGAATCCAGGGGTTACAATTATTTTTGCACCTCCCTGCACGGCAAGATCGATAGCCGAAAGATAGGCATCATCACTTTGCTCTGCAGGCTGATAGTATTTGCGGGAAATGCCGTATTCATCGGCATACTGAACCAGTCCTTCCCAGGCGCCTTGGTTAAAAGATTTATCATCAATAGTACCAAGATCTGTTACCAGGGCCAGATCGAAGGTATCTCCTGCCCGTACGGTCTCTGTCTTCGTGCCGCCGCAGGCTGCCAAAACCAGAGCAGCAAGTAAAATTACAATGATTTTTCTCATTAAGCTTTCCTCCATATTCCATATGCATAATATAGTAAACCATGCACACGCCACATCCAGCGTCGAACGTAAACTGGTTTCCAACGGAACCGTTGTACCTGTACATTCGCAGTCAAAAAGGCGCATATTCCGGCTTTTTTATAGGATAAAGAACAAAAAGCCTGCTGTCAAGTAGTCCAAAACCCGCCTTGTTACCGGTAATGGGCACGGCCTATTGTTTCGGGTTTTTTAAATAGACACTAAAGTAATCAATAAAAGAAAGAATGGATAAAACAACAGCCAAATGAAAAACGATTATTGCCGAACGGGAAAACCCGGTATAAAGCCGGTCGTACAGGTCTGTCTTCCCTGAGACTAAAAAACGCTGGAAAAGGATACGAAGGCTATACACAACAAGGGCCAATACTCCCGCTCCTATAGAAACTACAGTTTTGATTTTTCCTCCCAAACGGGCGCCCATGGAAATACCCTTTTTTTGCATCAGGTTCCTGATAAAAAGTATGGCAAATTCACGGTACACTATCAGCAAAAAAGGGATTATTGGCAGAATGTTGTGCCATACAAAACAAATAAAAATAGATATCTGAAAAAGGGTATCGGCAAAGGGATCGTAAAGTTTGCCAAAATCGCTAACTTCTCCAAGCTTGCGGGCAATCAATCCGTCCAGCATATCACTTAGTTCTGCAATGGCAAAAATAATCCACAACACCGGGATCTGCCAAAACTGCCCAATTGCATCTGAACCGGCCGGATTAAATAATACATAAAAATTGCAAACAACAAAAAAGACAGGAGCCAGAAGGATACGTATGGTTGTAACTATATCGGCTGCTTTCATGCACACATTTTGCCAACTTAGTTGGCGATGCCTCCTGGCGATGAACTAAAATAATGTCCTTATCTCTTGCAGGCTAAAAACCCGCATTGCAGAAGTATGAATGTTTGACAATAATATTGTCAAGCTCTAAAACTGGATAGGCGGATCGAAGTACAGCAGAGTTCCGTTAAACAACACAGTCAAACTGATTCCCGGCAGTAAAGCTCCGGCAGGCAGAGCCAGGGTAAACTCTTCGCGTAAAAACCCCCAGGATTTTCCAGCACTTTTTGAATACCGGTTAAAGGCTCCGTGAAAGGCTAAAAGCTCAGTATCATTCCGGAAAACCCGGGTGATTACGCCTCTTCGTTTTCCGCCGATAAGGGGATAAGCAGGATATGCGGTAATTGAAACCGCCTCGAAATAAATTTGTCTCTGATCATTATGGCTGCTTTGAACATCCCAGGTTTCAGCATTCAGCCGGAATATCAAATCAGTTTCCGAAGCCCGGACCACCAGCCTTTCCGGTTCATTTATGCCGGGATAAATCCAAAAGGAAAAACACATATATACCAAAAAAAGTCCGGCGGCAAAAATAATTGAGCATCCGCCTGCGCGCGGAAAGTACAGTGCAAGTCCGCCCAGAACAAAAAACAATACCATTAATAAAATTATAAAAGGATGCTTTAATAAAGCAGAAAATATTAATCCTCCGGAAAGTATAACTGAAACCGCCAGCGAAGCAATAAAACAGGAAGCCAGACAGAAGATCACGGTAATCAATACAGATTTCCGCCGTAGTGTACATGTTTTTTGCAATGTAACAAGAAAAGCTGCAATAGCAACACCCAAAATCAGAGAACAAAGATATAACAGATCCCGCGATAGGCCAAAATACTCAAAGTCCATAAAGCTCCGTATACTTTTGTTCAATATAACGGAAAAAACTATCCGCAGAAAGTAAGTTGCCCGTAACATCCATAATCAATTCGGCGGGTTTCTTGCAGCGGCCTTTATGATGAATATTGTCCCTTAACCAGGAATGAATCGTCCCATAATCCCGCCGCCGAAGCATTTGATCTGTAGTTCCAATATCTTCTTGTAATTTATTCCAAAATTGAAGTGCATAGAGATTTCCCAGCGCATAGCTGGGAAAATAGCCAAAAGCGCCCATTGACCAGTGAACATCCTGTAAAACACCTTCCGCATCGCCGGTACATTCCACGTTAAGATAATCCTTCATCCCTGCGTTCCAGGCTTCCGGAAGTTCATTTACCGAAAGCTTGCCGGAAAAGAGTTTTTCTTCCAGTTCAAAACGGAGTATAATATGTAAAGAATAACTTACCTCATCGGCTTCTACCCGGATTGGCCCGGGAACAACATTGTTTACTGTCCGGTAAAAACTTTCAAAATCAACCGTTCCCAGCTCTGGCGAAAAATAATCTTTTAAACGGGGGTACCAGGGTTCCCAGAAAACACGGCTGCGGCCTATTACATTTTCCCAAAGCCGGGATTGGGATTCATGTATACCCATGGAAGTCCCTTCTGCCAGACTGGAATACCGCAAAGATTTATCCAGCCCCAATTCATAAAAAGCATGACCGCCTTCGTGTATAACGGAAAAAAGTCCGGACAACGGATCGGAAGCAGCATACCGGGTGGTTATCCGGACATCATTAAAGCCCAATGCAGTAGTAAAGGGATGTGCCGAAATATCCATGCGGCCGCGTTTGCCGTCAAAGCCAATGCCGGATAAAACTTCCCGGCAAAAAGCTTCCTGTTTTGCTTTTTCAAAATTATGGTTAATAAAAACATTGCCGGGATTTGGTTTTGCGGCTATTTTCTGTAACAGCAATTGCAGCCTGTCCCGAAGCGGACCAAAAATAGCAGTAAGTTCATGTACGCCCAAAGACGGCTCATAATAATCAAGAAGACCGTCGTAAAGCTTTGTCCTTTCCCATCCCCAGAACGCCGCTTTTTGCTTTGCAAAATCGAGCATTTTTTCCAGATGCGGGGCAAATGCTGCAAAATTATTGTGCTTTCTGGCTTCTATCCACGCTGCCTGGGAAAGCCCTTCCGCTTTGGCACATTCACGGACAAAATCCACAGGGATTTTTACCGCCTTTTCGTAATCACGATGAAGCACCCGTATAAAATCATCCGCTGGAAATTCATCCTGTGCATTGTGTACAGCATTATCCAGGGAAAAAGCATCACGTAATTTGCCCAGAAGTTCCCCGACTTCATTGTTAATAAGCCTTTCGTGGGCCAGACCTTCCAGGACGGCCAGTTGTTCTGCTCTTTCTTCTATGCCGCCGGAAGGAAGATATGTTTCCTGATCCCATTGAAGAAGCGCCGCTGCTCTGCTGATATGCATCCGTTCTCTGTCTAAAACCCGTAATCTTTCAAGACAACCGGCAGGGGATATATTGTTATTCATCGTACTACGCTGTACTCCTGAACCACCTGTATTTCCGAACTGACCGAACAAACCGACGGAACTTCTTTTGCAGCCTGTATGGACGCTTCTACAAAAGACGGAGCATTAACAACGCCAAAAAGCGTAACAGCTCCTGATTTAACACTGGCCTCCAGAAAATGAACGGGTATCATTTTTTCAAATAAAAGATGATGAACTATCTTTTCTCCCAAAATCAGATCATTTACACGGAGATGATTTTCAGTTTCAATTCCTTCATTTATATTTTTTTCCAAAGCAGCATTAATCAGCTGTGCACAGAGATGGGGATGCAAAAACCCTGTATTCAGGGTCAAATGATAATTTTCCGGATCTTTCCATTTCATTTCAAAAAAGTATTGGTGAAACCCTTCCCGATCCCTGTCGCTTTGATTGATTATCTGTTCCGCTCTCTTTTCATCACACTGAAAATAACTCTTTACCCTTTCCAGACGTATCCCAAAAGGAGCGGTAAGAAATACCGAAAGCACCCCCGGTATGCCATGAAGCAACGATTCGCACCCGCGGCCCATAAAAATACAGTTACCCTGCCCTGCTTCGGAAAAAACAGTGCTTTTCAGGTAGTGCAGGTAATCGTCCCGATCCTGGAAAATAGAAGTCCAAAAAGACGGTTTACGCTCATCATACTTATGGAGTTTTTTTTCCGTGGCGCCCAAATTTTTCATTTTTTCTTCCAGGCATTTCTTGTCAACCAGCCGGTAGTGTAAAATATCCGCCAATTCATGTGATGTTTCATCTCCCATGGCTGCCAATTCCCGGGAAATTGTTACAATACCCAAAATATCCCCCCACCTGAGGCTGTTCCAAAGGCGGTAATACCGCCGTGTCAGATTTTGGAACAAGCTCCTCTTGCATGCTTCTTCTTTCTACTATAAAACCTTTATATATATGGAAACAAGTCATTTAATCTGGACAGAAGAAAAACGGAAAGAAAAGTACCGGACAGGTTTAATGTCACTTTTTGATATTGAATGCCGTTCACCGGAGGGGAAAATACGGACATTTTCGGTAATTGAGTGCCCCGATTGGGTCAATGTAATTCCGGTATTGGAAGGCCCCGAGGGCAGACAATTCCTTATGGTTCACCAGTGGCGCTACGGATCTGCCGAACTCAGCGTGGAATTCCCCGGCGGTATTTTAGAAGAAGGTGAAACTCCCGAAGAAGGAGCCGGCAGGGAATTACAGGAAGAAACGGCTTTCATGGCCGGAAGCCTTATTAAATTGGGATCTGTGCGGCCCAATCCGGCAATTATGTCAAATACAGTGCATTTTTACCTGGCAGAAAACCTGATTCCCCTGTCCGGCCAAAATCTTGATGAAGATGAATTTGTTGATGTTCTGCGCATAAACGAAAAAGAAGTGATCGCAAACATGGGTAAGCCGCCGTATATACATTCACTGAGCGCGGCGGCGCTTATGTTCTTTCTTACTTATAAATGATGATACAAAAAAAAGACGCCGGAGATACCGGCGTCTTTTGGTAAAAACTCTAATATTCCGCTGACGGATTCCACATACCGGAGCGGGTTTCACCCTGCAAGCTGGGTATATCAAGTACCATGCCGGGCAGCATTAAATGAGGATTGTCCGGATTGGGAAGTTTATGCTTATTGGCTTCGTACAATTTCCGCCACTGGTAAGCATCACCATAAACCCATGACCAGCTGGCAATGGCGGAAAAACAATCTCCTGTATTATTCCATTGCCGGACAGTGTATTGTGCAGGCAGTGTTCCCTGTGCAGGCCGCTGTGATTCATGAATGGGCTTTGGCGGCAGGGCACTGGCAAAAGAACCGCTTTCGCCATCAAAACCTTTTACGTTAGCCAATGCAGCTAAAACCCGGTTGGACGCATCGAAGGTATTATCCCAATTTTCAGCCTGGCGCGCCGCTACAGCTTCGTTATATGCAGCAACAGCTGCCCGGTATTGTGCAGGATACCGCGTAGCGGCGCCTACAGAACCGGCCCAGGTATAACGGCTATGAGCCCTTTCAAAAGCGGTTTCTGCAAGCCGCATATTTACATATTCGTCGGAAAGCCGTGCATATTCGGCAGCCCGTTCGGCATAGTCAGCAGAAGCGTCATAATTCCCTTCTTCAAAAGCTTCCTTTGCCAGTTCATTCAAACGGATACTTTCCAGATAGTACTGATTGTTAAGAATTTCAGAGGGGATTTCAACAGGAGAAGAAACCCCGGCAGAAGTGGCTTCTGTTTCTTCTTCCTGGGAATCTGGTGACAGAGAATCATCTTCCTGATAATCTTCGTCCTGGAATTCTATTTCAAGGGAATCGTCATCCTGATAATCTTCGTCCTGGAATTCTATTTCTAAGGAATCGTCATCCTGAAAATCCGCTTCCTGGGCAAAACAAAAAACGGCGACAAAAAGTAAAACCAGCAAATTTAATAATTTTCTGTTCATTATTCGTCTCCTCCGATGATATCATCCGCATACTGGGCAAACTCTTCGCTTTCTGTAAGTTTCTCTTCCGCACGCCGTAGTGCTTCCTCTGCAATTCTTCGTTTGTCCATTGCATTGTTATAGGCAATTTCAAAAAGCCTGTCGGATTCTTCAAACAGCTCTATTGCTTCGGTATATTTTTCGGCCCGTAACGCAACATAAGCCTCGTTGTATACATTTTCCGCAGCAGCAAAATCGGATCTCGCAGCCACATCCGCCTTGATTTCCTGAGCATGGGTTCTTGATTCAATTGCCGCAGAAGTTTTCTCTTCAACCGGTTCAGACCAGCCGTTTTTAATCACTTCCCTGAACCCATTATAGGCCGCTGTTGCTTCAGCCTGGGCTTTTGCCAGATTGCCTTCGTCGTAAAAGTCTACAGCATCATTTCCGGCTTCGGCTGCAAGTACATAATTGTCCGGATCCACAGTGAAGAAATTGTATTCGTCAGCCTCTTCCTGTTTGGCCCTGGCCAACGCCAGAGTTTCCAAAATCCGGTAACGATCCTGGGCTTCCTTTCCGGCGTTTATAGAACCCTGAATATCGCCGTTTTCATATAATTCCCTGGATTTATCGGCCATTGCATTGGCCATTGCAAACCGATCCGGTACCAAATCTTCAGCGCCGGCTTCTACGGCTTTTCCTTTTGCATTGGCCAAAGCTACCTGTTGTTCACTTGCAAATTGATCCAAAGATTTCCTGTAAATTTCATCATATTCAAGTTTAACAGTGTTCCACTCTGCAATTCTGACATTAGCGTCTTCCCTGGTTTCAGGATCGCCGCCGCGATTACCGGCCGCTGAAAAATGGGTTTCAGCAAGTTTCCATTCATTGGGGTAATGGGCAGGACCATTAACATACTCCGCCATGGAACGGGCTTCTTTAGCCTTCGCCATTGCTTCGGCATAAGCCTGCAAAGAAGCTTCATCGGCAGGGCCGGTAAGCTCCTGTTGAACCAAACCTGCACCGCCTGTCAGGGATGCAGTAGCGCCTGCGTCTGGGGTTTTACAGGAAAAAAAGGCAAAGGAAACAAAAAGCCCGACCAGTATAAAATACTGTATGCGTAGTTTCATGGTTTTGAAATACCTCCCGAATAATATAACTTATAGTATATAATACAATCGCCTGTCTATGCAATAGCGGATTTACAAAAACGATACAAATCACAATTTACCTCTGAATCTGGCAATATAGTTATTCCGAATAAACCAAGCAAAGGGGTGGGCAAAAGCCCTGAAAAAACCGCGTAGAATCCATTGGTCGGACTAAACACATCAATCTTCCTATATCGGTGGGAGGAGGAACACTCATTCAGACCATAGTGAGGTAGACCGCTTTCGCGGTCAATCAGAAAGTGGCTGCAGTTGACGGACGTAAGGTAGACCACTTTCGTGGTCAATCAGAAAGTCGCTGCTGTTGTAGCACGCCAAATGGTTGTTGAGTAACCCCCCTCCCACCTATGTGGCAACATTAGTTTCGATGCGTGCCTTCGGCCCGCGAGCGCAAGGAAATTATCATAGATCGCAGCAAAGCTGCGTGTGCATGTGTTCAGTCCGGCTTTTGGTAATTACCCGACCTAGCGCCCACCCCTTTCTAAAAAATAATGCACAACACGGTATGCCAGGCACAGCGGCAGATAGAGGTTTTCATGATGGATGTAGGCGGCAATTTACCATCTGTCCCGGGGACGCGTTTTCAGCGCCTGCAGAACTGCCTTTAAATCTGCATCGCCATCCATGCCGTTGGGAAGCAGTTCTTCCACGGTAATATCAAGTTCAAAAGACCGGCGGCCAATATGTTCAGTAAAATGGGCATCGGAACTGCGAATAAGGGGAAAACTGTGGGTTTTAAGCAGCCTTGAAGTAATATTTCCCATTACTTCATAAGGCGGAATCTGGACACACTCCACAGCCGCCCATGGGCCCTTTACAACCACGCCAAGCTGGCTCGACATTGAAAAAGCAGGTCTGTCCACATGGGCAGGAATTACAATACCTCCAAATTCCACTGTTTTAAGACCAAGTTCACCCACTCCAATTGCAGCCGCACCGGATAAATAGAACTCCAATTCACCTTCGATGTTGTCATCCTTGTCGACATAAACCTGATCTCCGGCTATTTCCGGCTTGTTGGGAAAAGGGGTAATAATCGAATAAATATATTCTCCGAATGCAAGTGCTTCATTTAGTCCGGCAAAAAGCGAAAGCATATGGACTTCTTCCTGAGTGGTTACTTCCAGACCGTATAAAGGAATTATTCCCATACGCTTGCAATGGAAAGCAAAAGCAGGACAATTCCGGCTGGAATTGTGATCGGTCAGGGCAAGTATTTCTACATTTCTTTTCGCCGCAATTTCCGCAATAACACGCGGAGACATATCCAGGGAACCGCAGGGAGAAAGACAAGAATGATTATGAAAGTCCGCCAACATAATTTAATTCTGCTTATTTTTCAGCGTAATTACATTTCGCTTCGTCCAACAGCGAATCTGTCTCCTGACAGCAACCTATAATGGTTTTCCTGTATTTAAAAACTAAGAGCCAGCATGAAACGCTGCGAATAATTTTCCCGACACGGTAAATTGATTTTCTGTTGTCCGTATCACCGCAATACCTTCGTCCCTGGCTGCCTCCAGCATTTCATCATCCTGGACGGGTCTGTTATTACAGAGAATAATAACAGAAATATTAACCAAAGTCGATACCGCTACGGTGTTTTTATGTGCCTGTATGGTAATCAGCGCCCCGCCTTCTTTGGCGTTGGCCATAACATCAGAAAGAAGATCCGATGTATAAGCACCTGCCAGCGGAGTATCTTCAAATTGATCCTGAATTATTTCCGCACCCAGCATAGCGGCAGCTTCACGTATTGTCATGTTGGCTCTCCCTATTCATTTTTGGATGAATTAAGGAAAATTACCGAACGTACTGTGGTACCTTCTCCCACTTTTGAACTAATTGTAAATTCATCGCTTACCCGTTTTGTATTTGCCAGTCCCATTCCGGCCCCAAAACCAAGGGAACGGACCAATTCACTGGCTGTTGACCATCCTTCCTGCAACGCTTTATTTATATCGGGAATTCCGGGACCGTTATCGGTGGCGACAACTGTTACTTTATCGCCCTGAATCGAACAGCCCAATGCGCCTCCATCGGAATGGGCAACCAGGTTTATTTCAAGTTCATAACTGGCAATGGCTACACGCCGGATAATTTGAGGATCTATTTCGCGTTTTTTCAGGGTTTTTTTAATTTCAGTCGAAGCATGGCCGGCCGAATCAAAATCGTGTTTTTCCGAGGCAAATTCCATTTCCGAATAAGCTCCGCCCGAATCTTTTTTCTGATGTATCTTTTCCAGCTTGAGTACTTCTCTATTAATTTCAACCAAAAGTGTGCTAATCACATTTTTTGCCGTAATGATCCCCTGAAGTTCATTTTCCTTATTAACAACCGGAAAGTGATTAAAACGGTACTTATTAAGAGAGGAAATAGCAAAAGAAAGCGGCCTGTCGGCATCAAGAACAATTAAGTCACGGGTCATTTTTTCTTCTGCCGTTGCATCTATATGACCCTTGTCCAATGCGGTTAAAATGTCTGCGATGGACACCAGTCCTATTAGTTTTTTATCTTCGGTAATGGGAATACAGGTTACGGAATTTTCCTTCATCATACCCTGTATATGCCGCAGTGTATCGTTTTTTCCGGCAGTGATCACCGAAGTGGACATGACTTCTTTTATTTTAAGCTGATAGATAAGTTCCAGTACTACAGAAGGAGTATCGTCAACAGTGCTGTAAGGAATATTTTTATCGTCCGCCGCCTGTTCAGTTTCCGCCGTTTTAAGTTCTTCGTTATCAGCCATAATTCACGCTCGTTTTGTTTATTGTTGCCGTGGACAGAGTTTTATTCCCCAGAATATAGCGTTCTATCATTTCTGCCACGCCGTCTTCGTCGTTGGATTTTTCCGTTACCAGGGCGGCAATTTCTTTTAACTTTGAGTCGGCATTGTTCATCGCCACCGGATAACCCGCCCAACGTAGCATGGATTCATCGTTCATCGAATCACCCACTGCCAATACTGCATCACGCGGTATCGAACATTTTTCTGCAATCAGGCGGAGGGCATTTCCCTTGTCTGCGCCGGCAGGTAATGCTTCCAGCCTGTATGGTTTACACGCGTGTATCTTTACTCCATCGGTAAGATTTTCCAGAAGCTGGGCCAAAGGCTTCAGGGTAATGGGATCGCCGGGGATCAATAATTTATGACAGCCAGAAGCAATCATTGACCGAAAATTATCCACCACCACCTGCCTAAGACCGGTAATTTTTTTGTCATATTCGGAAAATTCGTTATATCGGGAAACATACAGGGTATCCTCATCGAAGATCTGAACGGCAAAACCTTCTGCATCGGCCATGTCAAAAACCAGCAGCGCAGCATCGGCGGGTATCATTTGTTCGAACAGTATCTCGCCGGTTTGGCTTTCCTGGATTACCGTCCCGTTATTCGCAATCAGATAACCAGGCTTTTTGTTAAGTCCGAGAATGCCCGAAAAGTGTTCCAGTACAGACGGCGCCCGCGTAGAAGCCAATACTACCATAACCCCCCTGGCTTCGGCTTTACGGATAGCATTCCGGGTACGATAAGAAATGGAAAGATCCGAACGAAGAAGGGTATCGTCCATATCCAAAGCGAGAAGTTGAACAGGGATCAAGAGGGGAACCTTCGCCCTTCAGGCTCGGTTGAGTGTACCACAGAATTAGAATAAACCGTAAATCTCTGTAATTCAAGAGGGAAATTAAGCATGCTCCAAAATTCTGTTAATTGAGGAACAACTATTGTTCCAGAATATCGTATATTCTTTCCAGATCATCCATGGAATAGTACTCAATTTCAATACGGCCGCGCTTTAGACCGCCGTTTATTGTTACTTTAGTACCCAACGTCCTGATAAATTTTTCTTCCATAGCTTTGATGTCAGGGTCTTTTTTTGTACTTTTGGTTCCGCTGTTCTTTCCGCCTTCATTTTTTGCGGCATGCTTGTCCGCACTGAGTTCTGCTGCACGTTTTTCCGCCGCCCGTACGGAAAAGCCCTTATTTGTTATCTCCGAAAAAAGCTTTTCCTGATCGGCCCCTTTGGAAAGGGAAAGTATCGCTCTGGCATGACCGGCGCTAAGGCTGCCTTCCTCAAGAGCATCCTTCATACGGGAAGGAAGTTTGAGCAGCCGGAGAGCATTTGCCACGGTAGAACGGTTTTTCCCCACCCGTTCCGCTGTTTCATCCTGGGAAAGACCTGCCGTATCCATTAGCTGTTTGTAAGCCATGGCTTCTTCCAGGGGATTCAGGTCGCTGCGGTGAAGGTTTTCTATAAGGGCAACTTCAAGCCTTTTTTGGTCGGAATAGCTGCGAAGCAGTACCGGAACTTCATTTAAGCCCGCTATGGCAGCGGCCCGGCACCTGCGTTCCCCGGCTACAATGATATAGTTTCCATGTCCGTTTTTTTCGGCAATAACCGGCTGAATAATTCCATGCTGCTTAATGGAAGCTGCCAGCTCTTCCAGTTCTGACTTGTCAAAGCGTCTGCGCGGCTGGCCCGGACTGGGACGGAGCTTTTCCAGCCTTACAAGGATCTCAGCGCCCTTGTCTCCGGTTTCACCGTTAACGCCGGCTTTTCCGGCTGAACCGGTTTTGCCGTTAGTTTTGTCTTTTACGGAACTGTTTTCCGGGGTATCTTCGTCGGGAAGTAATGCTGAAAGTCCTCTGCCAAGAGCGCTTTTAGCCACGGGAAAGGACCTCTTCTGCCAAACTTTGATATGCCTTTCCGCCCGAACTTCCGGGATCGTAATGCGATATGGGAAGCCCGTGAGAAGGGGCTTCCGAAATTCGCACATTGCGGGGGATTATTGTCTCAAAAACTTTTTCCCGAAAATAGGCGCTTACCTCTTTTACTACATCCTGGGCAAGCCGGGTCCGTTGATCATACATGGTAAAGAAGATCCCTTCGATTTGAAGCTCTTTGTTCAGGTTCTTCTGAATACGTTTTATAGTCTGAAGGAGCAAAGAAAGTCCTTCCATGGCAAAATATTCGCATTGCATGGGAATCAGTACCGAATCCGCCGCAGCAAGCCCGTTCAGGGTCAGAACCCCCAGAGACGGCGGACAGTCAATCAGAATAAAATCGTACAGACCGCGAACCGGCTCCAGAGCTTTTTTTAAAAAAAGGTCGCGGTTTACCATTTCCACCAATTCAACCGCCGCTCCTGACAAATGAATACTTGAAGGTATGACTGACAGTCCTGCCACAGATGTTTTCCGGATTACATCGTCAGGACCGGCCATCCCGGAAATCAGTTCGTATACACCCGGCTTTACTTTATTTTTATCCAGTCCCACGCCGCTGGTCAGATTTGCCTGGGAATCAAAATCAACAAGGAGTACCGATTTTCCCGAACCGGCCAGGTAGGCCCCCAAATTAACCGCCGAAGTGGTTTTGCCAACCCCGCCTTTTTGATTTACAAAAACAAAAGCCCTGCCCATAGGAGTACTATACCATAAACCAGGAATATTTACAGGGTATCCTGTCTTAAATTTGCGTTACAATAAGCCCGACTATTATGCCCAATAATGTTACTATGGATGCCACCCGGTTCTTTGTCATGACAATAGATTGCGGTACTATTTCACCAAAAACGATGTATAACATAGCCCCGCCCGCCGCTGAAAGGGATATTGCAATAGCAGTGTCCGAAATACGTCCTATGAGCATTCCTATCAATCCGCCCAAAAGCGTCGGCGCCCCCGATAAAGCTGTTAGATATACCACTTTCCATTTGTTTATCCCCCCGGCCAAAAGCGGCGCCGCAATTGCCATTCCTTCCGGAATATTGTGCAGCGCTATCATAATCGCCAAAAGCGCACCCATGTGAAAATTATGGCTGCCGCCTGCTCCGATAGCTATTCCTTCCGGGATATTGTGCAGACCAATAGCCATGAGCATCAACATTCCTGAACGGAGCATTCGTGACTGGTCCTGGATAATTTGTTTTTCATGGTAGAGTTCCTCGTGTGTATGATGTACCTTGAGTTCCTCTCCTTTTATTTCTGTTATTGAGTCAACAATGCGGCTTAATCCCATTACAACAATAACGCCGAGCATAAGACCGGCCAGGGAAACAATAACATTGGTGAGATCAAACGCTTCGGGAATCAGTCCAAAACATACTATACTTGTCATAACGCCTGCGGCAAACGACAGCACCCAACAAGTCATGGTTTCTGATGACTTCTTTAGGAGTATTGCGGACACAATACCCCCAAGTCCTGTCCCGCAAATACCGGCAATTGCACTGAATAAAATCATTTGTAACATACTTGATTCTCTTTCCTTAATTATTACCATGAATTTGGAAATAATCAAAGTAAGCATCCTAATTTATCTAGTTTATAGAAAAAAGCTTGCTTTATTTGCAAAAAAGCTGTATAGTATAGATTATAAGGCGGTATGTGCATGAGTATACAGAAAATCCAGGGATCGAATCCCCTGCGAAATGTCCCATTCGAAGCGACAACCAGGGTGGCCGGTATGGCTATGTCCAATCAAAAGCAGCAGGGCGAGGCTGTCATGAAGCTGATAAATACCGCCCAGATTATTACCGATCCGGCAATGGGGAACAGGATTAACATTCTCGCATAAGAGCCTTCGGTTCTTGATAGTACAGAAAGCTCCTCTATTGCATTAATACATATCCGGTTTCGTTCTTGTTTTCTATCATTAAAATATTACATTGATATTCCCCGTTGCCATGTGAATAATAAAGAACAATACCCCTGCTGGTAAAATACATAGTAAAAATAAGCCCATCAGCTGCCGTTAATAGCACACCGTAATCATCAACAAATTGATCCCCTCCGGTAAAATTCTTGTTTATTTCACGGGGAAAATTACAACGAACAACCATATCTTCCTTATTGGCAGTATAACTAATCCTAAGGGTGATATCGGATAAATTACGTCTGTCTATATCAAAATTCCCGTTAAGAACCGAAAAAACCCTGTAAGATCCTTCATAAGAACGTTTTTCAATTAACTCTTTGACGGTGAATAATGTTATTTCCTTCATTTCCGTTACAAAGGCAAATTCTTTTGGCTGTGAATTGATGTATTCGCCAAAGACCCATCCTATTTTTCCGTCCACGCTTGCCTGATACCAAAAATTACTTGTTTCGCCTATTTTTTCCTGCGCATCGGTGCGGCCCAGTATTTTTATCGGGTAATTGTCAGGTACGGCAATAATAATTTTTGATTGGGTAGTAGGCTGGAATCTGAGATTAACACCTTCAGCCGAAACCACATACCACGTAGAGTCGTCTTTATTAACTACCACTCCCGCACCATCCTGTTCCCGGACCATTTCATCTGAAAAGTCAGAAACATCAGCATTCCCGTTTTCATTCAATTCCCCGGAAACAGAGCTTTTGTTCTGCCCGCAGCCGGCCAAAAGAACCAATAAAACGGCAAGAAATATCTTTGCTTTCATACAATGAATTATACTCATTTTACCTGCAACAACAAAGCTTCCCAGGCTTCAAGTGATGTCTGGGAATTATCCCAATGCGTTCGTCCAATATTGCTTGCCGCAACTTTACCTTGCAGCAGTACCCGTGCCTCTCCGCCTAATGTCAGCCGCCGTTTGGAAAAATTAAAAACCGCCACGTAGGCTTGCGGCTTTTCTGTTCCGGTTTGTACCGTCTGTGAAACCGGCGGCATCTCACGGCTGTACATAAGAAGGGAATTTGTTGCCAAAAGAGGTTTAAATTCGCCGTATTTAAGTGTTTCGCTGGATGATCGAAGATTAATCATTTTTTTGTAATACGAAAGAATTGAATCAGGATCATCTTTCTGGGCTTTGTAATTGAGTTTTTGGTAATTGGCATTAATTCCCAGCCAGGGTTGAGCGGCGGTGAAACCCGCGCCATGTTCATTGTCCCATTGGTAAGGAGTACGGGAATTGTCCCTGGACGAAAGACGGAGCCATTTCCAGCGTAAACTTTTGGGTAAATACATTTTTTTCATCAGCCGGTTAAGGTTATGTGATTCAATGTCTTTTACCTGATCCAGACTGTTAAAATCAAAGTTTGTCATGCCGATTTCCTGGCCCTGGTAAATAAAAGGCGTACCCCGGAGCGTAAATAAAAGCGTAGCCATAAGTTTGGCGCTTCTTTCCCAGGGACTGTCGCGTGTACCCGCTCCGCGGTCGTCTCCGTAGTGGGAAACGATTCTGGTTTGATCGTGATTTTCCAGATAGAGCGCATTCCACTCCAGGCCCTGCTGCCACTTTGCAAGGCGCTTTAACAATTCTTTGGAGCGGAATTTCTTCGGCACAAAGCGGGCTAAAACACGGTCTACTTCCAGATGATCAAAATAAAACACCATATTCAATTCTTTACGATCTTCGTCGGAAAGCAGCCTGGCTTCGTCCAGGTTTACCATGGCGGTTTCTCCAACGGTAAAACAATCGTACTTGTCCAGAACATCCCGCCTGAGCTGACGGAGAATTTCGTGGTTCCCTTCCTGGCACTTGTAATGTTCAAGCCCGGTAAGCATAATGCTTTTTTTCCCGTCTGCAAGGCTTGTTTTCCAAAGCACGTTGATCACGTCGCAGCGGAAACCGGCAACTCCCTTGTCCAGCCAGAATTCCAGGATTTTTTTTACTTCCCCGATTACCTGCGGATTGTGGTAGTTTAAATCCGGTTGTTTCTTATGAAAGAGATGAAGATAGTATTCTCCGCGGACTTTATCATATTCCCAGGCATCTTCCATAAAAAAACTTGTCCAGTTATTGGGAGATTTCTTCCATATGTAGTAATTATCATAAGGCGCTTCGCGGCGGCGGCTTTTCTGAAACCACTCGTGTTCGTCGGATGTGTGATTCACCACAAGATCCATTACAATGCCTATATTCCGGTTTTTTGCTTCGTTAATAAGGCGTTCCATGTCCGTCATGGTTCCAAAAACCGGATCAATATCGTAGTAATCGCTGATGTCATACCCATTGTCTACCTGAGGTGATTTATAAACCGGAGAAAGCCAGATTACCCTTGTCCCCAACTTTGCAATTTCATCAAGCCGGCTTATAATACCGGGGATATCTCCTATGCCGTCTCCGTTGGAATCCTGAAAACTTCTGGGATAAATCTGATAAACAATTCCTTCCTTCCACCATGTTTTCATGACATCCTCCTCATTATATATGTATTTTTTAATAAACACAGAAATTGCTCGCGGCTTAATTCCTTACCTCCAAAGCTGCGTAAATGATCTGTAGGAACCTGGCAGTCTATAAACTGTACGTCCAGTTCTGAAAAAAGATATTGCGCCAGACTAAGGAAGGCGGCTTTGGAAGCGTTGGGGATTTTGGAAAACATCGATTCACCGCAAAAAACTTTTCCGAGGAGCAGACCATAACATCCTCCAACCAGGTTTCCGTTCCGCCGGCTTTCGGCAGAAACAGCATAGCCAAGGCGGTGTAACTCGGCATAAGCGGCAATAATATCGTCTGTAATCCATGTGCCGTCCTGCCCATGCCTTTTAATGTTACTGCAGCTCCGGATTACTCCGGCAAAATCACAGTTAAAACTAATTTCAAAATCTCCCCTATTAAGAATCTTCTGCATAGTCCGGGAAATATGAAGTGTATGCGGATAAATTACCAGGCGCGGATCAGGAGACTGCCATAGTACGGGATCGTCTTCGTTGTACCAGGGAAAAATTCCCTGCTCATAGGCAGAGAGTAGCATGCCCGGCGAAAGGTTTCCTCCCACTGCAACAATGTTACCCTCGGCTTCAAGAGGATCGGGAAAACGATACCGGACATTTTCGTCCAGATAGGGGAATTCAGGATCAGGACCGCCGCGGTACAATTTCTTGTAAATTAATCTATTTCTGCTGTTTCCAGCACGGTAATCCGGTATTCACCATCGGCATAATCAGCCATAGCCCTGCCCCCCTCGCTTAATGCACCAAAGAGAACTTCATCAACAAAGAAGGTTTTGATCTTTTCTTCCACAAGCCGTCCGGCATTCCTTGCACCGAATTCCCTGGAATAACCTTCTTCTGCCAGGCGGTTAATACAACCGTCGGTTATTTCCAGGGTAACATTTTTTTCCGCAAGCTGGGATTTAAACAGATCCAGTTCTTTATTGATGATCGAGATCATAATCTCGCGGGAGAGGTGGCCGAAACGAACCACCGCATCCAGACGGTTGCGGAATTCGGGGGTAAAGGTTTTTTCAACTGCTCCGTCCACAGCGCTTTCATCGTTTATTCTTTCGCCAAAACCAATAAGACTTTTTCCTATTTCCCTTGCGCCGGCATTGCTGGTCATAATTAAAACAATGTTCCGGAAATCCGCCTTGCGTCCGTTATTGTCCGTTAACGTTGCATAATCCATAATCTGAAGAAGTATGTTGTAAATGTCTTCATGGGCCTTTTCAATTTCGTCCAGCAGAACAACCCCATGGGGCTGTTTACGGACTGCATCGGTAAGCAGTCCTCCTTCTTCGTAGCCGACATATCCCGGCGGTGAACCGATAAGCCGTGATACGGTGTGCTTCTCCTGATATTCACTCATGTCAAAACGATGCATGGGAACTTCCAGAATGCCGGCAAGGCTGCGGGCCAGCTCAGTTTTTCCGACTCCGGTCGGCCCTACAAAAAGGAAGTTTGCCACCGGTTTGTCAGGCGCGCGGAAACCTGCCCTTGAACGTTTAACCGCTTTAACCACCGATGTTACCGCTTCGTCCTGACCAAAAACCCGCAGCCGTAGATTTTCTTCGAGGCTTTTCAGCCTGTCCTTTTCGCTTATCCCAACGGATTTTTCCGGAATACGGGCAATTTTGGAAACCACCGTTTCTATTTCCACTGTACCAATACCGATAAAATCTACTGTCCCTTCCTGAACCGTTTCACTTTGTGTATCGTTTTTATCCGGCATTGAATTTTCTGCCTGGGTTTTACCTTGGGATGTACTTTGTACTTCGACATGAACTTCGCCTGCGGTTTCAGTGTTAAGTTCAGCCGGAAGAGTTTCTGTACTTTGTTTTTTGTAGGCTTCTATGCGGACAAAAGCTCCGGCTTCGTCAATTACATCAATGGCCTTGTCCGGAAGCCGTCTTTCGGTAATGTACTGTGCAGAAAGTTTAACGGCAGACTCCAGAGCTTCTTCGCTGTAATGAACCTTGTGGTAATCCTCGTATTTGTTTTTTAGTCCCCGCAGTATTGCAACCGCATCTTCTTCGCTTGGTTCGTTAATGTCAATTTTCTGAAAACGCCGCGAAAGAGCGCGGTCTTTTTCAAAAAATTTGCCGTATTCTTCGTGAGTGGTACTGCCTATGCAGCGAAGCTTTCCCGTACTTAAAGCGGGCTTCAGGATATTCGCCGCATCCAGGGCATTTCCCGATACTGCGCCGGCTCCCACCAGGGTATGAATTTCGTCGATAAAAAGAATTGCCCTGTCTTTTTTAAGAATTTCTTCGACAAGTCTTTTTACCCGTTCTTCAAAATCTCCTCTGTACTTGGTGCCTGCAATCAATGCGCCCATGTCTACGGAAAATATGAAAAAATCTTTCAGGGTAGGCGGTACCTTGCCCGCCACAATACGCTGGGCCAGACCTTCCGTAATGGCTGTTTTACCTACACCCGAATCTCCAACATGAACGGGATTATTTTTAAACCGTCTGCAAAGAACCTGTACGGTTCTGTCCAACTCACTTTCCCGGCCTATAACCGGTTCCAGCTTTCCTTCCCGGGCCATAGCGGTAAGCTCTGTAGCATATTTTTCCAGAGCTGTCTTTTTTAACGGCGCTTTCTTTGGATCGGCATCGGCTTCATCTTCCGGTTTTGTCCGATCATCCCGCCGGGTTTCCCCTCCTCCGGCGCTGATTGTATCGGGTATTTCTGCGTCAATACCATGCGACAGTACACTTATCAGATCATAACGCCTGACACCTGCCTTGCGCAGGTAATAGGCGCAGTAATTCCGCTCCTCATCAAATAAAGAAACAAGTATATCGGCCACTTCCAGAGTATCCTTACGGGATGACTGGCTTTGAATCACGGCCCGTTCCAGCACATTTTGAAAGCCTACCGTTTGGGTTGGTTCGGAATTATTTACATGGGGAACTTTTTGTTCAAAGTAATTTTCCATACCGCTTCTAAGCTGGTCTAAATTGGCGCCGCAGGCGTTAAGCGCTCCCTGAACTTCGTCAAAAGACAGAGCTGCATAGAGAATATGCTCCGGTGTCAGATATTCGTGGTTTCTGACCTTTGCTTCGTTATAAGCGGCATTGATTATAGCCTGTACATGACGGCTGATTTTCATAAACCCTCCCTGACCTGGTCTCTCTGATAAAGAGACTTTACGCCCTTTCCACAATACATTTTAAAGGAAATTCATTCTTTCGGGCCAGGCAATGAACCTGATTTGCTTTGGTTTGGGCAATATCCCATGGATATACCCCCACAATTCCTTTGCCCTTATAATGAACATCCAGCATAATCCGGGTAGCATCTTCCTGTTCTTTATGAAAAACCTCCATCAGCACTTCAACTACAAAATCCATAGTAGTATAGTTGTCATTCAAAAGAATTACCCGGTACTCTTCCGGTTCCCTGAGTCTTTTTTTATTTTTTTGGACCAGTTCAGTCTTGTTCCCTTGAAAGGGCATATTCATAGTATATCATAAAAGATGTTCCGGTGAAAGTCAGTATTACAACCCTGAAAGATACCGAAGCTGCAGTTTAATTGATTCAACAGCATTAACCATTTCTTTCTCAACAAGGCGGTCAACGGAAGTTATTAGGGTATCATCCCAGGATATTTCTTTTTGATCATAAAACAGGGCTGATGCAGAAATTTTTAGTATTTTAGTTAATTTTTCCAATAATTCTGCAGATACAAATGCTGCTCCATTTTCAATAAAGCTTAAATGTCTGGCTGAAATTCCGGCATGTTCAGACAATTCTTCCTGGGAAAATCCCCGCTTTTTCCGATAATATTTGAGATTGTCCCCTAAAACAGTCTTAATTGCCACTATTAAAAATTCTGAAGCAATTCAGCGGATAAACCACCAAATTAAAGGTTATTTTTAAGCAAGATATTACCTGTTAGATATGGTTTTTCTAATACTTTCATCTAATAGGTACATATTACAAGCATAAGCGCATCCTTTCGCAAAATCAAATTTAGATACAGTATTAGCCTTTCCTGATATACAGAGGCAGGGAGGAAATCTCTTTATCATCGATATACAGAACAAAGTTTACCACTCCTCCCGAGTTAAAGTGCAGATTGGAAATGGTAAATACCAAATGGGATACAGCCGTTGCGTTTCCCGCTCCTTTTACATCAACTGTGCCGGTTACCGGCTCAATATTTAATTCACCATCAAGGTCTCGGGCTTCTATACGAAAACTGTGGCTGGAAAATTCCCAAAGATCAAAGCGAATGCGGATTACAACGGATAGTTGAGGATGAATGCAGGGAAAGTTTCGGGAAATAATGGTATCAAAAGTACCCACGACAGTGAGTTTGCCTCCGCTTTCCTGGGCAAAATCACAAAAGGTAAAAAGTTCTGTTTTCACAATGTTTTGCCATCTTCAGTAAACCCGGAATCTTCACGAACTTTCGGCATTACAGAATGTCTTCGGGTTTCCAGTTCAGGGGTGTAGAGTATAACTCTGTTTCGTCCGGCCATTTTGGCGGTATAAAGTGCAGTATCTGCATCGTCGATCAATCTTTGAATATATCCTTTTTCTTTGGGTTTTTCCCTGCCATTTCCAGTCAGGCCAAAACTGGCGCGTATTGTTACAGAACCGGTTTCAAGGACAATTGATGTCTCAGAAAGTTTATTACGAAGCCGTTCCAGCACCTTCATCCCTGTCTTTTCATCAGCGCCGTAAAAAAACAAAATAAATTCTTCTCCGCCATACCTGCCCATAAAATCATTTTTACGCAGTCCTCCTTCCACTATCCTTACCACATGACGCAAAGCATCGTCTCCTGCCAAATGTCCATAGGTATCGTTAAAATCCTTGAAATGATCAATATCCATCATTGCCAGACAACAAGGAACGCAAAGATCAACTGCATTTGCAAGTTCAACCCCTGCCATTTCAATAAAAGACCTGCGATTAAGAATTCCGGTTAATGGATCATGACTTGCCAGGAATTTAAAACGAGCTTCACTTTCTTTAAGAATTTCCATTCGTTCCACTTCTTTGCGAAGTTTATTATTTATATCCAACAGGGTTTCTTCTTTTTCCTGCAACTTTGAAAGACTAAGGCTTAATCGTTGAACCATACTGTTGAATGCCGTGGAAAATTCCCCCATAAAGCGAATTTCCTGGGAAAAGTCACCTTTCTCAACCATCTGAACCTGCCAGATCAAATGACGCAGATGAGCCTGAAGAGATTTCAGACAACCAGGAATAATACCCCTAATGGTAACAGTGGGAGAAAAATCTCCGGAGGAAAAAGCAAACAACACTTCACGGATTATTTTTAATTCATCGTGGATCTGGGAAAGCAGGGAATCGTCTGCCAGCTCTCCGGTAAGTTCGGGAATTTTGTTATCGTGAAGCAATCTATGTATATGCTCCAGGTATTTTTGGATTCTGTCCATTGCACTTTATGAGGCTATTTTTGCTTCAAACCGGCAAGTACGGGCGCCTGTACTCCAGCAGTCAATTTCACGAACGGTAAATTCCTTTCCGCTGAATGACTCAAGTACACCCTGAATAAAACCTTCGTCATAGACACAAACAACATCTGAAGTATCCGGAAAACCTGAACAATTCAGATCTTCTTCCATGGTAAAAACAAAATGGGAATTGTCCCCTACAGAATCTTCGACTCTGAAAATTCCAATTCCCAGAGTATTAAAAGATGCCTGAATTTTAACAGCCAGTTCGGAAGTGGTTTTGGCATCACTTAAAAACTTGTCAAAAAAAACTTTGCCGGCCATTATTCCGGCTTCACGGAAAAGTTCATCTGTCTTGCCGGTACCGCAATGCTGTTCCAAAATATCCCGGAGACTAAACTGAAAAAGGCGGTATACTTCTACTCTTGTAGCGGTACCAAGACTGGGACGGGCCAGTTCCATATCAGCCCCTACAGTTGTATCCCAGTCAAATTTATATTTTCGTTCATTTTCCATGATATTCCCCAAAATCCATATTTATAAATTTCCATTAAAAGTATATACCAATGGTATATAAAAGGGAATAGCACACGTTGAATTTTACCGTATTTTAGGATTAATATGGATCAATAGAACTCCAAATTTTCGGGAAGAAGGAATCTATGACCAATTTTGTTCATCTTCATGTTCATTCGGATAACTCTATTCAGGATGCTGCCGTTTCGGTTGCAGCCCTGGCAGACAGAGCAGAAGAACTGGGAATGGAATATTTGGCTCTAACCGATCACGGTAATATGTTCGGCGCTATGGAATTTATTGCTGCTTGCAGAGAAAAGGTTGTTGACGACGAAAAACATGAAGACCGGAAAAACCCAATTAAGCCAATTATAGGAAGTGAAGTATATATAGCCCCTGGATCCCGGCACGAAAAAAACAAGATCGAAGGAGAAAAGGAATATCATCATTTAGTACTTCTGGCAGCAAACAAGGAAGGATATCACAATCTATTAAAGCTCTGTTCCTGCGCCTATACAGAAGGATTTTATCACAGACCAAGAATAGACGATGAAATATTAAAACAGTACCACAAGGGACTTATTGCCCTTTCAGCCTGCGTGTCCGGAGAAATTCCCATGTTTATTCAAATGGGCAATATCGAAGCAGCAGAAAAAAAAGCTCTTTATTACCGGAACCTCTTTGGAAAAGACAATGAAGGAAATCCCAATTTTTTTCTGGAAATTCAGAATCATGGTATTCCAGCCGGTTCATTAAAAAGAACAAATCTTTCGGAAAAAGAAATTTATGATGCCGTAATAAAAATTCATCAAAACACAGGTATCCCCCTTGTAGCAACCAACGACATTCATTATTTAAGGCAGGAAGATGCTGTTGCACATGACATACTCCTTTGTATAGGCCAGGGAAAACCCCGAACGGAAGAAAAGCGGAAAAAGTATTCGGGAGATCAGTATTATTTTAAAAGTGCAGAAGAAATGACCTCCCTTTTTTCCGGATATCCGGAAGCTCTGGAAAATACCGTGGCAATAGCCACGCGCTGTACAGTCAACTTTATGCAGCAAAACAAAAAATCCGGCCTGCCTGAGTACCGGTTTCCCAAAGTAGATGTCCGTAATTTACCCAAATATCTTCCGGACTTTGAAATCCCCAAAGACTTAAAAGACGCCCATGCGTACCTGCGGGTTTTAACCGGAGAAGGTCTGCGTAAACGCTACATCAAAGAAATGACAGAAGCACAGGAATCCAGGGAAACGGATAAATGGGATGAAATTCTAAATCGTACCAACTATGAACTGGATGTAATTATCAGAATGGGTTTTACCGGTTATTTTCTTATTGTAGCGGACATTATCAATTGGGCAAAAAATCAGGGCATAGATGTAGGGCCCGGCAGAGGTTCAGGCGCGGGTTCCATTGTCGCTTATGCACTTCAGATAACGGATATTGAACCTCTTAAATACGGCCTTCTCTTTGAACGCTTCCTTAATCCCGAACGAATCTCTATGCCGGATTTTGATGTGGATTTTTGCAACGAAAGACGAGATGAAGTAATATCCTATGTTAGCGAAAAATACGGCAAAGAAAAGGTAGCTCAAATTATCACTTTTGGAACTCTGGGTGCAAAAGCGGTTATAAAAGATGTAGCTCGGGCTCTTTCAATCAGTATTGCCGAATCGGAAGCAATTTCCGCTCTTGTTCCTTTTGGTCAAAAGGTAACATTGGCAAGAGCTTTTATTGAAGAACCAAAACTCCGGGGAATGGAAGAAGATTCCCGTTATACAGAGCTTTTTCAGCTGGCACGGAAACTCGAAGGACTCAAACGTCACTGCAGTATCCATGCTGCAGGCATAGTAATTGGAAAAGACGAATTAACATCCTATGTACCGCTCTATAGAGATTCAAAAACAGGAATAATCGCTACCCAATATTCCATGAATTATCTGGAAGGCTGCGGACTGATAAAAATGGATATTCTTGGATTAAAAACTCTTGACCTTATCCACCATACCGAAGAATTGATCCGCCGCAAGGATCCGGCGTATGCAGACTTTAGTGTAAAAAATGTTCCGGAAGATGATACAAAAGCCTTTGCCATGCTCAGCGAAGGAAGAAGCTTCGGTATATTCCAGTTTGAATCCGATGGTATGCAGAATACCTTAAAACAGGCAAAACCGGGAAGAGTCGAAGACCTTATTGCACTTAACGCGCTGTACCGTCCCGGCCCCAAGCAGAATATTCCCCAGTTTATTGAATCAAAAAACGGCAAACGGAAAATCAGTTATCCGCACCCAAACCTTGAAGATGTTTTAAAAGAAACCTACGGCGTTATCATTTATCAGGAACAGGTTATGGAGGTAGTTCGCGTAATAGCCGGTTTTTCCCTTGGTAACGCGGATGTTCTGCGCTGGGCAATGGGAAAGAAAAAAATGGAAGTAATGGCAAAGAAAAGAGTAGAATTTATGGAGGGGGCGGCAAAACGAGATTACAGCAAAGAAAAGGCAGAAGAAATATTTGAACTGTTAAAACCTTTCGCCGGATATGGTTTTAACAAAAGCCATGCTGCAGGTTATGCAATCCTTGCCTACAGAACCGCTTACCTTAAGGCACATTTCCCCGCAGAGTTTATGGCAGCCAATCTTTCCAACGAAATCAACAGCGCAGATAAAGACAAACTTTCCGAGTGTATCAGTGAAGGCAGAAAAATGGGGATTACTATCGATCCGCCGGACATTAACAGATCGGAAAAATTCTTTAATGTAGTGGATGGAAAGATTGTATTTGGTTTCCTGGGAATTAAAGGAATCGGCTCAGGGCCGGCGGATCAGATCATCGAAAAAAGAAACGACGGATCGTACAAAAGTTTTATGGATTTTCTGGATCGTGTACCCCTGCAAACCAACCAGCAAAACCAGCATATTGTAAGCCGCAAAGTAATTGAACTCCTTATCCAAACAGGAGCATTCGACAGCTTTGGCATAAACCGGCCTACTCTGAAAACCAACATGGAAGCAGCTATAGATTATGCCCAGAATAAAAAGGACGAAGGTAAATTCGGCCAGGTCGGTCTTTTTGAAGATACCGGCGAAGAAACATTTCCTGACTTTGAATTTACACAAATGCCCGAAATGGACAGAACGGAACAACTCAATATAGAAAAGGAATTGATTGGTTTTTATTTTTCAGGCCATCCTCTGGATGCTTATCAGGAAACAATGAAAGAGCATGTTAAATTTGATATCTCCGGTCTGAACAACGCACCGCCCGGAAACTATACTCTTATCGGAATTCTTAAATCCCTTAAACCTATAACAGATAAAACCGGAAAGCCCATGGCCTTTGCAACCCTGGAAGATTATTCGGGCGAACTGGACCTGGCTTTCTTTGGCGAAGTCTGGGAAGCTTGCCGGGATAAATTACAGCAGAACGATATTGTAGCCATTAAAGGCAGGATGGATCAAAGCCGCGGCAGGACAAGCTTACAAGTTGCAGGCGCCTTGACTTCAGCAGAACTCAGGGAAGGAAAAATAGCTGAGTTCACCGCATCCGGTAACGATCAGTATCAATTGAAGAACCGTGAAGTTCTGGATAAATACCGGAAAGTCTGGGAGCAAAACATGACTCTGAATCTTTCTGCTTTACAGAAATATTCAAAAGAAACAGCGGAAACGAATCATGTTCTGACAGGAATACTCTCAAGTCTCAGAACCCATGTATCCAGGAACAACAAGGAAATGGCTTTTGGAACCCTGGAAGATTACCAGGGCCGGATTGATGTTGTATTCTTTGAACGGTGCTGGGAACAAAACAAGGATAAACTGATAGAAAAAACCTGCGTAGCTCTTAGAGGAAAACTCGATCTGTCCAGGGGCAAACCCAGTTTCCTGGTCAGTTCCCTCCTCGACCTGGGAAAAATGCGGCGCAGCACCGAAAAGACAAAAGCCGGCGGTACAGAGTCGCCGGAAGCTGTACCGCCGGCCATGGTGCAGCCGAACACCGGGGAAGTTCATATCCGGCTGCATTTAAGCGCCGCAAAAAACGAAAAAAATCTCTACCCATTAAGGGATTACCTTATTGATCATCCGGGTTCCGCACTTGTTTTTATTCACGTACCTTTGGAAAACGGGAACAACGATGCAGCGGAAAAAATAATTGACGAAAAAATAATACGCACAGGAGTTCATTTTGCAGCAAACAGTGAACAAATTACGAAACTTGGAGAAAATCCTCTTGTTGCAGAGGTATGGGTAGCCTGATGTTTTATTTAATGAGTGTTCTTGCAGGGATTACCAGCGTCTACATGATCCTGCTTTTTATCCGAATACTGCTTACCTGGTTTTCCGGAGCTGAT
This sequence comes from Treponema sp., assembly GCA_009782955.1. Classification (GTDB taxonomy): domain Bacteria; phylum Spirochaetota; class Spirochaetia; order Treponematales; family Breznakiellaceae; genus WRIV01. The sequence goes on along the minus strand of WRIB01000017.1, from coordinate 4,384 downwards.
TTCGGCAGGCCTTATGCTTTTTTGTGCAGTATCTGCGATCCTTATCTTGCATGGTTCCGCCGTTTTCGTTTGTTTAAAAACAGCCCTATTGATTTTTCCCCGATAATTGCACTGGCCGTTCTTTCCCTTGTTCATAATGTATTTATCTCATGGGGACGAATGGGAAGATTTAATATCTCTATAATATTGATATTGCTTCTTAATGCTTTGTGGTCGGTTGTTTTGTGGATAATGGGGTTTTTTATTGTTATCCTTGTTCTCAGAATGATTGCTTTTTTGGGAAACAGCAATATATATTCCCCTTTTTGGCGTTTTGTTGATTTTATCGCACAGCCTGTAATGTACCGCATCAGCCGCATCTTTTTCCCGAACCGGATTGTCAGCTATCTTTTCAGGATCATTTTTTCCATTGCGATTCTGGCGGCGGTGATTGCCTTGTTCTATGTAATGATGAAATTCGGCATAGTGCTGCTGACACAACTGCCTTTTTAGCCATGTTTCTCCGGGAACTTATTCAACCGCTTAATACACTTCGCAATGTTGGTGACTCTGTCAAGAGCCGATTGAGTGATGCGGGAATTACCAGTATTGCTTCGCTTTTAACCCGTTACCCCCGCAACTGGGAAGACAGAAGCCGAAATGTCCCGCTAAAAGACTGGAACAAAGGACAAGTATGCACCGTTGCAAAAGTTATCGCTCACAACTGGTTTTGGTTTGGCGCCAAGAAAACATTAAAAATTGAGATTGAAGACCAAAGCGCCAGGGCAGCACTGGTATGCTTTAACCGACCTTTTCTGAAAAATCAACTGCCTATAGGAAAAGAAGTTAACCTATGGGGCCGCTTTTATTGTAAATTCAACGAGATTATGTCAACATCATTTGAAATCGGAATCCCCGGCAGTAAAAACACCATTGCGCCTGTTTACCCCCTTACAAAAAATTTAACCCAAAACCTGTTACGTCGTCTTACACAGCAAGCCCTGGATCAATACTGCACAAACCTGGAAGACGAACTCCCTCAAAAAGTAATTTTAAATGAAAAACTCCTGAAAAAAGCAGATGCGATAAAAACCATTCATTTTCCTTCTTCCATGGAAATCCTCGAAAAAGCCCGAAATACTCTGATCTATGAAGAACTTTTTTATCTGGAAATAATGGTGGGCCGCCGTTCATTGGAACGAAAAAAAGATGACAGAGGGGAAGAACAAAAACATGCCTGCGGTCTTTCTCCACTGCAGCAGCGTTTTATTGAACGGCTTCCATTTACGCTTACCCAGGGACAGGTAAAAGCCATAGAAGAGATTAACGAAGAAATGTCGAGACCCTGGCCATTGGCCCGTCTCATTCAGGGCGACGTAGGTTCAGGCAAAACTCTGGTTGCTTTTCTTGCCGCACTCAGAGTCGTAGATCAAGGAGGTCAGGCGGCAATCATGGCGCCGACAGAACTCCTTGCACGTCAGCATGCAGACAATGCTGCACGATTGCTGGAACCATTGGGTGTCAGGCCTGCCTATCTTACGGGAAATCTGAAATATTCCGGAAGAACCCAGCTTCTTAAAAACCTTGCCGCAGGAGAAATCGATATAGTATTGGGAACCCACGCTCTTTTTTCCAAAGATGTTGTATATCAAAACTTAAACCTTGCGATAATCGACGAACAGCACCGCTTTGGCGTAACCCAGCGCCAGGCCATTATTGCCAAAGGCCAAAATTCCCTGCAAAAAAAAGGCATTCCGGGCCTAATCATGATGAGCGCTACACCCATACCCCGTACTTTGGCCCTTACGGTTTTCGGCGACCTGGACGTTACCGTTATTTCCGACATGCCGCCGGGACGAAAGCCGATAAAGACTCATTTATCCAAAGAATCCAATGCACAAAAAGTTTATAACTTTGTACGAAAAGAACTGGAATCAGGACGCCAGGCTTACTTTGTATATCCGCTTATCGGCCAGACAACTTTAAGCGGTCAGGCAGAGTTACCGGATGGTAATTCGACAGATGACGAAGAAGGTTTAAAAGATGCCGTTTCCATGGCGGATAAACTTGCCAAAGAAATTTATCCGCAGTATTCAACAGCCTTGATCCATTCAAAAATCGACGACGAAGAAAAACGAAAAACCATGGATGCTTTCCGGAAAGGCGAAATCCGTATCCTTGCTGCTACAAGCGTTGTGGAAGTCGGCGTAGATGTTCCAAATGCTTCATGTATGGTTATCCATCATGCCGAACGTTTTGGACTTTCCGCTTTGCACCAGCTCCGCGGCCGTGTGGGGAGGGGCAGCGATCAAAGCTATTGTTTCCTTATCTATTCGGATCAGGAAGACCAGCCGGGAATTAATCCTGAGGAATTAAGTGAAGAAGAGAGAAGCCGCGAAGGCAAGAGGCTTATGGTAATGCTGGAAAACTCCGATGGTTTTGTAATTGCCGAAAAAGACCTTCTCTTCCGAGGCCCGGGACAAATTGCAGGAATTGAACAGTCAGGTTATCTGAAACTTGGCATTGCCGACCCGGTCAGGGATGCAGATGCACTGGTTCGTGCACGGACCGATGCATTCTCCATACTGGAAACAGATCCAGACCTGCTGCAGGATGAACACCATTGTATTGCCGCCGTATTGGACAGGGCTCCGCCTTTTAGTGAAGTCGGATTGTAATTGCTGACAATTGAAATTGACGCTATAGCCAGATCGCAGAAAACCTGCTATAATAATTTATTATGGTAACAAAAATAGAAACAACTCATGCCCCGCAAGCATTAGGCCCTTATTCCCAGGCTATTGATACAGGGAATATGCTTTTTCTTTCCGGTCAAATCGGAATTGATCCGTCTTCCGGAGATTTACCCGAAAGCTTTGAAGAACAGGCAAAAAATGTAATGAACAACATAAAAGCCATTCTGGAAAAAGCCGGTTCAGGTTTTGACAAGGTAGTAAAATCAACCATTTTTCTTACCGACCTTGCAAACTTTGCGAAGATTAACGAAATCTACGGAGCGTGTTTTCCCGATATTAAACCGGCACGTTCTTGCATACAGGTTGCCGCTCTTCCCAGAGGCGGAAAAGTCGAGATAGAATTAATTGCAGTAAAGTAGTGTTACAACCAAAAAAGAAAAACAACAATATAAGGAGAAAAATATGATTTACCGGGATTATGGAACGACAGGAAAAAAAGTTTCCCTGCTTGGTTTTGGAGGAATGCGTTTTCAAAACATAGATAATACGGATGAATGCGTACAAGCCATGGTAACAGCAGCTGAAGGCGGTGTAAATTACTTCGATACCGCTCCCGGCTATTTTGAAACAAAAAGCGAAAGTGTTTTTGGCCACGGACTTGCAGAACTAAGGCGGCGAAAACTGCCGTATTATGTGGCAACAAAAACATTCAAAACCACCGAAGACTCAATCCGCAGAGAAATTGAAGCCCAACTAAAACGCATGAATGTGGATGTAATCGATTTTTATCATATCTGGTGTATTATCGATCTCAGTAATTGGGAATCCAGAAAAAAAGACGGAATACTTGGGGTCTTTCGAAAACTAAAAGAAGAAGGAATTATCAGGCACATTTGTATATCAAGTCACCTTATACAGGACGAGATTAACACACTCCTTACGGAAGATGTTTTTGAAGGAGTCCTGTTCGGTTATTCGGCTTACAATTATAAATGCAGGGAAAAAGCTTTTGATGCAATTCGTTCCAGGAAACTTGGAGCGGTAGTTATGAACCCCCTTGGCGGCGGCATTATCCCCGATCATCCGGAACGGTTCGATTTTATCATGCGGCCCGGAGAGAGTGCTGTTGAAGCTGCTCTCCGTTTTCTTTGGGATCACAAGGATATCTCTTCTACGCTGGTAGGTTTTCGCTCTGAGCAGGACGTAAAGGATGCTTTGGCAGCCATGGAAAATTACAAGCCCCGTACCGAAAAAGAACTGGCAGAAGCAAAAGAAAAGTCGGAAGCTTCCATGGAAGGAATTTGTACCGGCTGCGGCTATTGTGATGATTGCCCCCAGGACATTCCCATTCCGCAGTACATGGATGCCTATAACCAAAAACTTTTTCAGCCGGATAAATCCGATGCCATAAAAGAAAGGCTTCATTGGCACTGGTCAATCACTCCGGCAATTGCGGGAAAATGTACGGAATGCGGCCAATGTGAAAGCGCCTGTACCCAGCACCTGCCGATTATAGAAAGGCTTAAACATATAGCGGGGTCTTAAAATCACAATATGTCGCTGAGCCGCATATACCTTTTCTGCAATAAATGAGGCTCCCCGAGGCAAGCCTCGGGGTATCTGTAAACGTTACATAATCTGCCGGGGAGCCTCGTTCGATAGGAAATTTATTATACCGTCTGGTTTAATACCATACACTCTCGTACTTT
>WRIB01000016.1 GCA_009782955.1 Treponema sp. | reverse complement strand
TTAAACCAGACGGTATAATAAATTTCCTATCGAACGAGGCTCCCCGGCAGATTATGTAACGTTTACAGATACCCCGAGGCTTGCCTCGGGGAGCCTCATTCTTCTATTCTTTTTTTACATTCTATCAGTGAACAAATGTCAGCAAGTGGTTTGGTTGTAGTAATGTAAAAAACCACAGGAAAGGTAGGCATCTTGCCCATTGTCCTGGCGTCACGAATCAGGTGTTTTGTTTTTTCGCTGACATCGGCATTTAGCGCTTCCACGCGGTTTTTTTCCTTGAACCAAACAGCCACGCTAAAATATTTTTCATAAACATGGAGCCAATAGAGAGTTTTTTCTTTCTTTGTTCCGCGCTGCGTTGTCCACCGATGCTGTCCTCTTGCGAACCATGCCTTATGGGGTGTGTACCATTGCCACTTCTGCTCTATCTCCAAATTGGGCAGGGCATGCTGGAATGTTTCGTATGCGGTGTAACTGCCGCCAAGCACTTGCTTCAACACTTCGCTTGTCGGTGTTACTTCGGGTTCTCTTAACCGCAAGTCCTCGCTGTTGTTCATTTTGTTCCTTTAATGAGGCAATAAACTAGACTTTCGAATCAAAATTGTCTATTAAATTGGCAAAATCAATAACAAATTGCATATCCTTTAATCCCAATTTGGCCTTGTAATATTTTTTTTCTTCGTTTTTTTCTGTTATTTTTTCCAGCATTTTTTCTTTTGTAGAGCTTGTTATATCTTTTATTGTTTTATAACCAGCTTCATAAAATGTCACTGCTGCCAATGACGCAATTCCATTGATTCTGACAAGACCTGATAATGAAATCAGGCACTTGATCAATTCAATTGGAATACTTAATTCATCAGAAACTCTTTTTTCATTATTTTCTTTGTAATAGTATTCATAAAAATCTTTTGTGTTTTTTATGCCTTTATTATCCAACTTTGAAATAATATTTTTATCAATAATTGGAAATTCGTTAAATGGTATTCCTTTTTTGTCAAATGCTCCCAGTTCTCTTCTTAATATGTTCAGATATTCCGGTAATATTTTTGTTTCGTTGGATAGTTTATCAATTTTTGTATTTGATGATATGGCTTGTTTTAAATCTGCCAAATATTTAAAACCGCAGTTTTTAAATATTTTAAAATTATTATCTATATTGTCATGTAATATTTGTCTGCTGGGAATTAAATATTGATTCTTTAAAAAAGTTTTATATTTTTGAACATCCACTTTTCTTAAATCAACATTGTATGTCATACATTGTTCCGCCTTTTATGATCTTGAGGAAATACTACTATTTCCAGATAAAAAATCCAAGGGGTTTTTAATTTATACCCGCTGTAATATTTCCAGGGGTTTAAGTATTCCTGCACGGCGGGCGGGAAGGGCAGAGGCAATACATGAACAAAAAACGGTAAACAGGCCGATAATCAAAACCATTTTCCAGTCTATTATAATTGGAATTGTTTCCAGATAATAATCGGGATCCAGAAGCTTTACCTGGCTGCCCCATGGGCTTGAAAGGAAGGAAAGAAATTTTTCCAAACCACGGATAATTGAATTGATGTTAATTCCAATAAGGAGTCCGAGTCCTATTCCAATTACTGCACCGGCAAGTCCCGTTAAAAGAGCGCCCCAAAGAAAAATGTTTTGTATGGAAAATGGACCGGCGCCGCCTGTTTTAAGTATGGCAATGTCCCGTTGTCTTTCTATAACCAGCATTGACGTGGCGGAAGAAACGTTTACCGCAGCTACCAGTACAAGCAGGGCCATAATGAACAGCAATAATTGCCTGGTAGATTCAAAGGAACGGTACAGGGATTGCTGAAGTTCTTTCCAGGTATACACTCCGTATCCCGGTCCGGTTTGGATCATTATCTGTTCCGCAATTTCGTCAACTGTTTTATAAGGATCATTTATTTTAGTTATCAGAAATGCCCTGTACAGTTCAGGAGAAAGAAGCTTAAGCCCTGTTTCGTAATTCATAATGCACCACAAAGCATCCAGTTCCCTGTAACCTGAAGAAATAATTCCCTTTACGGTAAAAATGGTAACTCTGGGAATGTTTCTGCCTTCTTCATTTACCCTAATTGTCATAAGACGTACCGTTGATCCCGGTTCTGCTTCCAGTGTTTCTGCCAAAGCTTTACCCAGAAGCAGCTCATTTTCTGATTCCAGATCGGCGCTGCCAGCAATTACTTCAAGATATTCAGCGCTCCCCTGATCTTTCCAGAAGCTGCTGTCAACTGCACGGATAGTAGTTCCAAGACGGCCGTTCTTTCCCAAAATTATTCCCAACCCCTGTTTTTCCCGCCAGGTTCCTCGGATACCGTCAAGATTATTAATTCTTTCACAAAGTTCTTCGGGATAATCGCTATAGCTTATATAGTCGTATATCTGAAGATGGCCGGTTCCCAGTTCCAGATAGCGGCCTGTTATACCCCGGATCATGCCATCTGCGACTACCAGCGTAACAATGATCGGTACAAGGCTTAAAGCTATACCGGCAGCTGCACCTCTTAGGTAACGGCCACCTTCTTTTGCCCTGCCCCAAAGGTAACGGATCGCAATAAACGAAGATGAACTGAAAGACGAGTTGTGAATTTTATTCATATACTTTTTTAATATAACATTTTGAACAAATTCTGATAATTACACATGGTTTAGGGTTGAGCAACAATACAATTAGTACAAGCAACATAATCCTCTTCCCCTTAATAGCAGTAGATCCGCTAACCGGGTTTGGGGGTGTTTATGTATATTACCGGTTATGCTCCTTACGGAGACAGGGGCATTTTAATTCGTGTAGAAACCGATCTTCGCCGGGGTATTCCGGGAATTGATATTTCAGGGCTTGCCGACGGGGCGGTTAAGGAATCCCGCGAGCGGGTACGGGCGGCATTCCGCAATTCCGGGCTGGCATTTCCGCTGGACAGGGTTCTAATCAACCTGGCTCCGGCAGGTATAAAAAAAGAAGGCGCCGCTCTGGATCTTCCTATCGCCCTTTCGGTGATGTCTGCGGCCGGATTGGTTCCCGGCCTTGGAGCGTTTCCGGAACAATTGATGGTGTTGGGAGAACTTGAACTTTCCGGCAGAGTCCGTCCTGTCAGAGGGGTATTGGCAGCTGTTGCTGCAGGAATTGCCGAAGGAATCCGGTTCTTTATCGTTCCAAAAGAAAACGAAGACGAAGCAGTTGTTTTAATTAAGCGGCCGGACGCTGATGTTTCTTATACAGCCGTTTCCAGTCTGGACGAAGCGGCTCATGCACTTGTTTTATTGACAAAAGAAGGGGCTTTTCCGCAGCCTTTTAATAAGCATACAGATACTTTAAATATTACAGAAACAGCCAACTGCGGTGATTTTGCCGAAGTATGCGGACAGGATCGTTATAAACGTGCTCTGGAAATAGCCGCTGCAGGCGGACACAATCTTTTGGTTTTCGGCGCGCCGGGGGCTGGAAAAACCATGCTGGCACGGAGGATACCTTCGATTATGGCAAAACTGACTTCCGAAGAAGCGGTAGAAGTAACCCGTATTCACAGCCTTGCCGGGAAATATGAACTGAAAGGAGAAAATACCGATAGTGCGTTTTCCGCCGTTTCCTCATCGTTTTCTCTTATCACCGAACCGCCGTTTCGTTCCCCTCATCACTCTGCCAGCGCCGAAGGCATACTGGGCGGCGGCCGTACTGTCAGACCCGGAGAAATCAGCCTAGCCCACTTCGGAACCCTGTTTCTGGATGAGGCGCCTGAATTCAAAAGCAATGTGCTGCAGGCTTTAAGGGAGCCGCTGGAAGATCGTTTACTCACCATAGTCAGAGCCGAAGGGCCGGTTAAACTTCCGGCAGACTTTCAACTTGTTATGGCGGCCAATGCCTGTCCCTGCGGCAGACTTGGATCCAATTGGCCGGCGGGCGATTGTCTTTGCAGTCCTCAGGAAATTAACAAACACTGGCGGAAAATCGGAGGAGCCCTTCTTGACCGCGTAGATATCAGAGTGCCGGTAAGCGGTAACAATGGAGCTTTAACATCAGCAAGCAGCACTCATACGGCAGAAACCAGCGCAGCGATCCGGCATCGCGTAATCCGGGCCGTCGAAATTCAACGCAGCCGTTTTACAGCAGCCAACGGCATAAGCCGCAATTCCCGCATGAGTCCTTCTCAAATCGAACAATTCTGCCCGCTCAAAAAAACCGCAAAACTTGCGTTAAACAAGGCTGTGGAAAAACTGGCTTTTTCGGGCAGGGCTTACCACAGTGTTCTGAAAATGGCCAGAACCATTGCCGACCTGGCAGACAAAGAAATGATCGAAACCGATCATATCCTGGAAGCAATTCAGCACCGCCGTTTAGGGGACGATCCGTATGATGTGCTGCCGAAATGAGTATTTAGGAGTTATAAAACGTAATGACATATATATTTCTATATTTACATACAATTGTATTGACATTTATAAAAAGGAGGAATATAATGGAATTTGAATGGGACGAAGAAAAAAATTCCATGAATATTAAAAAACATGGGGTTGGTTTTGAAGAGGCGATCGCTGTGTTTCTTGACCCACTGGCCGTAGAACTATATGACAGAGAACATAGTAATAACGAAGAACGGTGGCGGGCTTACGGCTTTGTTCATGAGTTTTTAGCTGTCACATTCACTGAGCGAAATGGTATTAGACGATTATTTTCGGCCAGAAAGGCAACCAAAACAGAAAAAGAGGAATTATTATGGTTAAAAGGGTAATTTTAGATAAAAACTACAAACTTTCCAAAGAATCTTTTAAAAGACTTAAAGCACTGGAAAAGCGGAAAGTAGATACTTCCGATATACCGGAAGCAACTCCGGCAGAACTACAGGAATTAAAACAACAGCTTATGGAAAAACGGAGAAAACAACAATTTTCCCTGCGGCTTTCCAGCGCTACTGTTCAGTGGTGGCAAAGTCTGGGGACAGGTTATACCAGCGTTATGGCACGGCTTCTGGAAGAAGCACGGAACCATCCGGAATGGGTTAAAAAAGTTTTGTGATAATATTATTTATTACCCTTCCAGAAGATCGATGTGTCTGATAGCCAAAATTACCTTTCCATGCTCCATTTTCCATTACTGTAGACATACGTACCTGCCTTGCTTCCATTTTCTGTATAGAAAGTATCAAAACTAAAATTAAAAACAGTTAATGTTCCAATCTTGTTCAGCCCAACATTCGCCCCAATGGTTATCCTTGTAATGTCATTATGAAAAAATGCTCCTGCCCCAATAACAGTTACACTATTGGGGATTATTATACTTGTGAGTCTGTTAAATGAAAATGCTGCTATCTCAATAGTAGTTACAGTATTTGGAATAGTTACGCTTGTAAGCTTATTCTGGCTAAATGCTTCCCCCCCTATCGTTTTTACACCATTAGGAATCGTTATGGTCGTAAGTTCGTTCTTTTTATATGCCCCTTCCTCAACGGTAATAATACCTGGAGGAATTGTTACAGAGGTAAGGCCTTTTTCTGCATATTCGTATTTGTTAATAATTGTTACATTTCTTTGAGTAGTGGTAGGCCTTTTAACAGGTTTACCAAAAATTTTTTTAAGCTCAGCCCAATCCGAGTCTTTTCCTCCGCTCAACTTTTTAACTTTATCTATGTCACTCTTTTTCCATGTTTCAACGTTATAGTACAAGTCAGGATTACTCTGGCCGTAAATCAGTATCATGGTACTATGTTCCCAGGAAAATCCCATACCGGAAAGCCTGTCGAAATAGTAAGAGGGAGGAATATCAACCTTTTTCAACGAGCTTCCAAACCACCTTTCCCATGTTGTTTTATCCATAGCAGAAACAGAAGATGATCCGCCGCGTTCGTTTCTGAGCTGTAAGTATTGTAACCGGGGACCAATTACATCCAACCTGGCCAGGGCAGCCTTGGTGTCTAAAAAATGTTCGCTTTTTTTATTGTAATCAATTCGTATTTCTTCCAAAAACACATCAAGGGTTCGAAGGTCTGTAATTTTTAATTCTTCCAGTTTTTCATTTATAACGGAATCAAATATTAGCGGGGTGGAATAAAACCGTTTTGCATATTCTATAATATTTTTGATATTCCAACCGACTACTCTGCCAATATTATCAATATTCAAGGCTATTCCGACAATTTCTTCGTACGAAAAGGCTTTTGCCCGCAAGGCTGAAACGAATTCCTGAGGGTCAAATCTTTTTTCAATTTTTTCAAAAACTTTCAGATCTGTCATGAGTTTGTACACATTTTTATGGTATTCTGTGGCATTAGGCGCTGCTGAAGCTGTACCAAATATTTTTTCATCAAATTGCCGGATTATATCCCATGTTTTTTTATCAGTTGGTGACACCGGAGTAAAATTGGAAAGGTATTTATACTCCGCAGTATTAATATAATTTTCCCACAAAATTCTCCAGTTATCCTGTATCTGTTTATCCAAGGCATAAATTACCTCATCTTTTAATAGTGCTAATTCTTTTTGGTTAAAACTTCGACCGTGTGCTTTCGATATAAAAGTTCCATCCGCGTTGGTCAATTGTCCTATCATGATAACCGGAACATATATTATTTCTCCAAGAAAATAGACAGAGAGAAAAATATCTTCATGTGCAATAACGGCAGCGAGTCTTTTTTCCGCTTGTGTTTTACTGTAGTCCCAGCCATAAAAGGCGCCCTCATAACTCATTAAATAATCCCGCCAATCCTTACTATAAGAAGGCCTTGTAGTATTCTGTGAATACCCGAGGCTCCTAACCATCAGAATAAACGCAACAACAAACAACGCTGTTCTTGTTATTTTTACTATTTCCATTTTCCTGGTATTCATACCTTTCTCCTTATTTCGTTTTTTTCTGAATTGCATTCAGCGTCAATATATAAAGGGGATGAGGAATAATGTCTGATGTACTTTAAACTATAAACCGCTGTACAAATAATGGGGGGGGGTAAATGCAAAGTAATAAAATTTACTTTGTTGTTCATCATTAATATTTTATAGCCTGTTTTTAACAAATGGTCAAGAAAAAAATTGGTATGAGAATTTCTATCACCTTTTGTATTCCTCTGCGTCTTTTTAACGATTTGTCCCATCATACCAATCCATATATTTGTCTTCTATTTTTCTGCCGCCTGCCGTATGACCGAGTTTCCGTTCTGGCCGGTTTTTTCCGTGGAAATCGCTGCCGGCGGTGATAAAAAACCCCAGGGAAAGTCCCAGTTCTTCCAGGCGCTTACAGTCCCGTACACGGGCGTTGGGGTGCCAGGCTTCTATGCCGTCTATGCCTGCCTCTTTAAAGATGCCCAGAAGTCCGGGCATTCGTCCCCAGGATACGTACAAAGACATGGGATGGGCTAAAACTGCGGCTCCTCCCGCCTGGTGAATCAGATGCACAGCTTTACTTAATTCAAGACCAGCTTTGGGCACATAAAAAGGTTTACCTTTCCCTAACCAACGGCTAAACGCCTGTTCCTGGTTTTTTACGACTTTCCGGCTGATTAGAAAAGCGCCAAAATGCGGCCGTCCTATGATTTTTTTGTCCGGGTTTGTACCCTGGCTTGCCAGGGTTTTTATTTCTTCATAATCAACAGATATTCCCTCTGCCCGGATTTTTTCCAGCATTTCCATGTTCCGTACTTCCCGGGCAGTAAAAAGATACTCCAAAGCAGCGTGTAATTCATCAGAAAAATGGTTAAGACCAAGTCCTAAAAGGTGAAATTCACCGCTTATTGCCGGTATTTCCCCGGATTTTGTCTGAATTTCCAATTCAACCCCTGGAATAAAACAAATATCCAGTGCTTTTGACGCTTTTTTTGCTTCTTCCAGACCGGAAATGGTGTCATGATCCGTTAATGCAAGAGCTTTTAGGCCCAAAAACACAGCTTTTTCCAGTAATTGAGCAGGATTTAGTTCACCATCGGAAATACTTGAATGGGTATGAAGGTCTATCATACAATTATTTTACAGATATCCATTAAAAATAGTAACAGATCCGCTTTTTCATAAAGAAGAAACAAGGGAAAAACGCTCAAATTGCCGATAATTACTTAATAGGCAGGCTTTTTTTAAAACAAACAATGTCTTGAAAAAAGTCTCTGTATAGGTCGTTGACTGTTCGGCTATACGATAATAAAATACTAATGTACATATAAGGGTGGCCTTTAGTGTCTGATTATACGTTAAAAAATGTGATGCTCGTTGGCGCTGTTGGCAAAGTTCTGGGGGTTTCCGGAGATAAAATTGTTGCTTCCGAAAAAGGCTGTACAGTTGACCTGAAGGAAAGCAGTTACATTTACCCGGGTCTAATTAATACCCATGATCATCTGCAGGGGAATTACCGCCCGCCTGTCGGACCAAAGCCGGGTGTCTTTTACCTTACATGGCTGCCCTGGGACAACGATCTAAAAGCCTCGGATACCTATAAAGAACGATCAAAGCTAAACAGGGAAGACCTGTACGAACTTTCCGGTTATAAATGTTTATTCTCCGGAGTTACAACGGTAAACGATCATTTTCCTCAAAAATTTAACGCCAATATTCTGCCAAAACTGCCCATTAGAGCCATAGTGGAATATGGTCTGGCCCATGAAGCATCTTCTTACGACCTGAAATGGGGAGACGGTATTGTTATTGAACATGAGAAGGCGGTAAAAAACAAGTGGCCATTTATTACTCATCTTTCCGAAGGGTTTGACGCAGAAGCCATGAACGGCGTGAATCACCTGGAAAGCCTTAACGTACTGGATAACCATTGTCTTCTTATTCACTGTATAGGATTCAGCGACGAGGATATAGAAAAAGTTGCCAAAGCGGGAGCCAGTGTTTCCTGGTGCGGTTTTTCCAATAAATTTATGTTTAATGTTACCTGTAAAATCCGCAAAATGATCAAAGCGGAAGTTAATGTAACTATCGGCACCGATTCTTCGGCAACCGGTTCTGCGAATCTTCTGGACGAAATGCGTTATGACCGGGAACTGTACCGTTCAATGTACGGCGAAGATCTAAACCCGGAACTTGTCTTCCGAATGGTTACAATCAATGCAGCCAAAGCTTTCTGGATACAGGACAAAACAGGTACCCTGGAAGAAGGTAAACTTGCCGATCTAATGGTAACAAAAGCTCAAATGGATGATCCGTACGAAAATCTTCTTAATACAAAAATGGAAGACATAGAACTTCTTACCCTTGCCGGAAAACCCATACTTGGCGAAATGCGATTTCTTGATCTTTTGGATGAAAAAGGCGGCGGAACAATACCGGCCGGCTATTCGCAAATTAATATAGGCGGACGGGCAATGTTTGTTTGCGGTGATCCTGCAGGACTTTACAAAAGAGTGCGTCAAAAAATCGGTCTTAAAAAGGTTCTTGATTTTTTGCCTTTTGAAACAGAGGACGGTACATAAAAGATGCCCAAACCTTTCCAATACCGAGCCGGTTCAGTTATTTATTTCCAGGGAGATGCAGCAGACAAAATATTTATTGTACAATCGGGAAAAGTAAATCTTACCTACCAGGATACGGAAACCGGGGAAGACCAGCACGATTTGGTCCAGCCGGGAGAATTCTTCGGCGTTAAGTCCGCTTTGGGCAGATATCCGCGGGAAGAAAATGCCATTGCCATTCAGGATGCGGCGATAATGGCTTTTACCGTACCTGAATTCGAAGCTCTGGCCCAGGCAAATACCAGAATAATAATGAAGATGCTTAAGGTGTTTTCCAACCAACTGCGGCGGATACACCATCAGTTGTCAAACTTATTGGAAAAAACCGAAGAAACACCGCCTGAAATGGGCCTTTTTAATGTGGGCGAATACTATCTGAAAAACAAACGATATGCTCAGGCAAAATATGTTTTTTCCCGGTACCTAACCTATTTTCCTTCGGGACGCAACGCAGCCCAGGCGGCAAAAAATCTGGAATTATCCGAATCCCAGGCAACCGGAATGCCTCAGTCCGTTTCCAAAGGAGCTGCTCCTGTTACTCCTTCTTCCATTCCATCTGCTGATGCTTTTTCCAATAAAGGACCTTCCGAACAATTGGGAGATACAGCCAAAGCCTATTATGATGCGGTAAGCATGATTACCCAGGAAAAATACCAGCAGGCATACCTGTCGTTCAAAAAAATTGTCGATGCCAACGAAGATCCTGAATATACGGCAAAAAGCTCCTACGAATTGGGGCGATGTCTTTTCCTGCTTAATAAATACGATGAATGTATTAAATATTTTACAACAATGATCACCAAGTATCCCCGGCATCCGGATCTTGGAAACGCTCTTTACTATATGGGACAGTCTTACGAAAAGCTGGGTAAAAAAGATCAGGCCGCAACATTCTACAAAAAAATTCTTACCATGACCACTGATGAAGATGATGCAATTAGTATAAAAGCAAAACGGGCGCTTAAAGCCCTTATGGGAGCATAATATGGCCATGGATATGGCGGCTTTTGGCCGTTTTGCCAGAACTTTTCAGGCTGGTGAAATGATCTTTTCAGAATTTGAACCGGGAGATGCGTTTTATTTGATCCAATCCGGCCGTGTAGAACTGGTAAAGATAATCGGCGATATTGAAAAAACCCTTGATATACTGCAGCCTTCGGAAATGTTCGGCGAAATGGCGCTTCTGGAAAATTCTCCGCGTTCTGCCACTGCTATTGCGCTTGATACTGTAAAGGTTCTGGAATTTAACCGGCAAAATTTTGAAATTCTTATGCTGGGAAATCCCAAAATTGCATTGACGTTGCTTAAAATGTTTACCAAGCGGATCTACGATTCCAAGCGGCGTTTTATGATTCTGACACTCGACGACCCCCAGGCAAAAATTGCCGATGTATTTTTAATGCTGGGTGAAACCCAAACCAACATTGATAAAACCACAGAGCGCCGGGAATTTAATACTACTGTAGATGACATAGCTCACTGGGCAGGAATGAGCGTAAGTCAGGCCAGAGATATAATCAGTCATTTTGTTACCCAGCGGCGAATGGAACTTTTTAACGACAAAATTGCGGTAAAAAACATCAATGATTTTTCCCGTTTTGTTGCATCCAAACGGAAGAAGACCTAAAAAGCACTAATTGTAGAATGATGAAATTTTATGAGAAAAATCACCATTTTTTATTATTAGTCTTTATTGTTTTTTCGTGTTTATTGTTTTTTACAGGCTGTAAAAAACAATCTGCAAATACAAATACAAAGACCCTGATAAACGGATACTATATTGCAGAAATGAACGATTTTGATTTCTATGGCTGGAAAGATTTCGTTTCAATTTATGTAAACAACGGACATATTACAACTGTTGAATATAACGCAAAAAATGCCAGCGGTTTTATCAGGTCCTGGGATCAGGATTTTATGAGAGCTATGAATGCTGTCGATTTTACCTATCCCAACAGATACACAAGAGAATATGTTTTTGCCTTATTGAATTTCCAGGATCTTGAAAGAATTGATGTTGTCAGCGGAGCTACACATTCATATCATTCCTTTATACTTTTGTCTCAGGCAGTAATTGAACAGGCAAGAAAAGGGGATAATCAAATTGCCCTGGTTAAAATGCCTTTACAGAGACATCAATACGAAAATGAAAATAACTAAAACCATTGCCGCACACATTACCTACATTACTGTCCTGACGGTCTTTTTGTTAAACGCAGGCATTGCGGGTGTAATGGTTTACTTTATGAATTCCCTTACAGACGACATACTTCTGCATATATTGCCTACCATGGCAAAAACCGCTTCACAGGCTGTAGAAGGAAACCTGCATACCCTGGTAGACCGGCTTTTTATGATCAAGGGAAACAACATCCGCCCTGAAATGAATCTTGAATCGTTCAGGGCCAATATAGATTTTGTCAGTTCAGGCCTGGAATTTGTCTGGCTGGGACTTTACAGTTCTGATGGATCGCTTGTTGAAGGGACAAAATCTTGTCCGCGGGATATTTCTGACTATGAAATTCTTCCGATGATAGAAAAAACAAAAAACCTGGTGATAGAAGATACGGAATTGGGTGTTCACGGTCTTGAAATAGTCATGGGGCTTCCCATGAATGATGAATACTACCTGATTTGCAGTTATCCCTACGATGTTCTTTCGGATGTTATAAACAATATCAACGTAGGTGCAGGAGGAACTGCATTTATAATTAATGAAGAAGGCATTTATATTGCTCATCAGGATCTGAGCAAGGTATATGTTCGCGGAGATATTGTACAGGATCTGAATCCGGGCAAAGAACTTGAATTGATGATTGGAGGACAGACCGGTTCGGCCAGTATTATGAGTGCAACGGGCATATCATTTTTAAGTTATTCGCCCGTTAGGGGTACCATGTGGTCAATTGGCATACTGGCTCCCCGTTCCAACTTTACAGGTCCATTAAGAACAGCAATAATGGTTAGTATTTTTTATATCATTATTGCTTTATTCTGCTTTGCGCTGGTTTTTACCGCTACCATAAAAAAAATACTCAGTAATCCGCTGTCCGCCATTACCGAAAATGCCAGAAAACTTACGGAAGGAATTTTTGAAAGTCATCTTCCGGAAGGACTTACGGAAAGAGAAGATGAAATAGGCGAGCTGGGCCAGGCATTTACAAGCATGTCAGATTCGATCATGGGGGTCATTGAAGATATAGACAGACTAACCAAATCCGCACGATCGGGCTTTTTGTCTGAACGGGCCGATATTTCCATGCACGACGGCGATTACCTTTTGATTGTAGCGGGATTTAACGCCATGATGGATGTCTTTTGTTCCCACTTTGATATAATGCCTGTTGCTCTGGCTTTGTTCAATGCAGAAGCCGCCCCGATTTATATCAACAAAACGATGGAAAAGATTCTTTCAATCCATGGTTTCAAATTGGACGATCCCCGGCTTCTTTCTACCATTTTGGCAAAATCAGACTGGCAGGCGCTTTTTGATCCCAGAGAAGGTTTAGGAATATTCCGGGATGAAATTAACCTGAAAGATAAAGACGGAGTAACATTTAACTATTCGGTAATGCTCCAGCAAATAATGAATGAACATTCGGTTGTTATGATCCTTCAGGATGTTACCCAGCTTACCAAATCAAGACTTGAAGCAGAAGCTGCGAGCAAGGCAAAGAGCGATTTTCTTGCCAACATGAGCCATGAAATGCGCACACCCATGAATGCAATAATAGGGATGACCAGTCTGGCAAAGTCTTCCGGTGAAATTGAAAGAAAGAATTACTGTCTGGGTAAAATTGAAAGTTCATCTCATCATCTTTTGGGGGTAATCAACGACATATTGGATATGTCAAAAATTGAAGCAAATAAACTGGAATTATCAAATGAACAGTTTAACCTGAGCAAAATGCTTCAGGATGTTATTAATATGATCAACCCGGAAATAGAAGAAAGGCATCAGAAGTTTATGATGAAGCTAAATGCCGATGTTCCTTTGGATGTTATCGGGGATGAACAGCGGCTTGCCCAGGTTATTACAAATCTTCTTTCCAATGCTGTAAAATTTACTCCGGAAGAAGGAGAGATCAGCTGCAGTATAATTCCTGTAAAAGAAACCAAAGAAGCAATATTTATCCAGGTAGATGTCAGCGATACCGGAATAGGTATAAGTGAAGAACAGCAAACACAGCTTTTTAATTCTTTTCAGCAGGCAGATTCGGGTATCTCCCGGCGTTTTGGAGGGACAGGACTGGGGCTTGCCATTTCCAAACGTATTGTGGAAATGATGAATGGAACGATCAAAGTTCAATCACAGCCCGGTAAAGGTTCTACCTTTATCTTTACTGCTGAATTGAAAAAATCTGCCGAACCAAATAAAAAGGCTGATAGGGAAAAACCCTCTGATGCACCTTTTGAGCAGGGCTGTTTTAAAAATTATTCCATAATTCTTGCAGAGGATGTAGAGATAAACAGAGAAATTGTTCTGGCATTACTGGAACCGACTGAACTAAGCATTGATTGTGCGGAAAACGGCGCAGAAGCAGTCCGGCTCTTTAAAGAAAACCCCGGGAAATACAGCATGATTTTTATGGATCTGCATATGCCCGAAGTAGATGGTTATGAAGCAACCCGCCGGATTCGCAAATTTGAATCAGAACATTCGGGGTCATCCGGATCGGCTATCCAGTGTAGCGTGGAGTACTCTCCGCATTTATATGAGCATCCTGAATTGGAAGAAATAGGTGCATTTGCGAAGCAAACTCAGCGATTACCGGAACGTACAAAGAGCATTCCTATAATTGCAATGACGGCAAATGTTTTTCAGCAGGATATAGAAAACTGTCTGGAAGCGGGAATGAATGATCACGTTGGTAAGCCCCTGGACTTTAATATTGTTCTGGAAAAGCTGCGAAAATATTTGGTGTCCTAAAGTCTGATTTTAAGCTTTCCTTTTATATGATTTAATTTCCTGCCGAATCTTCTCCGTTAATTCCGCGCGTGGGACGCGTATCTGTTCCATGGAATCCCGGTAACGGAGGGTTACCGTTCCATCTTCCTTGGTCTGGTAATCCACGGTAACGCAGAAAGGTGTGCCCGCTTCGTCCTGACGGCGGTAGCGGCGGCCTATGGCACCGGCCTGATCGTAATCTGTGGCAAAATCTTCTTTAAGTTCGTTCCGTATGTCCTGAGCCAGTTCGGCAAGGCCGTCTTTCTTCATTAACGGTAGCATGGCAACGGTAACAGGGGCAATCACAGGATGGAAACGCAGCACGGTACGCCAATCATCTGCATCTCCTTTGTCGGCGACTTTTTCTTCGTCGTATGCATCGCAAATAAGCATCAACAGGGTACGGGTAAGACCGGCGGAAGTCTCGATAATAAAGGGAATGTAACGGTCGTTGTTGTTATCCTGATCGATGTATTGAAGGTCTTTGCCGGAAAACTCGGTATGCCGGGTCAGGTCGTAGTTTGTCCTGTTATGGATGCCTTCCAGTTCTCTCCAGCCCATGGGGAACAGGTATTGAATATCGTACGCATCTTTTGCATAGTGGGCAAGCTCGTCCGGGCCGTGCTGGTGCCAGCGCAGATGATCCATCTTAACGCCTAATTTTTCGTAATATGCCCAGCGGCGCTTTTTCCATTCATTAAACCATTCAACATCGGTGCCTGGCTTTACAAAGTACTGCATTTCCATCTGTTCAAATTCACAGGTACGGAAGATAAAGTTTTTGGTAACAATTTCGTTCCGGAACGCCTTTCCAATCTGGGCAATGCCGAAGGGGATCTTCATCCTGTTGCTTTGAATGATGTTTTTGTAGTTTACATAAATCCCCTGGGCAGTTTCCGGCCGAAGGTAGATAAGCCCTGCATTGTCTTCGGTAGGACCGATGTGAGTCCTGAACATCAGGTTGAATTTACGGGTATCGGTAAGTTCTCCGCCGCATTCGGGGCAGGTTTTATTTGCCAGGTTTTCGTCGGGAATCATATCCGCCCGGAAACGAGTTTTGCACTTTTTGCAATCAACCAGGGGATCGGTAAAATTCTCCACATGGCCGGAAGCTTCCCATGTCCGGGGGTGCATCAGAATCGCCGCATCCAGTCCCACAATTTCATCATGAAGCTGGGTCATTGTTTTCCACCAATTCGCCGCAATACGGTTTTTTAACTCTATTCCCATAGGACCATAGTCCCAGGCGCCGTTCTGACCGCCGTAAATTTCGGAAGACTGAAAGACAAACCCCCGCCGCTTGGCAAGGGAGGTAATTTTTTCCATAGTTGCAGGACCGGCATATTCGGTCAATTCTTCGGCCATTGGAAACTCCTGAATAAAAATTGTTTTTTTAGTATAATTAAAACAGCAAAGGTATGCAAGGTGAATAATAATATTTCAGAACGGTTAGCAGCCCTGGGAATTACTGTTCCCGAATTGCTTCTTCCCCGGCAGGGGATCGATTTAACTAAATGGGCGGTAATTGCCTGTGATCAGCACACCCAGGATCACAGCTATTGGGAACAGGCCAGTGCCATTGCAGAAGGCAGTCCTTCTGCACTCAATCTTATTTTCCCCGAAATCTTTCTGGAAAAACCGGTATACTCCGCCGGGCGAACAAATGCAGGCGAAGATTCCCCTCTGGATAAAGAGGAAAGAATCACCGCCATTCATCGTTCCATGAAGAAATATCTTGAAACAGAAGTTTTTGCCCCTCCGCAAAAAACACTTGTTTATATAGAACGGGATACTCCCATAAATCAATTAAGAAGAGGACTGCTCGTCGCTTTGGATTTGGAAGCTTACAATTGGGAAACCAAATCAAATCCAGGCCTGATTCGTCCGACAGAGGGAACTGTTGCGAAAAGGCTGCCATCGCGAATGGACATCCGCCGGGGCGCTCCGCTGGAAACGCCTCATATCCTTGTTTTAATTGATGATGAAGAAAATATCCTGCTGCCATCTCTTGGTGAACGTGCTAAACCCAAAACAGAAAATAATATTGATGCTCAAGCAAATGCATTGTACGATACGGAATTGATGCTTGGTTCAGGCAGGGTTTGCGGATGGAAGTTGGATACAGAGGATGACTGGGAGTTCCTTGCCGGCGGCCTGGAAAAACTGGCAAAAAACGCTATGGAAAAATACGGCGCTCCCTTCCTCTATGCTGTTGGAGACGGCAACCATTCTCTGGCAGCAGCAAAAGGTATATGGGAAGAGTACAAAGCTGTTAATCAAGATGATTCTGACATTATGAATCATTCAGCTCGCTGTGCGCACCCCACAAGATGGGCGTTGGTAGAACTGGTAAACCTTTACGATCCAGCCTTGAGCTTTGAGCCGATACACCGTCTGCTTTTTGGCACAGACATTACACCGGTACAACAGGCACTCGCAACGTTACCCGGTTACCGCTGCCGTAAACTCAACGATGTTGCTGAACTGACGGCACTGGTTCAGGACGTGCAATGTAGTTTACTGCGTATGGGGCTTGTCTCCCGGGAAGATTTTTTCTTAATCGAAGCCGATCATGTTCCCATTGCAATTGACACACTTCAGCCGCTTTTAGACAAAATGATAGAAGAACAAAAAGGCAGGATAAGCATGGATTACATTCACGGCAGCGAAGAATTGCTCCGTCTTGCAGCTAAAGAAAATTCAGGTGAGCCGAAAAATAATGCCGTGGGAATACTGCTTCCCCCATTTCGCAAGCAGGGACTTTTCGAAACAATTGCAAAACACGGCCCTCTTCCCCGGAAAAGTTTTTCCATGGGAGATGCCTGCGAGAAGCGGTTTTATCTGGAATGCAGACGGTTGAGTTGAAATAGCCTCTGTTTTTTCACTCCATTCCAAGCGAATCCAGTCTTTCCAGTGCCCAGTGTGTATATTTGCGAATACGGTTATCCGGATCTTTTTTCAGGTTTTCCAGGATTTCATAGCTTTGTGAATTTTTTAATTTATCCAAAGCCTTAACCACACATACCCGTACTTCCTGATCGGGATCTTTTGCCGCAAGAACCAGGCCGCGGTAAGCGGATATTGTTTCCATAAGCGAAAGCTGCAAAGCGGCTTCTCTTCTTATTTCCGCCTTTTTGTTCGACAATCGTCTGATAATCATGCCAATATATCCTGTCTCTTCAAGAATACTGACAAAATAGGGTTTTAAGGATGCAACTTCGTCCTTTAGAATTTCTACAATTTGCGGTTCCGCTTTGCTCCCCTGCGTTTTAAAAACCGGAATAAGTTTTTCTCTTAATTGCGGTTCTGCATCTTTAAATATTTCAATAAGTTGGGTAATATCACGCTTTGCTGTTCGCATGGAAAGGGCTTGTTCCGCATGTCCGCGCAGTTCGTCATTCGAATCCAAAATATTAACAAGAATCGTTATGCCCTCTGCATTTGAACCTTGTCCCAATCCCATAATAACTCCGATCTGCACTACATCGGTTTCGTTGGGATCTTTTGTAACATTATCCAATATTTCCATAGCGGCGGCATTGCCGTGTTTTGCGATAACCTCCGCCGTCGCAAGGCGTACTCTTTCCACCGGATCGCGCAGCATGGATGTCTCCTGATTCAGGAACTTTAATTCCCCGAATCCCAAAAGTGCTTTGATTGCCGCAACCCGAACATCCGGATCAACATCCTTAAGCGAAGACCGGACATCTTTCATAAAACTGTCGTTTTTTGTTATTGGAAGAATTGCAATTAATGACGCCCTTATGCCCGCATCAGGCGAAGCAAGAAGGGTTCTTGCTTTTGATTCAAACATATCCTGCGGATAACCGGCAATAAGCCGTCCAAATTCTTCGGCGTCTTCCGGTTTTATTGCCGGAAGCCTTTCCAGCACATTCTGGAGACAGAATGGAAGTTTTATACTTCCAAGTATTTTCAGGGCAGAGGTGTATACAATATAGTTCTGCTCAGGTTGGCCGTTGTCCAGAATTTGAAACATCTTTGGTAAAATAATATCGGGGTTGAATGTTCCCAGTACCTGTACCAGTTCGTCACGTAACGGAAAAACCGGATTTTCCAGGAAACGGAAAAGAATGGGGGCAAAAACCGCTTCCGCTTTTTTGGGAAGGCGCGGCAGAAGCATCTCAAGAAAAACCTTGTCGGATTCTCTGCGTGATAGTTCTTCTGCGACAAGTTCAAAGGATTTTACATTTCCGTTATTGATAACCGCTTCCAGGGTTTTTGTATAAATTTCTTTTGTATAAGGAGACGGTTCCTTGTTATGGAAAAACTCGAATACCTTTTTTTCCAAAACGCAAATGTGTTCCGCAGTTCCGCCGGCACTCTCCGCCGGACCGGATAGAAGCCGTGCGGCGGCAAGCAGGGAACCTCCGTCTCCGGATGAATAATCCGCAAGAAAGCCTGAAACGTTTACTTCCAATGCTTTCTGTAAAAGCGAAACGCTTTGTTCCAAAGTAGTAGGGTCATCTAGTGTATTCTTGGTAAGAAGGGATAAAAGAGCCCCGCATTTTTCCAGGAATACAGCCGCATGGTAGCGCAGTTCTGTGTTTGTACTTTCCAGAGAAGCCATTGCAAAAATCTTGTCTTCCTGGCAGTCTAAATTCAGCAATTCCAGTACACGAGCGGTTTCTTCATCGCTCATGATTACATCTTTTGGATTGTAACGATCCATATATTCTTTTCCAATACGAATTCGTGCAGCCTCACGTACTTCGTATACAGGATCATGAATAAGTTTGTCCCACAG
This sequence comes from Treponema sp., assembly GCA_009782955.1. Lineage (GTDB taxonomy): Bacteria > Spirochaetota > Spirochaetia > Treponematales > Breznakiellaceae > WRIV01. Next base: position 25,648 of record WRIB01000016.1, on the reverse strand, counting down.
TACATTCCATATTTTATCATGGTCAAAGGATATGTTTTCTATTAGGGTTTTTCGAATAAGAGGGTTCGTATCAAGAAGGCCGTCATCAATAGTTCTTTCCGTAAGGGTATCATTATCAAGCAGCAAAATCCTGTAGACAAAAAAACGTGCATACCATTCCGGTTCACCGGTTAATTCATAAAGAAGCGTTCTGTTATTCTCCAAAAAACCTTTACTTAAATCCGGAACAAAGGACTCACCCCTGCACGATTCTGCCAGAAGCCGTATTACCTTCTCCTCACCTTCGCCCTGCATCCAGTCCGAAAATACTTTCCGAAGCCGGGGATGCTGCTCGGCTGCAAGGAAAGCCTTAAAATATGACGATTCGGGACAGTATAAAAGGACTCGCCGCAGGTCTTTTTCTGCCGGGGAAGGCGAATGGGAAAGTTTTTGCACCCATTTGTCTGCAAGGCCTGTCTCACGGACAACCTTAGAGCCCATTTGCCGAGAATACCTTTCCATGCGGCTCGAATAACGCACAAGTTTTTCCGCCGGATAATGTTTTTCAAACTTACTGATTGCTTGTGCCGATTGAGTTGCATCCTGAGCGTTGATGATTTTGCGCAAACGGGACTTGAAAATCCTGGTAGGTATAAACCAGATTAAAAAAAGTACCAGAAGTATTATCGCAACAGGTGCAGCGATAAGCGCCCAGAATGGAATATCCATGCCTATTAATGAGTTTAAATTTAATGAGTTAAAATAATTTACCATATCTTCAGCTCCTTTGTGCTATTTCATACCCAAGACACTGTATATCTTTATGGGTTTTTCTTTGCCTTTTACCTGTACCGGCGGCCTTTCTTCAAAATTGAACTTATCTGCTATGTGTTCATACGTTGAATGAGAAACAATAACTTCGCCGGCGCCCGAAACGCTTTCAAGCCGTGCCGCAAGATTAACGGTATCGCCGATAACCGAGTATTCCATTCGTTTTATACTTCCCAGGTTTCCTGCTACCAGCGGGCCTGTGTTCACACCAATGCCGACCCGCAGACGGGAAGCAACATTCCTGAAAAATTTTCTTTCTTCCGAGCGTACCATTTCCTGTATGGAAAGAGCGCAGGATACTGCGTTAAAGGCATCATCTTTTTCCGGCATCATTGGAACGCCCCACACAGCCATTATGCAGTCTCCGATTAGTTTGTCTATGTACCCTTTGTAGTCCTGAATATTTTGAATTGCCTCGCTGAAGTATTCGTTTAATATTTCTACAATTTCTTCCGGTTCGCGGCTTTCGGAAAAACTTGTATACCCGCGTATGTCTGCAAAAAACACCGTTGCAATCCTTTTGTCTCCTCCCAGTTTGACACTGTCCGGCGAATCCATCAAATTCTCTATAACTTCCTGCGAGATATAACGTGCAAACATATCTTTGATGACACGCCTGCTTTCGCTTACAGCCTGAACAGTTTCCTTAAGCTCGTTCTCGCGGGTTTGGTTGGTAAATAGCAGTGTCAGGCCTTCATTTTTACCGCGCGGTGTTTTAAGGGGCGAAATATTAAGGGAGTAATCCAACCCCCTTCCTCCGCCCCTGTAAATGCCTTCAAGCCCCAGAATTTCACTTCCGTCTTCCAGGCACTTTAAAATGGCATTGACGGTATTTGAAGAAAGCGACTTACGGAAGGTGTTTTCCAGGCTGCGTCCCAGATCATCTTCGGCAAGTCCCATAGACTTACCCGCCGCTTCGTTAAAATAGAAAATATGTCCGGCTGCATCGGTTGTAATAACCATGTTGGTCATGGAGTTAAATACATTTTCCTGATACCTTTCGAGCGATTCAATTTTTTTGGAAGACACCCGCGTTTCATCAAGAAGCCGTGAAGTCTGCATGGCTCCTCCGGCAAGTTTGGTGTATGAATCCAGAAAGTGAAAACGTTTTCGGTTAAAAAAACAGGGTTTTTGCGATCCGACATATAAAACGCCGATTTCCCGCGGCGGGCTGACAATCGGAAGCGCCATTCCGCTTTTCATTGCGGGATGGATAAGCGCTTCTTTTAAAAAGGCCAGTGCTTCGTAACCTGTCCCGTTTGCCGCTGCTTTATTGTTAAAAATAAGGGCTTCCCGGCATTCACGCAAAAAACGAACAAGTTCGCCTGTTCCGGAAATTGTTTGAGGAACAGGATACCGTCCCCTTTTGAATACCAGTTCCAAATCGCTTTTTACATCTTTGGCGTCTTTTAGAACATAAAAAGCAGTCATATCTACACGGGAAATATCCTGTGCCTGCTCCACAAAGACATTAACAAGGTCTTTAAAGTTCTTTTCCCGTGCAAGTAATGCTCCCGCCCGTACCAGATCCTGTTCTGTTGGCAGCGTGGAGTTTTCTTCCATAACAGAAGCGGCGGGACGTTTTTTATTGAAAAGACGCTGTCCAAAAAGGCTCATACTTTACATATATTATACTATAAATTTACTTATAATACTACTGAAATTGATAAAATGTAAAAGAATGCGCCAGTTTATCTTTATTTACAGCCGCATAAAATCCGTTATGTACAGTTCCCGTATTTGTCCCAGGCGCAGCTCTGCATTAAAACGTTTTAACAGTTCCTGATTGATCGTATCGGTATCCATGGTTTCTATTTCTTCCGCGGTAAAGTTTCCCAAATAATCGAAAATGGCGGTTTTAAACCATGAAATGCGGGAAGCAAGTTCTTCGGCAAAGGGCCGGTCGTTTTTGTTATAGGGAAAAGCAATGGAAATAATCACGGTTTCCGGGTCATTACCGGCGGTTGGGACACGCAAAGTGCCAAGGCTGGAAAAAATGTTTTCTTCTACACCAGTCTCTGAAGCGGGCGGCGGATTGGCAGGTTTTTCCCGTTTTACAAGGCCGTAAATAGTACCCGTTATCAGAATAATCACCAGCACCGCAATAATAACAATAAGAACCTTGCAAACAACCATTGCGGTTTGCGGAGGACGTTCTTCTATCCGCTTCATAATTGCAGTATAATTGGAATTAATACTTTAATAAAGAAGTAAAACTATGGCTGTTTTTTCAAAATCTTATGGTTTTGGAACGTCTAATAAGGAGATAATATGTTGTATCACAGGAATGAACTTAAGTCAGAAATCCGGGAAAAACCCAGGGGCGGCGATGGGACTGCCGCATTCCTCCATCTGGTAGAAGGAAAAGGAGCTACTCAGAAATATACCAATCTTCTGGCGGAAATTACCCTGCCGCCGGGATCTTCTATTGGTGCTCATTCCCATACAGAAGACATGGAATACTACATTATTCTGGAAGGAAACGGGAAGGTAAACGACAATGGTACTGAAAAGGCGATTGCAAAAGGAGATGTTATGATTACCGGAAACGGAGAAACCCATAGCATTGTCAACACCGGTAATGACCCGTTGGTTTTTCTTGCGGTAATTATTAAAGAGTAACCGAGGCTGTTCTACCGGTAGAACAAGCTCAATACTTAGCCGTTAATCTGTGCGTCGGTCAGGAGGCCTTTTCGCTTCTGTTCTGTTACATAAAGGGCATACTGTCTATCGGTGAATGCAATGTGGCCGAATATCCACTCTTTAAGGGTTCGGACAAAATTGTTGGCAACAAAACTCTTGCCTTCGCCGGCGGCTTTTACAGCATCAAGAATCTCTTTTACCAGGGTATCGTGCTGCCGTTTATGATCCGGATAAGCCGGATAATGGATCCGTTCCAGAAGTTGCTGTTCTGCACCAAAGTGGAATTTAACATAATTGACCATGCGGCCCATTGCTTCTTTGAATACCGCATCATCGTGCCCGGAAAGGCAGGACTGGTACAGTTTGTTTGTTAATTCGACCAGTTCCTTATGCTGGCTGTCAATGAGTTCAATTCCTGTGCTTAGTTTTTCGTCCCAGGTAACTATCTGACCGCTATCAGGACGAAGTGCATCATCTAATGCGTTTATTTTTGTTATCATAATTAAGAAAGTATAATTATTTTTAGCAAGAATACAAGTAAAATAATTAAAATAATTGATTTTTTACAAGTACCCTGCGTTTTATTGCCCTATATAGGGCATGAAATCCCTATCTTGGTTACTTTTACTAACTGTTTTGTGCTTACTTGCTATGCCAACATCACCATTATTTGCTCAGCAAGAAAATGAACCTTCTTCTGGCAATAATCACAACGTTAAGGATGATTTTCTGACGTTCTTCCGCCCTGAATTCCTCTGGTCCGGTGTCTGGGAAAGCAGGCATAACCTTACAGACCGTTTTGACCTGAAAATGACTATTCCAAAAGCAGATCTTGCCTTACGGTTTGAGGTTTTGGATCGTCGTCCTGCCTCAAGTACCGATGTTTTTCAGGAAAGTTTTAATGGAGAAATCGCGGACAAGTCAATTACCCAGCCTGGTTTGGGGTTATATCATTTAGGTTCAGATTCCAGACTGTTGTATGGGGTACTTAATTCCTATGGTCTTGCCGCACGAACACGAAATATATGGGTACGCGGTGCTCCCTATGTACAGTCACGGGAGGAAAGCGGAGCGGATTTAAGAACCTCTCCATCTTCTACGGCGGTTTCTCAGGGTTATGCCCATCTGGGGAATAATGGCATTTCCATGGGGCCGGGAATTATAAGAGGTTTTGTTTCTTTTATGGCAAATGATGATCCGGATAATTGGTTTCCTGTATTTAATGCCGCTTTGGGTTACGAAGCCGGTAAGTATGAATTTTTGTTGGAGGGGATCTATACCGAGCGTACCCTGCCGGAACGGAAATCATCGACCTGGTTTAATGTAAAACCGGCTCTTCCTGTCAGGGATACCCGGCTTATTGCCGGCTCGGCTTCTTTTTCTTTTCCTTCTTTTGGCGTGGCTTCAGATTTTGCATGTTCGGAAACCTTTGCTTTTGGCCGGGATTATTACAGCAATCTGGGACTGCGTTTTGGCAATAAGCCCTGGCGTTTTTCCCTTGCCCTTGATGCAGCCGGCAGCCGCTATATAGGCAGTGACGGCGGTAATCCCGGATCAGGGTTTCGTACTGCAGCCCGGCTGGAAAGATTGGGAAAAAAAACCGGCCTTTTTCGGTTGACTACGGTTTTTCGCGGGCCTGGCCCGGAACAAGGACTGTTTCCGGCGTTTTCTTCGGGAGATTTTAATGCCATTTCGCAGAGTTTTAACCGTATTTCCGGGGAATTATATTACAGGTTTCCAACAAACTCTAATTTCTTCGGTCTTACACGTTTTTCGTTATCTGTAGACAGGGATGCCCGGGAAGAAAAAAAAGTGCTGGACTCGGGAAACGCCATGGCGGCGTTTAAATTAGGGCCGGTAAATTCGGTGAGTGAAGGAAATTTTTCATTGTTAAACCATGATAAAAGCACAAATACAGAAGAAACCGAATACCAGTTAAATTCGTATAAATTAACTCAAAGTCTTACCTGGACTATTCCTGGATCAATAACCCGAAAAACCTCAAGAAACAACTCTGGTACGGCGGAAGGTTTAGTGCAAACTGATAACATTAATCAAACTGCCGGGCTTGGGAAACGAAAAAAAACCAGTGCAGGAAAAAAAGGTTCCTATACCATTGTTCTTTCTGCCAGAACAGGGTATGAAAAAACCACCAATAAGGAAGGAATTTGGGATACTTCCTTTTCAGCGTCGTTACGGTTCAAAAAAAACCGTGTAACACTTAAAGCTGCTACAGCAACATCTTCCAGGAAATGGGAATTTACCTTTAGTTGGAGGATGCAATATTAAGAAACTCATTGAAATTAGTTGAAAATTATGTTATTTTTTACATGTCAGGCACCATCCGCAGATTGGGCGTATTATTCGGATTTTATTTATTTCCTCCGGAAACCCCACATAATCTGTGTTTTTTAGTATTTTTAAATTAAGGAGAGTTAATGGGTTTAGACATTACAAAGATGCGGAATATCGGAATCAGCGCTCATATTGATTCGGGAAAAACCACCCTTTCCGAACGCATTCTCTTTTTTAGCAAAAAAATTCATGCTTTCCACGAAGTCCGGGGAAGGGACGGAGTGGGTGCTACCATGGATCACATGGAACTTGAGCGGGAGCGGGGTATTACCATTCAGAGTGCTGCAACCCAGGTAGAGTGGAAAGATCATACGATCAACCTGATAGACACTCCAGGTCATGTTGATTTTACCATAGAGGTGGAACGTTCTCTGCGGGTTTTGGACGGGGCAATACTCGTTCTTTGCGCTGTAGGAGGGGTTCAATCTCAGTCTATCACTGTGGATCGCCAGCTAAAACGTTACCATGTGCCGCGGATTGCCTTTGTTAACAAATGCGACAGAACCGGGGCTAATCCTTTTAAAGTAACGCATCAGCTTCGTGAAAAACTCGATCTTAATGCCGGTATGATCCAGATTCCCATAGGACTGGAAGATAAGCTGGAAGGGGTAGTAGACCTTATTACCATGAAGGCAGTGTACTTTGACGGAGAATTGGGAACGGAAATCCGCCATGCAGAAATTCCCGCACATTTAAAAGCAGATGCGGAAAAGCACCGGGAAGAAATGATCGATGCGCTTTCCATGTTCAACGACGAGCTTGCCGAAAAGTACCTTGCCGGCGAAAAGATCAGCGAGGAGCTGATTCATACAGCGATACGCAAGGGAACGCTGGAAGAAAAATATGTTCCGGTTATGATGGGCTCCGCCTATAAAAACAAGGGGATACAGCTTCTTCTGGACGGAGTGAATCAGTACCTTCCCAATCCGACAGAAGTTAATAATTTTGCCCTTGATCTGGACAATAACGAAGAACAAAAAGAATTATCCAGTAACGAAAAGAGCCCTACGGTTGCTTTGGGCTTTAAGCTGGAAGACGGCCAGTACGGTCAGCTTACCTATGTTCGTATTTATCAGGGCGCCCTGAAAAAGGGTGATGAGTTGTTAAATACCCGTGCCAGAAAAAAATTCAAAGTAGGCCGGCTTGTTCGTATGCATTCAGATAATATGGAAGACATTAACGAAGGTTCCCCCGGCGACATTGTGGCGCTTTTTGGCATTGAATGCGCCAGCGGCGATACCTTTTGCGGCGGCGGCCTTAACTATGCCATGTCGTCGATGTACGTTCCAGAACCGGTAATATCTCTTGCGGTAAATGCCATAGACAAAAAAAGCGCCGATCAAATGGCCAAGGCGCTGAACCGTTTTACCAAAGAAGACCCGACCTTCCGGACTTTTGTGGACAGTGAATCCAACGAGACAATTATCCAGGGCATGGGGGAGCTTCATCTGGAAGTGTATATAGAACGGATGCGCAGGGAATACAAATGCGATGTAACAACCGGCATGCCCCAGGTAGCCTACCGTGAGACGATTACTTCCCGTTCGGATTTTAACTATACACACAAAAAACAAACCGGCGGTTCCGGCCAGTTCGGACGGGTTGCCGGCTATATGGAACCGTATGACGAAGGGGAGTATGAATTTGTTGACAGCATCAAAGGCGGAACGATACCCACCGAATTTGTTCCAAGCTGCGACAAAGGTTTTAGGGAGGCCGTTAAAAAGGGCAGTCTTATAGGGTTTCCCATTGTTAATATCCGCTGTGTGATTAACGACGGCCAAAGCCATCCGGTAGATTCTTCGGATCTTGCGTTTCAAATGGCGGCAATAGGCGCTTTCCGCGAAGCGTATAACAAAGCCAAACCCTGTATACTTGAACCGGTAATGAAAGTTACTGTGGAAGGCCCGACGGAATTCCAGGGGAATATTTTTGCTTCCATTAATCAACGGCGTGGTATAATATCATCGTCGACTGAAGACGGAACGTTTTCCCGGGTAGAAGCGGAAGTTCCCCTAAGCGAAATGTTTGGTTATGCTACGGCGCTTCGTTCCATAACCCAGGGCAAGGCGGAATTCACCATGGAATTCGAGAAATACAGCAAAGTGCCCGCGAGTATTAGCGATTCGTTGATAAAAGATGCCCAAAAAAAGCCAGCGATTCGATGAGCGGGTTAACGGTGAAAATGACAAAGGATCCGCATATTAATTATTTTTTGGAGTTGCAGAATGATTAAGGAAGAACTTATCAGGCGCAGTCCTGTGCGCATTTTTGAAAAGTCAATTCATGGTGGACTTAAGGCCGGAGAAATCGGGATTATTGCCGCCCCTTCGGGTATTGGCAAAACATCGGTATTGGTGCAAATTGCCCTGGATAAACTTCTTCAGGGTGAAAAGGTGATACATGTTTCTTTTACCCAGCATACCGATTATGTTATGGCCTGGTACGAGGATATCTTTGATGAGTTTACCAGGAAGAAGAATCTTGATAATGCCAAAGAGATAAAGGGCGAACTGGTTAAAAACAGGGTACTCCTGAATTTTAACCAGGACGGAGTAACAGGAGAACAGATACTTAAAAGCCTGCGGGCTTTAATTGTCGAGGGAAGTTTTGGAGCGGCTTCGATTATTGTCGATGGTTTTGATTTCAGCCGGACAAACAGCGAACGCATGGAAGCCGTAAAGAATACTGCAAAAGAGCTTGGTCTGTCCTTCTGGTATTCCTGTAATGTAACGGAAAACGAATTCGACAAGCAGGACATACCGCTGTTAATTAAGGATTATCTGGATCTGTTTGACGTGGTAATTGTTCTGGAGCCAAAGGCGGATCATATTGAACTGACCGCTTCCAAAGACAGGAATGTATTGGATCTGGAACACATGGCGGTTAAACTTGATCCCAAAACATTGTTAATACTGCCGGAAAACTGAAGATTTCCGGATTAAAAGTAACAATACTCCAACAGCCTTTTTCCGTACCGGTCTTCTTCAAAAAATCTATGCCAGTTAAAACGCTGAAAAAACCATTTTGTACCCATGTTATCTGTGCTGCAAATGCCTTCTTTTGTCAATTTGGTTCTGCAATCGGCATCGTAATGAATTATTGAGTTCCGTTTTCCGTATACAAGGCAAACTCCCAATGTTGATTTTGGAAAATCTATCATATCATACCCTTCGGGAACTTCGGTTTTTTCTGGCATAAACATACCTAACCAGTATTCAACAACCTTATCGTCTTTTTTTCTTATAAGGCTGATATACGCATCGCCTCCTTCGTATAATGTTTTCAGGTTTTTGTCCGATTTCTTTTCTATCACGTCGAACAAATAATTCAAACGCCAGTTGTCAAGATCTGCAAGGATTTTGTTTGCAAGCTGTTTGGGCAGGGTATTAGTCCCGGTACCTTCGGTGCTTAGCATACAGTCAAAAACAGAGTCGTCAAGTGTTTCAGAGTATTTTTTTCCAATAAAACGCAATGCAGGTATTTTCTGTTTGTATGTTTTGATAATTCCGTCAGGGTTCACGGGAATATTGCTTTTGGTTTTTCTTATAACGGGCGCAAACCACTCCCACTCGTATAAACAACCGTCATAAGCCGCTGAACTGTATCTGTCAATATTAAGTCTTTTTCTTTCCAAAAAAAACTTTTGCTGATCGTCTGCCATAAAGTCATCAATGGCATCGAACATTCCGTCCGCAGTAGCCATGTTAATGTCATCACCGATTATCCCGATAAATCTGAATCGGGCACATAACGATGTAGGAAAAGTATAATGACAAAACCCTTCGGGAATGTTATCCAGGGTCTTTACCTGAACTGACGGCGTAAACCATGAATAATCCGCACTGGTTTCGGCTTCGCTGTTAATATTGATATAAACATTGTTATTCACTGTATTTGGTATATTTATCAGTTCCCTGTCAAATTGTGCTCTATATTCTTTGGACACAACCAATGCATCACGGAACGGCAGTTTATACCTTTTGCCTACAGCATGGAATTGCGGAATAATAACAATTTCCGGTCCGAAAACAAGCCCTTCTCCGAATTTATTGGAGTCAAAAAGCTGCAGAGGCGGCATTATTTTTATTATCTGCCCGGTTCTTCGAAGGTCACCGGGCGTTAGGCCGAATTCGCGTTTAAATGCCCTGATGTAAGATTGTTCATACTCAAGTCCGTATTTCAAAGCAATGTCCAGAACATTCATATCGGTAAGCAGCAAATCTTCTATACTTGCCGCCAGTTTCCGGGAACGTATATATGCGCCGATTGTCTGCCCGAAAGCGAACTTAAAAAGCCGTCTTAAATGAACCTTGGATGTATATACTTTCTCCGCAAGAAGATTTTCGCTGATATTGTTTTCCAGTCTTTTTTCAATCTCGTTTAAAACACCTTCAAGTAAATCATACGGCTTAAGCATGAAATTCTCCCAATTAGATATTGAGTTTTTAGCAATGAATATTTTTGATCATATTATAAACTAATAATATTTACTATATTATATAAGAATGATCAAAAAAGTTCATTTTATATTTTTGATTTGATATACATGAAAAAGCAGCATGAAAGAATTAAGCACCGAAAGGGTCAGTACAAGAAAGATACTCACCATAGCAATCCCCCTTATTCTTGAGCAATTGAGCTATCAAGTACAGATCTGGGTTGACAGGGCTATGCTGGGTCATGTTGATTCTTTCTATTTTTCCGCTATTGGGAACGCTCTTGTTGCGTTTTATGCAATTACTTCGGCAATATTCGCTGTTTGCGGAGGGACAACCATTCTGATTGCCCAAAGTATAGGCGCAAAAAATGAATCGCAGGCCAAAAGTTATGCGGAATGTTCATTTATCGGCAATTCCATATTTCCATTATTCGCTTTTTTGTTTTTCTTTTTCGGTTCAGGTTATATGTTCAGAATAATGAGCCTGCAGTCTCCTGTTCTGGAATACAGCACATCCTATATAAGGATATTATCGATTAGTTTACTGACATTGGGGCCTGTAATAACTTCTGTTTCCATTATGCAGGGAATCGGGATAACTAAAATAATAATGCTTTCCGGTTTTGCAGCCAATGCACTAAACATTCTGCTCGACTGGATTTTAATTTTCGGTAAATTCGGGTTCCCCGAGATGGGCATTGAAGGAGCCGCTCTTGCTACAACCATATCAAATTTTGTAACAGCTCCGATTATGATCTTATTTGTTTTTAAAAGCAAGAATATTCCTTTTAAGCTGGAAATAAAAAAGGCTTTTGTTTTCCGCTGGAATTTATATAAAAATGTCCTTAAAATCGGCATTCCTTCGGGAATGGAAATCGGCCTTTGGCATGTAGGGAGTCTGTTTTTGGTTGCTTTTTTAAACAAACTTGATATAATGGCCGCAGGAATATATTCGTTAATTTTCTCGATAGAAATTCTCTCATGGTTTTTGTACATGGGTTTTGCAAATGCGGCGTTGACGCTGGTAGGCCATAAAACCGGCGGAGATGATCATCAGCAGGCAATAAATGTAGGTTTTAGATGCCTCCGTTTTTCTTTGCTTATCTGTACCGTTGTTGCGGCATTTTTTATTATTTTTCCCAAAGAAATACTGGGCATGTTTACCAGTGATAAAGCCCTTGTTGATTATGCCGCCCTGTTCTTAATAATTACTTCGTGTACCATGTTTCCAAAATCGGTAAATTGTGTAATTGGTCTGGCAATAAAGGGTATGGGCGATACCAAATGGATGCTGTTTGGACAGGCTTTTGGGACTATCCTTTTGGTAGTATTGTCTTATGTACTTATCTTTACCGTTAACATGGGATTATTGGGAATTTTTATTGCGTTCCTTGTTGATGAAATCGTCCGGGGTATTATTAACTTTTTAAGATTTTGGAAAGGCAGGGAATTCTTTTTCTTAAAACCATTTAAAAAAGTTATTTCCGCAGTTAATTAAAAAAAGAAGCAATACTCCAGAATACTTTTCCCGTATCCGTCTATTTCAAAAAAATTGCGCCAGTTGAATCGTAGAAAAAACCATTTTGCTGCCGTATCTGTTTGACATATACCTTCTTCCGCCAATTTTTTTCTGCAATCAGAATCATATTTCATTATTGCTCTTCTTTTATCATATACGCTGCAAATACCCAATTTTGATTTCGGGAAATTAATCATTTCATATCCTTTAGGAACAGCAGTTCCCTTTGGCATAAACATACCTAACCAGTATTCAAAAAGTTCATCTTTTGTTTTTCTTATCAAACAGATGTATGCATTGCCTCCTTCATACAGTTTTTTCAGATCTTTTTCGGTATTTTTTTCTATGGCATCAAATGTATTATTCAAACGCCACCTGTCAAAATTGTCAAGAATTTTGTCGAAAAGAAAATCGTTCACGGGTTCGAAATGCTTTTTCCCGATAAAACGCACCGCAGGCATTTCCTGTCGGTAAGTTTTAATAATTCCTGCAGGATTTTTGGGGGCATTGTTTTTTGTTTTTATTTTTACCGGAGAATGCCATTCCCAAAATTTAAAATGTCCGCCGTATTTTGATGTATCAAATCGGTCAAAAATAATCCTTTTCTGTTCCATAATGTAATTTTGATTCTCGTCATTCAAAAAATCATCAATGGCCCTGAACATCCTGTCTGCAATATGCATATTAAGATCCCTGGTATCATCTGCTCCAATAAACCAGAATTTTGCACATAACGAAGTCGGAAAGGTATAGCAGTCAAATCCTTCGGGAACGTTATCCGGTGTTTTTACCTGAACCGCCGGCATAAAAAAACAATAATCTTCATCTGTGCCGGCGTCACCTGAAACGGTAATAAGTACATCGGGGTTTATTGCATTGGGGATATGTGCCTGCTCTGCAGCCATAAATTGATTTGCAAAATAAGGAGGTAATGTTAATTCATAGCGGAACGGCATTTTATGTCTTTTTCCCACAACATGGAATTGCGGGACAATTACAATCTCCGGCCCAAAGAATACTCCGTTCGCCAGTTTGTTGGTGTCAAAAAGCTGGAGAGGCGGCGTTATTTTGAGTATCTGCCCGGTCTTGCGCAATTCGCCCGGCGTAAGACCAAACTCGCGCTTAAATGCCCTGATATATGTTTGTTCATATTCAAGTCCGTATTCCATGGCTATATCCAGAACATTCATTCCGGTAAGCAGTAAATCTTCTACGCTTGCCGCCAGTTTGCGGGAGCGTATGTATGCGCCAATTGGCCGTCCGAAAGCGAACTTAAAAAGCCGCCTTAGATGAGCTGATGAAATGTAAAACTTGTCCGCAAGAACAATTTCGTCTATACCTTCTTTTAGACCTTTTTCAATCTCATTTAAAATGCTATCAAGTAAATCATACGGCTTAAGCATAAATTTTCCCCGTTCAAATTATAAGGTTTTTTCGTTATTAAAAATGAACAATTCTGATCATATTTCTAAATTATTTATTAAAAAATGTAAATCCTGAATTTTACAAAATATTGGTTAATGATCAGGAATGTTCATTTTTATTTTGTGTTTGTTTTATATTTCTGTCAGAAAGGAGAACTAAAAAATGTTTGTAGTAAATGAGTTTGTTGAAGAATCATTGGAACAAGGTTCTTCCAAAAAAGCAGCTTTTAAAAAGCCTAAAAAAAATGAAACACCGGAAACAAAAAAATGTTCAAAGTGCTTAAAAAGAGTTGCTTTGCATTATGTGCGCTGTCCTTATTGCCGGTCCAGAGAATTTTTGTTTAATGGCGTAGAGATTTTTTAGAATAAAATCAAAAATGTTCATGGCTGTATAATTCTGCCGGATGACAGACAGTAGCTGATTTCCCTTAATAAGTGATATACTCCATGGCATGGGGAATTGCAAATGCACAAAAATAAACTGGACGTAAAAAAGACGTTTCTTTTATCTTTCGGTTTTTTTGCATCGTCACTTGCATGGAGTGTGTATAATGCCTATGTGCCGCAAATCCTTGAGGGCTTTATCAAAAGCACCACAGTGATCGGATTTATCATGACAATTGACAATATTTTCGGCGTTATCTTTCAGCCGGTGTTCGGAAAATTAAGCGACAGAACCAGGACACGTTTCGGCCGGCGGATGCCGTATATTTTTATCGGTTTGCCGGTCTGCGCCATGGCGTTTACATTAATTCCGCAGATGAATGATCTCTTGTCTCTTATGGCAGTTTTGATCGTCTTTACCTTTGTAATGTCGATATGGCGGTCGCCCGTGGTAGCACTGATGCCCGATATTACCCCTGGCCCGCTGCGTTCACAGGCTAACGGCATTGTTAACCTTATGGGCGGGGTTGGCAGTGTCATCGCCTTTCTGGCGGGCGGTTTTCTTTTTAAGGTAGGCGGTTTTCCGCTCCCGTTTTTGGCAAGCGCCGTCGTAATGCTGGCCGCGCTTGCGATATTGGCGTTCTTTGTACGTGAGCCCGGGCAGGCGTACGAGCCGGAGCAGGAAAGCAAAATAAAGAGATTAAACCTCTCCAAAGAAGAGAAAAAAAGTCTTCTGCTGATTCTCTTTGGCGTGTTTTTCTGGTTCACAGGCTATAACGCTGTAGAAACCTTCTTTACCCTGTATGCAACAAACACTCTGGGAATGGATGCCGGCAGCGCCACAATGACACTTACATTTTTTTCTCTGACCTTTTTGGCCTTTGCAGTTCCGGCGGGCTTTATCGGTGCAAAAATAGGGCGGCGAAAAGCCATTTTAATGGGGCTAACAGGTATTACCATATTGTTTTTCCCGATGATTTTTACGGCCAATATATGGATAACGCGTGCCTGCCTGTTCCTGGGCGGATTTTTCTGGGCATTTGTCAATATCAACTCTCTGCCGATGGTAATGCGGCTTTCGGGCGAAGAGAAGGTGGGTACTTTTATCGGCTATTACTACTTCTTTTCTTTTAGCTCGCAGATTGTTTCTCCGGTTTTATTCGGCTTTATCCGCGACATGGTTGGACATTACAAGGTACTGTTCCTCTATGCCTGTATAGCCTTTGCTTTGGCTTTTATCAGTCTGGTATTTGTGCGTCACGGCGAAGATGAGCCCGAGAAAACAAGTGCAATCCAGGTGCTTGAGGGGATGGGTGACTGAAGAATTTTGCGCGGTTTTTCTGAAATGGTAATTCATATCTGATGCATGAGGATCGGGCTGAAATACGCTTCGCAGCGTACGCTGTACATAGATGTCTCTTTTGTCTTAGGATATTAATTATCCGTGAATGTAAAACGACTGTTGCTTGCAGTTTTAATTCCCTTTATTGTCCTGTTCTGCGGTTGTTCCGGTAAAAAAACAAGATCGGCCACTTATGAATTTACCAATGTCCGCCGGGGTACGCTGGAACGTACTATCTCGTCCAGCGGCACTGTTAAACCCGTTTCTACGGTTAATGTCCTGCCCCGTATGAGCGGCAAGGTTGAAAAGGTTTTCGTCGATTACAACGATACAGTAAAAAAAGGCGATATTCTTGCGGAATTGAATACCGACATGCTCCGTCTTAAGCGGGAACAGTACTATGCATCTGTCGTCAAGGCAAGGGCCAATTATGAATTACAGTTGATTAATTACCGTACCCAGGCGATTCTTGCCGAAAAGAACCTGATTTCCGAATACGAACTTAAAACCAATAAAACCACACTGGACAGTCAGGCGGCGGACCTTGCCGTTGCAGAGGCAAATCTGAAAGAAGTAGAAACCGAGATCAATCAGTACGCTTACATTACTTCGCCGATTGACGGCATTGTGCTTGACCGGAATATCAACATCGGCGACACGGTAGTGGATAGTTCCAGCAATAATTCAACCAGTATTTTTACCCTGGCGGAGAATCTAAGTGAGATGCAGATAGAAGCAGGGGTTGGCGAACTAGATATTACTTCCATACATAAGGGACAAACAGTGCGTTTTACCCTGGAAAGCCTGCCGGGACGCAGATTTCCGGGTGTAGTGGACACGATCCGAATGGTTCCTGTTGTAACAAATAACGTAGTTTCCTATACGGTGATTATCAATGTAGAAAATCACGACGGCTCGCTCCTGCCGGGAATGACCTGTGCAGTGGACTTTATCGTGGAGCGCAGCGAGGATGTTTTGATGGTTTCCAATGCAGCCCTTCGTTACCAGCCGTCAGGTTTAAGCACTGAACAAATTTCCGAAATGGTTTTTATTGCAAGCCTGGAGGATATGAGCGAGGAGGAGCGGCAGACGGCAATTGAAGCAAGAGAGCAGGCTCAAAACAGCGGAAGCAATCAGAATCAAAACACGGGCGGCGGCATTACAGATTTGATGATGGGCGGCGGACAAAGCAGTTCCAGGACAGGCGGCAGCAGGCAGTCTTCCGGAAGGCAGGGCGGACAGCAGGGGCAGACCCGGGCTTCCCGTGAAACAATTGTTATGCGCAATCTTTGGTATATAGACGAGGACGGAAAACTGGCAGTAATACGGGTGCGAATAGGCATTACCAACGGCTCATCTACCGAAATTTTTTCAGAAGATCTTGAAGGCAAAGAGGTAATCCTTCGGGAGAGAATATAGTGCCGGTTATTGAGTTGCAGGGGATCAAGCGGGAATACCGGATGGAAGTGAAAAAGGGTTCGGAATTAAATGATGGTCAGAATGCCGTGGTGGTGCGGGCTCTGCGCGGCATTGATTTTTCTGCTCAGAAAGGCGAATTTGTTTCCGTCATGGGGCCGTCGGGTTCCGGCAAATCAACATTGATGAATATACTGGGCTGTCTTGACAAACCCAGTGCAGGAACCTATACCCTGGATGGCATTGAAACATCAAAATCCGATTCAGACACTTTTGCCTATATCAGAAACCGGAAAATTGGTTTTGTGTTTCAATCCTTTAATTTGCTGGCCCGGACTACCGCACTGGAAAATGTTGAACTGCCCCTGTTTTACCGTCGTCGGGAAAAAAACGGAAAAAGGCAAAGCGTGTCGGCCCGAAAAGAACGGGCATCGGCAGCCCTGCGGGAAGTAGGCCTCCACGAACGAATGGATCATTTTCCCTCCCAGCTTTCCGGAGGACAGCAGCAACGGGTTGCCATAGCGCGGGCAATGGTGAATGATCCGGCGTTTATTCTGGCCGACGAGCCTACCGGTAACCTGGATACTGGAATGACGCTGGAGATCATGGGGCTTTTTCAGGAACTCAACAGACAGGGAAAAACGATCATCATGGTAACCCATGAACCGGAATTGGCTGCCTACACCAAACGCATTATTACCCTGCGGGACGGGGAATTGGTGTCCGACCAGGAGGTAACGGAAACGCGCAATGCTCTGGACGATCTGGCGCAGTGGAACAACGATCACGCCCTGCTTGCCGAGGCATCTTCCTCGCTTGCCGAGGCATCTTCCTCGCTTGCCGAGGCATCTTCATCAGAAGGGACACCATGAATATTGTTCAGCTTTTGCATACCTGTTTCCGTTCTATCCTCCGTAACCGTATGCGGAGTCTCTTAACGTCCCTTGGTGTAATAATCGGTGTTGGATCGGTAATTGTAATGGTTGCCATGGGCGAAGGTTCCCAGCGGGCAATAGAAGCGCGAATGACCGCCATGGGAACCAATTTACTGCAAATTATGCCACGCCGGCAAACGAATCGCAGCGGACAGCAAGTGTCTATGCGAATGAACGCCTTTACCAAAAAAGACATTCTAAAAATCAGGGATGAATCGAGTTTTGCCGCTGCCATTTCCGGTGTTGTACAGACAAATGCCACGGTAACCGGCAGTGAAGGGAATGTCCAGGTTTCCGTTCAGGGGGTTGAGCCGGATTTTATTATTGCCCGGAACTGGAAAGTAAACGAAGGTATTTTTTTTGACGAAGAGGATTTACGGCTTCGCAGCACTGTTGCTGTACTGGGCCGTACTACAGCAAAAAATTTATTTAATGACGAAAGCAGCGCCCTGTCCGGACAGATACGAATCGGAACAAATTATTTTACTGTTATCGGTCTTTTGGAAAACAAAGGCGCCGGGATGAACGGTAATGATCAGGATGATATTGTTATGGTCCCTCTGGATACCGCAATGACGCGGCTTTCCAATTCCCGTAATATCAACATGATTGTTATGAGCATTGCCGGTAAAGAGTACATGGAAGCGGCGCAAAAAGAAACCGAACTGATTCTCCGTGAATCCCGCACTATTGCAGATGGGCTTCCTTCCGATTTTGACATTATGAATCAGGCGGACATGATTGATATGGCACAGTCAACATCAAAAACATTAACCACGCTGTTGGCGGCAATAGCCGGGGTTTCGCTATTGGTAGGAGGAATAGGCATTATGAACATTATGCTGGTTTCGGTTACCGAACGAACACGCGAGATTGGCATCAGAATGGCGGTTGGCGGCCGCAAGCGGGACATTCTTTTGCAGTTCCTTACCGAGTCGGTAATTTTAAGCCTTATGGGTGGACTTATCGGAATCGGCATGGCTTTTCTGGCATGCCGGATAGTATCAATGTCCGGGATTCCTACGGCAATAAATCCGCTTGTTGTTGCTGCATCGACCATGTTTGCCGCACTGGTTGGGGTGATCTTTGGTTACTACCCGGCGTTAAAAGCAGCTCGCTTGTATCCAATTGATGCTCTGAGGTACGAATAGAGGTATTATGAAAAGAGTTATCTTAATATTCAGCATAGTTGTTTTTTTTAGTATGGGGTTGTTTGCCCAGTCGATTAATTTGGAACAGGCGCGTGCCCTTGCCCTGGCAAATTCGCGCAGTCTTGCCAAATACAATATGGCAATCCGCAGCAGTATACTGGATGAACGAAATCAGCTGTATTCCATGCTGCCTTCCCTTTCGGCGGACTACAGCGCTTCGATGAGTTATTTGGGCAGGAACTGGAATTTTGTAAAACCTGCTGACACGTTAACGGCAGGGTTCACTTTTTCCGTAACACAGATAATTTTTGAAGGCGGAAGAAGCTTTATCCAAAAAGCCATCAGATCAATCGCAACAGAAAGTGTCCGCAAGGATGCAATGGCCGAGTACTTCAGTGTGCTTGATGCGGTTGATAATGCTTACTATGCGGTGCTGGAAGCGGCAGCAAATCTGGAAGTTGCAGAATCCACTTTACAGACGGCAGTCTTGACTCTTTCCATTGCAGAGATACGGCAGGCAAACGGAATAATCAACCAGGGCGATTATCTAAAAGCGTTGTCTGACAAGGAAACACGTGAAAATTCCCGCAATCAGGCCAAGCGGAATCTTGCTCTCTGCATGACAAGATTCAATGCACTTACCGGTCTTAAAGAAACGGTAACACTTGAACAGATAGACTTTGGCGTTTACGAAAATGTAATCCGGTATTTTTCCGGTATTTCCGACGAAGAAGCCGATATGTTATACGACAGATTCATTAAAATTCTTGTTGCAGCGAATCCCTCACTTGCGAAGGCTGCGCTTAACAGTCAAAGGGCGGAAAGAAGTCTTTCCCTTGCAAGACGGGATTGTTCCCCAACAATTAGCGCTACAATTTTTTCTACAACTCTGCACTATTCCGTTGCCGATGGCCGTTCCAATACAACCGCGGGGGGCGTTTCGATCAGAGGGAGCATACCAATTGATTTTTGGGTTACCGCAAACCGGATAGAAAAAAGCAGGATCGAAAGAGACTCGGCAGTACTGGATTATATCAGCGCTGTAAATTCCCTGGAAACCGAATTGCAAAGCGCCTTCTTAAACGCATTTACACAGGCGGAATCGGTTCTTTCATCACGGCGATCACTTGAGTATGCAGAAAGACATTTTGAACATGTAATGGAACGTTACCGCCTTTCGCAAAGTTCTGTATCCGATCTTCAGGAAGCAACTTCTCTGCTCATTACCGGCCGGAACAACCTTATTAATGCCAGTTATGGTTTTCTGCAAAGCATTTCAAGACTCAACTCTCTTGGGGCAATCGGCGATGAAGAAAAATTACTGCAAATCTTGCTGGACTGAACACATCGCTATTAATTGTTCAGCTTGTTACATTAGGGTTTCCCCTATACATTCAACTCCGATGCTTTCTTTTGTGCTTCCGCCTGTCCTGCGGCAACCTGGCGTTTTTTTAGTTCCTGTTTAAAGAGCTGTTCAGTGTCAATTTTATGGTCAACACTGAATGTTGGCCGTACTCCTTCGCCTTTTTCACTGCGGAATAACACGCCGGATCGATCGCCGTAAGCCCAGCTGTCTTCATCGTTTAATAGTTGATCCAGCACTACGGTGATTGCCAGAGTAAAGAATATCAGTGAAGCATTGTTTCGTTTTTTTGGGGCAAGTATCTGATCAAGTCGTTTGGAAACGGGATTGGGTACCTGGAACACATAGGGATCCCATGGGTTATCAATGCCATCACAGGGAGCCCTGTTATCGGCGCCGCCGCGTTTATTGCTTTGCTCAATTCCGGCGGCTATGGCGGTAAGGTAACGCCGGAGGGAACGGACTTCAGGGTAAAGCGATTCTGTAGTGTTTTTTTGGAACGGCGGAGGCATAATCGATTCAAATTTGTAGTACGGAAGGAAATACAATCGTTTAGCCCAATGGAGTTCATTTACAAGCCGTTTGGCATAATTACTGGTTCTTGATTCGGCGGTGTTTTCAAGAAGTCCGCAATATTCTGCCAGCCTCGGCAGGTATTCTTTTTCGAAGCTTGATTCAAGTTTTCGCTGCCAGCCGTTGATGATACGGTTCATTGAATCATCCAAACGTTCGGGGTTTCCGTCGGATCCCATGATTACGCCGAATTCCGTGTAGCGGAGACCAAAGAACAATTCTTCAAGAATATGGGAAAAAATATACACCTGCTGAAGAGGATCCGTTGGAGCAATTAATTCCACTCCTTTTTTTAAGGCGAATACATCTGAAAAATAGGGGTAGAAGTCAGGGAACAAAGAAATCCGTTCCCAGCCTGCTTTTGGAAACAGCGTTTCCAGTGCGGAAAGACCTTTTTCCCGGGCTTTTGCTTTCGATTCATGTACCTGTTTTTTTTGCCGTTCTTCTTCGGTTAGCGGTTCATCCATGTTGCTTTCGTCGAAGATTTCCTTGGTTTCCGGATGTTCTTCCGCTGTTTTTGCTTCTTCTGTCTCTTCGGCTATTTCGGTAACTTCTTCTGTAGTTGCGGCATTTTCCATTTGAGGACTGATACGGTTCTTCTCGGTTACCTGCAGAAAAGCCCGGATTCGGTTTCTTCGTTCCTGAAAAAATGTTTCGTAGGGGATCCAGCAATTGGATACAAGTTTCATTAGCAAGGGATAAAGCTGATATCTTATATCCCGGATAATTATGCTATACGAATAAAGAGCGGTACGTATCAGTTCCTGGTACTTTCCTTTGGCCTCAGTTGGGTTTTCCAGAAAAAGAACTTTGTAGAGAAGTTTAAACGCTCCCTTAATATGGGTTTCTGTATTAAGCTGTTCCAGTATATACATGGGTTTGTAAATTTCCCGGACTATTTCCGTAAAATCCACGGTTTTAACATTTCTTGGCCGGGTCTGAATCCGGGAAAGATTAGAGGAAATTGAATCAATATTCCAATAGCGAAGCGTATCAAGTATGGCAAAGTCAAAAGGAGAAGCTTTTTTAAGTTTTTCGTTGCGTTTCATATTGTTCCGGGGCAGGAGGGTCCGAACAGAGGTAACCAGGGTTTCAATCCGTTTATAGTATTCGTTTATTCGCCTGGTTACAAAAGCAGGATTAACATTATCGGGAGGTTCACTTAGAATCGACAGCATGGAAATCAATACCTGGCTGGGACTTTTTATTTCAAATTCCCCCTGGCCGCAGAATTTATCCATTTTAACCCGTTCCCAGTAACTTGATGTTAATGAAGCCGATGGATCATCGGATGGATCGCCATCTTTCTCCTTTTTTTTCTTTTTGCGGTATTCCTTCCAGTCCATGTTGTCAAGTTCGTCATCGCCCGAAGCAAGATCAATACGGCGTCCGCGCTTGCTGCGGCCGCCGATATTTACTTCGACTACTTCGTTCCGTGTTTTTTGTTTACTCCGGGCAGTTTCCTGGTCTTCGGATCTTTCATAGCCGACTTCGCCTCCCAGCAACTTGGTCATGCGTTTGGCTTCATCTAAATCAAGGTGTTCAATTTTTAATCTGTCCCGGGTCTTGGAAAGTTCTCCCGGAGCATATACAGCTTTATTTTTACCCATACCTATACCGATTTTCGGGTTTTTTTATTTAACATTTTACTATATCATAGAAGGTTTTTTAAATAAAGCTCCCTAATACCATACACTTTCGTGCTTAACGTCCTTTCAGCCGCAGCAAACTGCGGGGTATTAAACCAGACTATCGAATAAACCCGTTTTTCCAATGCCATACCGGAATCGATAACTCGGACGGAAACGGGTTATATTTTCCGAAATCCGGCAGCCAATCAGTGTTTCCCGGGACCAACTCCTGACAATAGCCGTCTTCTATGTTGAATTCACCCAGCCAACCCAGCACGGTGTCGTATTCCTCCTGAGTGATGTACCGGTCAGGAACATTTTTTGCCATATTTGTTATGGGGGTATATTGGAACATAAGCGAAAGCAGCGCTCGTCCATTGCAATGATCGGCAAACCAGCGTAATACTTCGCGGCTTGCTTCCAAATACCCCGGCAATACCAAATGACGAACCATAACCCCCGATACCAGGTATGATGCATCGAAGCGAATTTTTCGCATTTCCAGCATTTTTTCGATTGCTGCTGCCGCTACGACAGGATAATCCGGGGCATTAAAGTACTGCCCTGCAATGGCACTGTCCAGGGTCTTCATATCCGGAAGAAAGACATCTACGACGGTTTCAAGCAAATCCAGCGTTTCCGATAATTCATACGCTGATGAATTCCATAGGACGGGTATTACCAGCCCTTGTTCCTTTGCGGCTGTAATGCCCTCTACAATTGCCGGAACGGCATGACTTCCGGTAACGATATTGATATTCTCCGCACCTTTTTCCTGTAAAGCAAGGCAAACCCGGGCAAATTCTGCGGTTTCTACAGGTTTTCCCAAACGGAACCGGTCATGGATAACCGGTGGTTGTATTCCTGGAGTTTGCGTAGCAAACTCCGTCTTTAGGTTTGACATTGATGGTAAATCTAAAGATATTTGCCAGTTCTGACAAAAAACACAACCAAGGTTACAACCGCTGATAAAAATCGTTCCCGATCCGCCGGTAAAACCGCAGCCTTTCCTGTTTTCTCCTGTACCGCTAATAGGCGGCTCTTCCCCCTTATGAATTGATACACAAGCCAGATGCAAAACGGAACTTTCTCTGCAATATCCATATTCTTTTTGTTTATTAGTATTATTTCGGTTAATTCCGCAGCGACGGGGACAGAGAAAACATGTTAAATAGGGCGAACTATTTTTCGTATCCAAAGGTATAACCATTTAATATTTCCACACCCTTGCAGGAAGAATAGTTGATCAGTTCTTGGCTGGAAATAGCGTCTATAAGCCACTTTTTCCTGTAAATCTAAGGCAACTGTTCCAAAATCTGACATTTTGGAACAGCCCTCAGATGAAAACCGGATAATACAGCGAAGTGGTTAAATCATGACAAAAGCCGGTTTAACCTTTTTACAAAATCCGCCGGGTCTTTGAGTTTTATTCCTTCTACCAGCAATGCCTGATCCAGCAGTACACCGGCAGTGTCGGCGATGCGGTCTTCGTCGTCGGTGTCTTTCAGGGCAACGACAATGGGATGGTCGCCGTTTATTTCCAGGATGGGTTTGGTTTCCGGCATATCGGTTTGGCCCATTGCCTTAAGCATTGCCGCCATCTGCATGGACGGATCGTTTTCGTCGGCGACAATGCAGGAAGGCGAGTCGTGAAGGCGGCGGGAAAGTTTAACATCCTTAACGCGTTCGCCCAGTGCCTTTTTGATTTTTTCGATAACCGGCTTTGCTTCTTTCTCGGCTGCCTTGTCTTTCTTTTCTCCCAATTCTTCGTCAGCCCCGGCGCGGTTTACCGCTTTTAGATCCCAGCTTTTGGTTTCCATTTTGCCGTCCGTGCCGGGCAGTTCCTTGCGGTAACTGTGGAGCGAAGGAATTACAATGTCGTCGATTTCATCATCCATGAGCAGGACTTCCAGGTCTTTGGCTTTGTAGGCTTCCAGGAGCGGCGAAGCGCGGAGCGTTTTTTCGTCGCCGCCGGTAATGTAGTAGATGTTTTTTTGATCGGCCTTCATGCGGGTAAGGTAGTCGGCAAAGCTGGTCCAGCCTTCTGCGGTGGTGCTTTTAAAGCGAACCAGTTCCTGCAGCGCTTCGCGGTTGGCAAAGTCCTGGTAAAGCCCTTCTTTAAGCGGCCGGTTGAATTCCTTAATAAAGGTTTCCCATTTTGTTTTATTTTCTTCGGAAGCAGATGCAGCATCGGCAAGAGCTTTGAATTCCCCCAGGAGTTTTTTAACCGATGCGTTTTTTATGTTCATTAGTATCTTGTTTTGCTGAAGTATCTCCCTGCTTACATTGAGCGGCAGATCTTCCGAATCAATTACCCCCCGGACAAAACGGAGGTAGCTGGGCATCAGGTCTTTGTCGTCGTCGGTAATAAAAACCCGCTTAACGTAGAGTTTAACGCCGGGCTTGTAATCAACCTGGTACATGTCAAAAGGCGCTTTTGCGGGAATGTAAAACAGCGTTGCGTATTCCTGCGTCCCTTCCGCCTTTGTGTGGATATAGTGAAGCGGTGCATCGTCCCCGTGGGCAATGCCCTTGTAAAACTCTGTATAGTCCTCTTCTTTCAGTTCGGATTTGGAGCGCCTCCAGATTGCCTGGCCGGAATTAATGCGGTCGGTTTTTGTCTTGCTTTCTTTTTCCTTTCCCTTATCGTCATATTCTTTTTCGTCGTAGGTCAGGTAGATGGGAAACGCTACATGGTTGGAATATCGCTTGATGATATCTTCGATAGACCAGCGGTTTGCGTACTCAAGCCCTTCTTCGGTCAGGTGGAGCAGCACCGTTGTTCCCTGTTCGCTGCGCACAACTTCCCCTACAGCCTCTTCTATCTCGTAGCTATCCTTGCCCTCGCTCGACCATTTCCAGGATTTTTCGTCGTTGGCTTTCCGGCTTATCACTTCGATACGGTCCGCCGCCATAAAGGCAGAATAAAAACCCACGCCAAACTGGCCGATAAGGTTTGAATCTTTTTTTGCATCGGCGCTGAGCTTTTCCAAAAAAGCCTTTGTTCCCGAACGGGCAATGGTTCCCAGGGATTCCTCCAGATCTGTTTCGTTCATCCCTATACCGTTGTCCGCAACGGTTAGGGTTTTTGCTTCTTTATTAAAAGAAATGTCGATTCTGGGATCAAGGATAAGGGATTTATAGGCTGCATCCGCCACCGTTAAATACTTAAGTTTGTCCAGCGCATCGGAGGCGTTTGATACCAGCTCGCGCAGAAAGATTTCCCGGTTTGAATAGAGGGAATGGATAATCAGGTGCAGAAGCTGACTTACTTCAGTTTGAAATTGGTGCTGTGCCATAAGAGACTCCTCTACTGTGAATATAATTGAAGTATATAAAAAGGAAGGTGGCTTGACAAGCGTACGGCAGCCAATCTATCCGCTTTAGTGGGTTTTGAGTGGTTGAAACCGGAATCCTCGTTCCATACCGAGAACCTTTTAAGCCAAAATGGTATAATTATAGTTAAGGACCGGCCAATTCAGGAGGAAATTGTATGAAAAAGAAAATAGGGTTTTCTGTTATTTTTGGAACGCTTTGCGTCATAACAATGTTCGCTCAAGCTGACCCTCGGCCAACAAGCCCTCAGCCAATGTCATCCAAAACGGCAATGGAATATTTCAGGGATGAGGGAATAACCGTAGGCATAAATGTAGGCAATACG
>WRIB01000015.1 GCA_009782955.1 Treponema sp. | reverse complement strand
CCTCAAGTTATTGGGTATTGTAGATGTATTCTGCGCCTGCTCGTGCTACATTATTGGAGAAACAGCCCTTGACGGGCTGCATTACTGGATAGGTGCGTACGACAGCCTAAAGGCTGTCTACAAATGTCGGATGAGGTAACTGCATCTAGCACCTGCTCGTGTTATATTTACTGGTTAGACGACCTTGCGGTCGCTTTTCCTGGAGCGGTGTCCGAGTGGTTGAAGGAGGCGGTCTTGAAAACCGTTGAGCCGCAAGGTTCCGGGGGTTCGAATCCCCCCTGCTCCGTTAATTGTATTTATTGGCAGAAGAATCTTTTTGGTGCGAGTATTTTAAATATTGCCCAAAAGATGGGGGATTCGAACCTTTTAACCCGAATCCTCCCCGCCAAATAAAAGCCCGCGAGACATCGAGCGGGTGGATGGGAGGAAGTAACACGGCGTAGGCCCAATAATTGTATCGTTTTGAACAATGACGAAGGGCCGGCTCCGAAAAAACCCTTGCAGGGTTTTTTCTCGGAGTTTTACTTCGTAAAACTCCAAGCATCAATGTGAGGGGGATTCGAACTTAGGAACCCCGAATCCTCCCCCGCCCGAATACAGCACGCGAGATATCGAGCGTGTGGATGGGAGGAAGTAACACGGCGTAGACCCAATGATTGTATCACTTGTGAGCAATGACGAAGGGTCGCCAAATAAAAGCCCGCGAGACATCGAGCGGGTGGACAAATAGGTGATTTTTACCCTTGATTCATGGTAAGATTGCTGTCATTCTTGGAAAAATAGCCTTTAACGGGCTGTATCCCTGGATAGGCGCATACGACAACCTAAAGGTTGTCTATAAATGTTGGGTGAAGTAGCTTTATTTTGCGCCTGCACGTGCTACATTATTGGAGAAACAGCCCTTGACGGGCTGTATTACTGGATAGGTGCGTACGACAGCCTAAAGGCTGTCTACAAATGTCGGATGAGGTAACTGCGTCTTGCACCTGCTCGTGTTACAATTATTGGTTAGACGACCTTTCGGTCGCCTTTCCTGGAGCGGTGACCGAGAGGCCGAAGGTGGCTCCCTGCTAAGGAGTTGTGCCCCTAAAGGGTACCGGGGGTTCGAATCCCCCCTGCTCCGTTATTTGTGTTGATACAAATAAATTGTGGGTTCGAAGGTTTTATGGAGAGATGACCGAGCGGCCGAAGGTGTACGATTGGAAGTCGTATGTACCCGGAAGGGTACCGAGGGTTCAAATCCCTCTCTCTCCGTACAAAGTGAAGGAAGAGAGGGATTTGAAGGGTTTTACCCGCTGACCAAATGGGAAGAAGAGGCGCCATGGATGGCGCCGAAAGGGTAAAACCCCGGCCTGGAACTCCGAAACAGGAAGTTGAGGAGTGGAAGGCAAATCCCTCTCTCTCCGGACATTTTTACATAGCAAGAACTTGTTCCATGGTATGTGAAATAAAACACTGACAGAGAATGAGGGATTTGAACCAGAGTGTTACTTAAATAATGCCAATGCAAAAGCATTGACTAATACAAGCCGGTACAGGATGTACCGGGTAACGCGAAGGCGGGGGTAGAACGAGCAAACATGATGACGTTGTACCGCCGAACGGCGGTGGAATAAATCCTTCCTAATGGCAAACGGCCCGAAGGGACATATGTTTGTAAGAGGAACCCCAAATCCCTCTCTCCGTACTTGTTTTATAAACAAGAATTATTTTCTTTGCAAAATGAAACAAAAAAATGCAAAGCTGAGAAGCATTATTGACCGTGCTGTGTAAAAAGAGTATATTTAAATAACAACGCAGGGTAGAGCAGTTGGCAGCTCGTCGGGCTCATAACCCGGAGGTCACAGGTTCGAGTCCTGTCCCTGCTAACATGCTAAATCGTTATGTTATAAGGATTTAGCTACGGACTGACCGACATCGGAAGTCCTTAATCATCGCATATAGCGAAAAGTGGCGCAAAAAGTGGACGAAATCCATTTTCAACGCCATACAAGGATTAAGGACATGAAGAAACGTCTTCCTTTTTCTTTATTAAAACGGTCAGATCGGCGGTATTACACAGTCAGATTTAAAAACGAGCAGACGGGGAAATATCTCCCAGAGATTAATACCAAAAAAGAGACCGAAAAAGAAGCAATACAAATTGTTTTCGAATGGCTCAAGGATGGGATTCCCCAACAAGGGGAAACAGTCAGCCTAAAAAAGTATACCTTGCGAGAAATGGCAAAAGGGGCTGACATAACCAAAGTCAACGCTGAATTTATCTGCAAAGAGCTTCATCGTCAAGGGCTGTTGAAATCCTATATCCTTGAAGAAAGCGTACAGGTAATAGATTTTATTACTTACTTGACCGATTTCTGGGACTGGGAAAAATCCACTTACATTAAAGAAAAATTGCGAAGAAATCATGGAATGCACAGGCGTTATGCTATCGAAATGACTGGGGCAGTCAACAAATACTGGATACCTTTTTTTCAAGGAAAACATCTGGGAGATATTACTCGACAGGATATAGAAGCCTTCATTGCCTATCTGGAATCTTTGCCAAAACAGGCTGAAAAAGAACAAACTGAAATAGACAAGACTTTACAAGAAGAAGCCGAAAGGGAAAAAGCTGAAATCGAAGCGGGATTACGAAAACCAAAACGGAAAAATGCCGCTTCCAAAATACGACGGATCGTCCGGTTTCCACAATCAGCTTCAAGAAAAAATTCAATCATAAAGGCAGGGACAGTCCCTCTTGCATGGGCTTTTCAAAAAGAAATGATTGATAAAGATATTGTATCAGGAATAACTTGGTTTTCTGGTAAGTCAAGGGAACGTCAGATATTAAGCCCTGAACAAGCAAAAACGCTTTTTAGGGTTAGCTGGAAAGATGAGAGATCAAGGCTTGCCAATATACTGGCAATGGTAACCGGAATGAGGGCTGGGGAGATTCAAGGCTTACGAATACAAGATTTAGGTCAGGATTGTCTATATGTCCGGCATAGCTGGAATTTCCAGGACGGATTAAAAACCACAAAGAATAATGAAACGAGAATTGTAGAAGTTCCCTTTCCAGGGCTTATACATGAATTGATAGGAATAGCAAAAAGCAATCCTCATGGGCATGATATGGACAGCTTTGTATTCTGGGCGGAAAAATTTCCGAATAAACCCATTGAACAGGATATTTTCCGCCGAGACCTGAAAGACGCATTGATAAAAACCGGACTTAGTAAAAAATCTGCAAAGGCATATACCTTTCATAGCTGGCGTCATTACTTTACAGCTTATATGAGGGACAAGATTACAGAAAAACTTCTGCAATCTCAAACCGGACATAAGACAATGGTCATGCTTGAGACCATTATGCCGGGCATAAGATTACCGGAGACAGGGTTAATTTTCAGGTGGTTCATTTGCCTTTATAAGATAGCAAGTCTGTATGTCTTTTACTGTCTGGGTAACCGCCTCGACAATATCATTACTCCAATTTGTCAAGGCGGTTGATATTTCCGGTGATATGGCATTTTCAGGTTTAAAAAGCTCATAAGGCTCGATATTCAGGGCAGAAGCGAACTTAACCAAAGTCATCGGGGAAATCCATTTCCTGCCATTTTCAACATCACTCAGAAAAGGAATAGAAATGTCAAGCTTTTCAGCCAATTCAGCCTGTGAGAATTTACGATAATTTCGATACCGCTTTAAATTTGAGCTAAGAATACTACGAATTTCAGCTTCCGTCATGTCCGACCTTGTATTCTCTTATAAACACATCCCATATATAGCGTATGAAAAGAAAACCTACTCTATATATTGTGTTAAAAATCACACCAAAAATAGTAATTCTGATAGCTATATTACTATTATCTTATTGGGCTTGATCATAAAGCAAATAGCTATTAGAATTATATTTATCTTTCTATTAGAAAGATTTAATGAACTAACAAGAGGAGTTTGCATGAAAAAGTTTTTTATATTTATTGTAATTATTATCATTTTGGCTAGATGTACAACAAAATATGAGTCTAATGATCTTCCCGGTGTAACAATTACAATTAATACCAAGGATAGAATCATGGTGATGGAGGAAAAAGGCGAGGAGTCTATTTCCTTTAACCTTATCCCAAAGGATGACAAAATAGGCGACGAAACATATGAAGTTTATTTACAACCACTGGGTTATCAAGGGCTTTTATCTAAAAGTAAATATGATGGAAAATGGTCTTTAGTTATCGGAGGTGAACTTACTGAATTAAGGAAAAAATAATCTTCACAAAAAAAGTAAAGGAGTATTTATGAAAAAGCTTTTGGTTTTGATTGTGATTAGCTTGTTTTTTATCTCATGCGATGAAAAACCAAAACAATTAGGGGATGATAGGTTTAATGGCAAATTTGAGTATGAAGAAGATATTCAGAATTACATGGTTTTGAAATTTGATGGAACAGACAAAGGTTGGCTGATGATTGTAAACAAAGGTGAAGCAAATAGCTCTGATGTTAAAATCCATGTTAACTCTCTTAAAGATAAAATTTCCATGAGAATATGGGGAACAGGATCATATATTTATGAATCTGTTCCGTATAAATTTCGTGATAATGGCAAAACTCTTGAATTTGATAATATGAAATTTATAAAAAAAGAGTAGCCAATTCTGAGCAAAAAACGACACTTAACGGTTCTATTTTCATCATTACCTTCACTTATGGTATTTCATAACTAAAGCTATAGACTTTTGTATCTCTGACATTATAATAAATTAGAGGTACTTGAAATGCTGATTGATAATGGGAAACAATATAGAGCCGGTTTTTGCGAAGCAGTTGAAAATTGTATTATTGGTAAAATAACCAAGGAACAAGCCTTAACACTTCTTAAAAGCCGTTACAATACAGAACTTGAGAGAATACGAGTCAATGAAAAAAATTATCCTGATGAATTTCATTATTTTGATGGAAATGAAAAATTACTGATAATCCAAAAAAATGAAAAACAAATAAGCAGAGCTACCGGAAAAGAAATTAATCCATTGGAAACATATAAGAATTTCATAGCAGAATTTGAAGATTGTTTTGATTGATGCAAAGTTGAAATCGAAGCTATTTCCGAAAATATTTCTTCTTTTCAAGTTAATCAAATAATATTACGTTTTCCTAAATTTAAAAACGATTATGTAATACTGAAAGAAAATGGATATTTAGAAGATAAAGATATAAGTCTTAAATGGACTAAATCTAAACAGTCCTTAGCAGAATATTTTCGTAGTATTGCAGAACCGGAGAAAAAAATGTCCTGGCAACTACTTGAAATGATTTTTGGTGTAAAAGACCTCAAAAACAGTCTAAGTATCAATGGTAGCCAGTTCAAAAACAAATCCAATGACTATGAAAAACTAAAAAAAATACTAAATACCTCCGAAGATAAATAAAATACCCCTCATTTATAATGAAATGGAAAAGTTAAATATGGGGGTAACTAATGAATCATTCTAATGACTTAATCAATGTCATTCTTAATCGTGAGGAAACGGCACAGTATTTGGGTATATGCAAAACCGTTTTAGACGGTTTGCCTATACCTCGCATTAAAATCTGCCGACGGGTTCTTTACAGGAGATCAGAGCTAGACAAATTTCTTGACCAGAACACACAAATAAAGGGACTCAAAAATGATTGAAAATCCGACTAAACAAAATATCATAAACATCGCTGAGCGATTGTATGAAAATGCCGCAAAAATTCGTTATGGCTCGATCAGTACCACCTTGAAAATCCATGACGGACGGGTTGTAGGTGTTTTTCATTCCACAACAGAAAATACAAAAGAACAGGAGAAAAAATGAAACCAGATGCCATATATAAGTTTAGTCGTTTTTCTGGAAATCGAACTCACTTAATATTGACTGGGCATAAAGGAAGAACAATTCCAGGTTTTCCATCAGTCTATAGCAGAGGGAAATACAAGGGAGAGAAATATATTATTTTCCGAAAAAAAATGTATTTTAACAATCAAAACTGCCAACGGTTTTCCCATACGCTTGAATTGACAAAAAATAGAATGGTTGCAAGATTGGTTTTTTGCCCGAATATCCACGGCAGTCATACGGGACGTACAAAGACTATGGTGTACTTATTGAGTTTTCCGAAGATTTCGATGAACTTGCAATTTGGTTTTTTCAGGATTTAAGTGAAGCGGTGCCTATTCTTTTTCAAAGAAGACTTGCAGGAAAAATACCCGAGATTACTAAAACCGAAATGATAAAGCTGAAATATGTGTCTGATTCATCAGTCCTGTAACAAGCTACTTTACCCACCTAATTAAGGGGTAATCCTTTAGGGTTATTCCGCAGCTTGCTGTGGGGGTGGCCTTGAATTTTATTTGGAGGACATAATGTTTGATAATGTAACGTTTAAAATAAATAGCTTGCCTCAAAACTATATCTTGCGTGAAAGAGTTAAGATTTTATACCAAAATGGAATAGATGCCTATAGGGGAAAATTGAAAAATATGAGTATATGGCAAAATCATAACTATCTAATAATTCATGGTTCATTGCCAAAATATTTAAAAGGTGAAAATATCACTCCATTGAATAAAGAAGAAGTCATGGCAGCTATAAAAAAATTAGAACAAGATGTGGCCATCTGCTTAAAAAGTGCAATTGTATGCTCTGCAGAATTTGGTACAAGTATTATCACCAAAGAAAAACCTTTTGAATATCTATGTCTATTTGGAAATACTAAAAGATTTACCCGGGTAGAGTATTCAAAATGGACTGGTATTGAAACCGTAAATTATACTACCCCGACAGGCTCATTTGAATTCATCGGATATGATAAAATCAAAGAAATGCTTGATAAAAAGCAAGATATACCCCCTTTGTTCAATGGGTCAAATGTGCTTCGCCTTGAATATAAGATTAAGAAAAAGAGGGGATATAGAAGCAAAATTCAAAGGAGGTTTATCAGCTTACAGTCTTTTCGATGAAGGTATTTATCAGAGCTTTCAACAATTGTTTTATGATGCTTATAAAAATATAGAAAAAATAGGACAATTGGTATATGCTGATAAATCTAAAAATATCACTCCATCAAGGTTACAGAGATTACAAGCAGAACAATACCGCCAGAGCTTTCCTAAAGACTATCGCTATTTTATTCAGCAATTAATAGAGTCTGGAAAATTATCTCCCAAAAACCTTGAACGAATACGAGCGGAAAATCATAAATTGGAGCATGATATTTATATTTCTGAACAAAGTACTTTAAAAAAGGAACTTGATACCCTTGTATATGACAGAGTAACGTTCGGGACTTGAAGTATCGCTAAAAACATCCTAATTTGGGGATAATCTTAGATGAAATCTTAAGAGAAAAACATGGTTACGCCGCAGTTTATAGAAGCTGGAAAGAAAAATCTTGAGAAATGTCCTACTCGACATGGAAAAAAGAATCTTGGTGCAGGTCGACCAAAATCATGGTTAAAAGGATACATAACTGAAAATGATGTATGTCAAAAAGACCTTATAGATGCGTGCAAATTTGTCCTATTCAATTTTTCAATGGGAGGGCTCAAAGATTTTGTTGAAAAAGAAAGAAACAAAGCTCCTGCGCTTATAATCATATTGGCAGAAAAACTTCTTGATGATGCCAAGAAAGGCCGGATGAATACTGTCGAGCGAATGTTAGACATAATATTTGGGAAAGGTCAATTATCGCAATATCAACAACAAGAGGATTTTGATTTTATTTCGAATGAAGATAAAATACAGACTTTACTCTCGGAGTTGAAAGAATTGATGTAATGGGTTTTGGTTATGCATATAACCAAAAAAGATATTGACATATTTATACATATAAGATAGTATTTATAACAGAGGGTAATGTGAATTTTTAATGGGACGGAAGAAAGAACCTATTGAATATTAAAAAACATGGTATTTGTTTTGAGCATGCCGCTCATGTATTTACTGACCCTCTACGAAAAGAAGACTATGATGTCAGACATAGCAATCATGAAGAAAATCGAACTTTTGCCATCGGCGTTGCTGAAGGTCGCTTATTGTTCGTAAATTTTACTGAACCGGATACGGAAACTATACGTATCATTTCCGCCCGGAAGGCAAACAAGTATGAGAGGAGATATTATTATGGGAATCGTGAAACATACCCTTGAAACCTTGCCTACGGTTAGCAAAGAAGACCTTGACCGGGTAGATGCCATTAAAGATGAGGATATTGATTATTCCGATATTCCTGAATTCAAAGACTTTTCGGGTTTCCGTCCTTGGCAGGAACGTAAAATGTTCAAACCAATAAAACAGACCATTACCTGTAAACTGGATGCCGATATAGTGGCATGGCTCAAACAAGATGGGAAAGGTTATCAAACCAGGCTTAATACTATTCTGCGACAGGCCATGGCTCATGCTCAATGATGAATACTACAGAAAAAGCACGAATAGTGGCGGAAATTAAGGCATTTAAAAACACCGATTTTTCGGATTGTCCTGAATTGACCGACGAACAACTATCGCAAATGAAACCTTCTCATTTGCGGAAACAACCCCGTTATAACACCGAAACTGAAACCGCCATGCAGGAAGCATGAGATATTACAAGCGGAAAGAAAAAAGCAAAAAGTTATTCCAGTGCGGATGAACTATTTACGGAATTGAATACGGAGTATGAAGAATAAACCAGTGATTGATATAGTAAACGGTAATATTTAACATTATAGATTTTTTAGAATTTTATAAAGGCAGAGACTCGTTGAAATATCCTTTACAACAATACCATTATTATTTTATAATATTATGCTTGAGGTATTAAATGGAAAATATTATTGAGAATGGATTTTATTTTGACATTTTGATAAATGAGTCTTTATCTAATATAGATTCAAATAACCATCTTTTAAGTATGATAAATGATTTTGAAGATGGAAAATGGAGAGATTCAAAATTCGACAGTTATATATGGGATAACATAGCTCAAACTGCATTAAGTGAAAAAGAAAGAAGCTGTCTTGTGAAAAAGCATTATAGTGAATTGGTTGCATCAGCAAAAAACCTGCGACTTACTGATTCAGCAAATGATGAAAATAGTAAAGGTAGTGAACTAGCTGAAATTATTTTATATGGAATAATGAAAGATTATTACAAAGCCCTTCCAGTTGTTCCCAAAATATTTTATAAACAAAATTCCCAAGATTATGCAAAAGGCGCAGATAGTGTCCATATTGTTATCGAAGATGATGATTTTTCTCTATGGTTCGGTGAAGCAAAATTTTACAATAATATTGAAAATGCCCGTTTATTTAAAATTATAGAATCTATTGGAAATTCCTTAAAAAGCGATAAGATTAAAAAAGAAAATAGTATTATTCGAAATGTAAGTGATATTGATAACCTGAATATAGAGCCAGACATTAAAGAGGCCATTAAGGAATCCTTAAAAAATACAGAATCAATTGATTTTTTGAAACCAAAAATACATATACCTATTTTTATTTTACATGAATGTGAAAAAACAAGAAAATGCAGTGAACTTTCTACAGATTATAAAACAGAAATAATCAATTTTCATAAAGAAAGAGCGATTGTCTTTTTTAATAAACAAGCTGAAAAACTTTCAACAAAAATATTTAAATATGACAAAATAAAATTTCATTTAATTCTTTTTCCAGTTCCCGAGAAAAAGCCAATCGTGGATCGTTTTCTGAAAACAGTTAGTTCCTTTAGAAGTACATAGAGGTATAAAATGGATGTTTTTTCAAAATGTCATGAAATTAATGATTTATTATCTTCAAAGAATTCCAATGAAGCACGAGATGAATTAATAAAATTATTAAATTACCATAAAACTAACAATGTTCAATATTCTCCTGTATTGAACAATTTAATTCGTGAGGTTGGTTTATATCCTTACATAGAATATGAGACATCTAATTGGCAAGAAAAATTTGTCTTTGATGCATTTAAAATTGATGTTGGAAAACAATATGCAACATTACATATGGAGCAATCATTATTGCTTAAAAAGTTATTAGATAATAAAAATATTGCTGTAAGTGCACCAACCAGTTTTGGGAAAAGTTTTGTTATTGATGCATTTATACAACATAAGCAACCCAAAAATGTTGTTTTGATTGTTCCAACAATAGCACTAATGGATGAAACAAGAAGGAGAATTTATAAAAAATTTTCTGACAAATATAAAATTATAACTACGACCGATGTTGAGCTTGCTGAATATAATATTTTAGTATTTCCACAAGAAAGAGCCATTAACTATATAAATCATCTAAAAGAAATTGATTTGCTAATAGTTGATGAATTTTATAAAGCTAGTTCTGTATTTGATTCTCCAGATCGTTCATCAATTTTATTGAAAGCAATAATAAAATTGGGTAGAATTGCAAAACAAAAGTATTATTTGGCACCTAATATAACAAAAATTTCTAATAATTCGTTTACAAAAGATATGGTTTTTGAAGAATTACTAAATTGCAATACTGTTTTTTTAGAAAAACACAACCTATATCTATCAATAGAAAATGATACAAATAAAAAAAGTGAAGCTCTTATTAATATATTAGAAAAGAATTTAGAAAAAAAGACTTTAATTTATGCAGGAACATATTCACAAACAGATAATGTTTGCAATTTAATACAAACAAATTTTAGCCCTAAAGAATCAGAGCTTTTAAAACATTTTCAAGATTGGTTATCAATAAATTATGACCCAAATTGGCAATTGACAAATATTGTTATAAGAGGGACTGGTATACATAATGGTCAATTGCACAGAGCATTAAGTCAAATTCAAATTAAATTATTTGAAGAAAAAAACGGCTTAAATAATATGGTATCTACATCATCAATAATTGAAGGTGTTAATACTTCTGCGGAAAATGTTATTATTTGGCGAAATAAAAATGGTCGAAGTAATTTAAATGATTTTACTTATAAAAATATTATAGGGCGTGGCGGAAGAATGTTTCGTCACTTCGTTGGAAATATTTATTTACTTGAAAAACCGCCTTCACAAAAATCGACAGAGTTGGATTTACCTTTTCCTGATGAATTGGTCAATGATATAGCAGAAAGTGATTATTCAGAATATTTAAACCAAGAACAAATTAATAAAGCAATAAATTTAAAAACTGAAATGGAGTCAATATTAGGAAAAAATGATTATTACCTACTATTGAAGTCGAATTTGCTTCAATCGTCAAATCCTGAATTATTGTTGAAAATCGCAATAGATTTAAAAGATAACAAAACTGAGTGGAATGGTTTACCATATTTAAACTCTGACAATAATGATTCGTGGGATAGGCTTTTATATAAATTTATTAAGTTAGACCCAGGAGGATGGGACATTGAATATAATAAGTTTGTCAGCTTTGTTAAAATAATATCTAACAATTGGATGCATTCAATTCCAGATTTACTATATGAACTTGATGATATAGATATTGGCATAAATAAATTTTTCAAACTTGAAAGAAATGTATCATTTAAGTTAGCTGCATTGGTTAATGATGTGAACGAATTACAAAAAATTATCATAAATGATAATGTTGACATTTCTCCATTTCTTTACAAAGCTTCAAATGCTTTTATGCCATCGTTAGTTTATCAACTTGAAGAATATGGGTTACCAAGAATGTTATCTAAGAAGCTCGAAAAACATTCCATTTATGATTTTCAATCTAAAAATAGTACAATATATAATTTCATAAGTTTTTTTCTGAATCTGGGTGAAAAAAATGTTTATCATATCCATTTTGGGATGAATTTGATAAATATATTATTTCATATTTTTATGATGGAATTACCCTTATTGATGAGTAGGTCATCAAAAATGTAAAGGATGGCAACGATTACCGAGTAAACGGTTTTACTAAAGACTCATTCCATAGTACCTACACTTTTAATAAAATGAAGCTTCAAAATATACTCCACAACCTCTTGCAAAACTTCCAGCGTATGGAACTATCGACCTCGGTTGACAGTAGGGTATAATAAGCCGGGGGTTAAAATGAACAAAGAGGATCAAAAAACTGTCAACCGCAAAATGAAAATTTTAGATTATGCGAAAGAGATCGGCAATGTATCAAAGGCATGCCGTTATTTTGGTATTTCGAGGGAGACTTTTTATGAATGGAAACGTTCATTTTCCAAAAAAGGCACTGAAGGGTTAGTTAATAAAAAACCCGGCCTTGTTCCTGGGTCTTGCCCATGGAGAATACAGGGCGAGGTGGAAGAAAAAATCTTATATCTCAGAAAAACATATCATTTTGGACCGCAAAGAATATCTTGGTATCTTGAACGGTACCACGGATTAAAAATAAAAGGCGTTTATTCAGTCTTAAAACGAAACGGCCTTAACATGCTACCGGCCTCCGAACGAAAGCGCTCTATCCCGTCGAAATTTACCAGATATGAGAAACAAACGCCGGGACATCATGTTCAAATTGATGTAAAGTTCCTTGTTTTTAAGAATTCCGCTGGTAAAAACATTAAAAGGTTTCAATATACGGCTATAGATGATGCTTCAAGAATCAGAGCGCTGAAAATATACAAAAAGCATAACCAGGAATGCGCTGTACAATTTGTGGATTATGTTATTAAAAAATTCTCATTTCGGATCATGATGATCAGGACTGATAACGACCATGAATTTCAAGCAAAGTTTCATTGGCATGTTGAGGACATGGGCATAAAGCATGTATACATAAAACCTGGGACACCTCGCCTGAACGGGAAAGTGGAACGATCACACAGAACCGATGAAAATGAATTCTACCAGCTACTTGAATACAAAGACGATGTGGATCTGGAAGCTAAACTATCAGAATGGGAAAAATTTTATAATTTACATAGACCGCACGGTGCTTTTAAAGGGATGACCCCTTTCGAAGTTTTGAGAAAAAAGTTAGCATGATTTTGTCAGCGGAAGTCGGGAACATTACATCCAGCGGTACAGGGCGGGTATATGGAGTTGTAGAAGAAGGCATATATCAGACCATAGGTCAACACAAACCCTCATACCTCTTTTAAAATATCCACTTTTCCGACAAAAAACCCATTATTTAGATATTCCCTCTAAAAAATGGATTAAAAAATGGCGTAAAAGTAGTTGATTTTCCATGATATTAAATACTCCAAAATATGCTTCAATATACCTTTAACTCTAGTAATTCGTTACAGGATAAGGATATAATACGCTTAGATAGTATGAGATGGTTTTTGGCAGGCCGGGTTTGATAAATCTCATAACCCGGAGGTCACAGGTTCGAGTCCTGTCCCTGCTAGAACGAAAAGCCGCCTTCGGGCGGTTTTTCGTTTACCGAGAAAGCCTTAAGAAGCCTCCAAAAGGGGCTTTTCTGGCCTTTCTGAACACTTAAGGAGGTACGTTGTACTATTTTAGGTGGGGTTCTTCCCCCTCCAAAGGGAGGTCCTAACCATTGCTAAGACCGAATGACATATAGAACGACATAGAGAGTATTGGCTGGTTTGGGATGAAACAAAAAACACGGCTGACGAATTATCCCAATGGATTAGTGAATAACTAACTATCTGCAAAATAAAATTTAGGATATTTAATTATGAGGCATCTCGGGCCTCAAAACGACATAGAGAATTGGAAAACCAGAAAGCCTTCGGTACGTCTCAGTAGCCTTCAATCACCCAAATAACTTGCAAGAATGAATTCTGGAATGTTTAATAATCTTAGATAATACGCAATGGGTTTCAGTAAGAGCCGGGATTGGTCTCCTTACCGATCTTGCTTATGTACAATTTGAAGGGATCGATAAAAAGACTATCGACATTGGAGTTCCCCGGCCGGTGAATGCGTGTACCGGCAAGGTTTGCAGTAGAACAGATGTTTAACAGACCGTTGATTTAATTTACACGGCGCTTGCTCTGTTGCAATTCTTCACAATTTAAAAATACCACTCTTTTAATATCAGGTAAAATAGGTTATTATCAAGTTGATAAGCATTGGTATCTCAGGAATGTAACCTTATTATTGTGATGTATCTTTTATTAAGGGGCTCAATTGTGAAAAAAACAAACAACCTTTTCGGTTTTATTATTCTTGCAGTAGTATTGGGATTGGGTATCACAGGGTGCGTAGGTATAGGCAATGTAACCATCAGGACCGATTCCAATATATCATCGGTACGGCTCGGCGGAACTCTCCGGTTCAGCGCATCAGGGAAGAATATAGTATGGGTAGTCAGCTCGACAAGTGATGGTGCCGGACCTGTTACAAACGGGACTACTATCTCTTCCAATGGAGTGCTTACTGTAGCAATTAACGAAACATCAATTATTCTTTACGTTATAGCAACATCCGAGGATACCGGTCAATCCGTATCCAAACAGGTAAGGGTTACCACGGTAACAAATGTAGCCGTCGATCCCGTAAACGGGTCTGTCAGAAAGGGCAGAACCCTCCAGTTCAGAGCCTCGGTTACCGGTTCCAACAACCCTGATAGTACCGCAACGTGGAAGGTTAGTTCAAATGCCGCCGGCACCGGAGCTGTTACGTCAGGGACAGTTATAAATAACAACGGGTTGCTTACAGTGGCAGCAAACGAAACATTGACGACACTTTACGTTTTTGCAACTTCTGTAGTGGATCCCTCAAAATCCGGCAGTACTTCTGTTCAAGTAATTATCCCTATCGTAACCGGTGTGGTAATTAATCCTTCAAACCAGTCTGTAACAAGCGGCGGAACACTCCAGTTTAATGCCTCGGTTACAGGTATCAATGAACCTGATAATACCGTAACATGGAGAGTTAGTTCGAACGCCGCAGGTACCGGAGCTGTTACGACGGGAACCAATATTAACGCCAATGGGGTTCTAAGAGTAGCGGTCAACGAAACAGTACCAGCCCTCTATATTTTTGCAACTTCTGTAGAGGATCCAACCAAATACAGTAGTACCATTGTCACTGTAATTGTCCCCGTTGTAAGCGGTGTAGTCGTTAGTCCGGGAAGCCAATCAGTGAATAGGGGCGGAACACTCCAGTTCTATGCCTCGGTAACCGGTACCAATAACCCCAGCAATGCCATTACATGGAGAGTCAGCTCAAATGCTGCAGGTACCGGAGCTGTTACTGCGGGAACCAGTATAAATGCCAATGGAGTGCTTACAGTAGCCTTAAACGAAAATGCAGGTGTTCTGTACATTATAGCGACTTCTGTAGCAGATCCTTCAAAATTCGGCAATGTCGCTGTCAGTATTTTTACTCCCGCTGTAGCTGGAAACCAAACGCAGCAAGATCAGAGTCAGAATCAGCAAGGGCAGAATCAACAAAGACCAGGTCAGAATCAGCAAGGACAGAATCAACAAAGACCAGGGCAGAATCAACAGGGACAAAATCAGAACCAACAAGGTTCAAGCCAGAATCAGCAAGGGCAGAATCAACAAAGACCAGGTCAGAATCAACAGGGACAAAATCAGAACCAGCAAGGTTCAAGCCAGAATCAGCAAGGGCAGAATCAACAAAGACCAGGTCAGAATCAACAGGGACAGAACCAAAACCAACAAGGTTCAAATCAAAACCAGCAAGGTTCAAACCAGAATCAACAAACTGTTCCCGCTACTCCCGCTGTAACCGGCATAACTATCAGTCCCGCAAATCCAACAGTTGCGGTAGGCAGTCCACTGGATTTATCTGCCACGGTTGCCGGTACCGCCTCCAATAAGTCCGTAACATGGAAAGTTAGTTCAAATGCTGCCGGTACCGGGGCTGTTGGAAACGGAACCAGTATAAACAACAATGGAAAGCTTTCAATATCGGCAAATGAAACTGCAGCGACTCTTTATGTTACGGCAACATCTGTAGCGGATCCTACAAAATCCGCCACAATAGCAGTAACGGTAATTAGCAAGAAGAATTAGTCCGGATTCACGAATAACATTACCGCCCGGCTGCATAGCAGCCGGGTTTTTTTATAGTATTTTCTGGACAATACGGAAAAACCATTGAATAATGGTAATTGAATAACCAGGAGGATTTTGTGGAAATTACAACTGATGTTTTGGTAATTGGCGGTTGTACGGCAGGACTGTATTTTGCGGGGCTTATGGCAAAACAGGGCTATAAGGTACTGGTCTGCGACAAAGCACCGGAAGAAAGTCTTGGTGCACAATACGATATTATTCATCTGGGCAGAGAACATTTTAAACGATTCGGTCTGCACGAACCGCAGAACGGCGATCCTGAATATGTAGCGCGTTTTACCTTAAGTTATCTTCGTTCTGCTTTAAACAAATGGCCCAAAAAAGTACATAGCGATATTCTGGTACTGAGGCGGCAGCAAATCATTAAGCGGCTTGCTGACTGGGCAAAGGAACAGGGAGCGGAAATACTTTGCGATACGGCTTTTAATAAACCGCTGTTTAACAATGACGGAAAACTTGTTGGTGCAGTATTTAATAAAAAGTCTGAGGAAATTTCCATTACTGCCCGGCTTTGCGCAGATGCTTCGGGTATTCCGGCAGTGCTTCGAACCGGTTTGCCCGATAATTACGGCGTCGAAAACTTTATTACAGGACCCAGAGATCAGTTTTACGTTGTTCTGCATTATGTGAACCTTAAAAATCCGAAAAAGGACAAGGTTGAATTGAATAATACGTGGACTCATTACAAGACATGGCTTGCCCCCCAGCATGGCGCAGGGGGAGCCATTATGGGTATTGGGGCGAATCTTTCTTTTGAATATGCAGAACGATGTTTCCAGCGATTTGCCGCACTTGGTTTCCTTCCCGAATATACCCTTGACCACATTGAGCAGGGCAGTACTCCTTACCGCCGCCCTCCTTACAGTTTTGTTGCTGATGGTTTTGTGGCTTTGGGCAGCGCTGCCTGTATCAGTAACCCCTGGTCAGGAGAAGGTGTTCCCTATGGCTGGCTGCTTTGTTCTATTGCTTCGCAGGAATTCGGAAAAGCAATGCAAAACGGTGCATATCCGCTCCGGAAGAATGTATGGGCCGTCAATGTCCGCTATATAAAAGAACAGGGCGCCGAATTTGCCAAAAACCTTGCCATGTTAAG
Organism: Treponema sp.; assembly: GCA_009782955.1. Classification (GTDB taxonomy): domain Bacteria; phylum Spirochaetota; class Spirochaetia; order Treponematales; family Breznakiellaceae; genus WRIV01. The sequence continues at coordinate 27,839 of WRIB01000015.1, read as the reverse complement.
CGGAGCTGTTTCCTGTACAGAAAAAGAAAACGACTATGAATATAAGCACAGTATTATTTATGAAGATGATGACGAAAAGGGGAAAGGCGGCAGCATGATTCCCAAATTGCTGAAAGGTGTTTTAACCGGCGGCATTTCTTTTGCTGCTTTGGGGAATCTCCTTTCTGCGGCCGGCAGCGGGGAAAAAATTTACAGACATTACATGGCTTTTCCTGAAAACATTTCTGGTTTTGGTGCATGGGTACAAAAAGCGGAAAAACTCTGGTCGAAAGCAGGCAGCATGGCTGCCCTTGCAGAAAAGGATTTACAGTCGGGCAAATTATAAAATCAGCAGTGTTTAAAACCGGAAAACATTACCCGGTGTTTTCCAGTTGTTTTTTGTATGCCTTGATATAAGGTTCCAACAATCGCCGTTTTTCGCCGGTTTCTTTTTCGTAGTATGTGCCGCCAACTATAAAGCATGCAAAACCGCCGGCTGCAATTGCAGGGATACATAATTCCCTGATATCAAGATTGTTATGATTGCCGGAAGCAAGAGCTTTTGCAAGTTCAGCAATTACTTGTCCTGTAAAATTATCCCCGCAGCCGGTGGTGTCTCCGCGCCTTTCCGGATAAGCTGCAAGTTCACTGTTTACTTCCTCGCAAACCGGCAGGTAAAGTATGTCCGTTTTTTTAAAGCTTACAAAACTTGCTGCATCAGCGCCGAATAAACCGGACCTGCCGGCACAAAGCAAGACGGGTTGTCTGCCGCGGGTAATTATTGCGGCGCCGCAGCCCTGGTTTATAAACCACGCGGCAGCTTCTTCAGCAGAAACCTTTCCCGACGTTTTTAACGCTTCTTCCTGATCAGCGATGAGTACATCAATATATTGGTAGGCATCATCCTTTTTGCCCAGTTTCCATTTTTGCCCGGGATTTTCTGCTTCATTACGAAAATCGAATACCAGGTTTACTTCCGTTAAGGCGCCGTTTTTCCGTGAACGTTTAAGAAGTGCTGTAAGGTTGTCGTGGAGGCATGGGGTAAGACCTGTTCCGCCGAAAGCAATAATATCTGCATTAAAAAAATCATCACTTAAATCTTCCGGAAGAAATATGTCTTGCGCTCCTTTCCGGTAAACAAAGGTTCTTTCTCCGCTGCCGTTGTCGTAATGGGTATCGGAAAGCACATCTACACGGGAACTGGGACAGTTCTTTTGTAATATGGAAGTATTTGTAAAAGGCAAGACAGAGAATTTTTTTTCCAGTATATCACCGGTGGTATCACTGCCCCTAACACCGAAATAGCGCACGGCAAAGGATTCGCCTCCTGTAGTCTTTCCGGCAAGGATTTGAGCAGCATGAGCCATGGAAACTGCCGAAGGGCCGCCGAGGTTCCAGGTATCAGGGGCTTTGTTTGCATTCAGGGAAGCAAGAACTTCGTCATAGTTTTTGCCCATAAATTTTTCCAGGGCATCCGAATAAACCAATTGTCCCGGAGTTAGTCCGCCGTCGCCGCTTTTTTTCGACATTGCTTTTTGATAGGCAGGGCCGGAAAAATCTTCATCCGCATAAATACAATCCAATAAACCGCAGCCTGTTCCGTGGATAGTCAAGGGTATTTCCTTCGCTTTCCGGTAATTTCATCTATGTGAATTTTCCAAACAGCTGTCCGGGAAAGCATTTGTGCTGCTTCATTTTCGAATGCATGCATATTACCGGGTATAAAACGTTCGCTGAGTATTCGCAGTCCGTGAAGTTTTTCTTTGTCATTTGTTACTTCTTCGGCAGTACCAAACACAATGGCAGACTCATAAACTGCGGTAAAACAATTTTCGGGGAATTCGACATTTCCAACAAAGGTAATACAGACTTTTGGCCTGGCGCGGAGGATTTCGAGCTTGTGTCCTTCCATGGCACAGTGAAAGTAAAGCCAGTCTGTTTCCCGAATAAAAGAAAGCGGGACGCAGTAGGGGGCAGCCTTATGGTCCGCGACGGACAGTACGCCCCAGGACGCTCGATCTAAAATCAACAGCGCTTCTTCGCGGGTTGTTTCCCTGTCTTTTCTTCGCATATTCATGTTAAAATCCCAAATCCTGTCCTATGATGATCACTTTAATCCGGCCGGCAGGTCTGCAAAGTCTGGTGATCACAATTTGCGCACAAATTGAATCGTAAGTTTTACAATCTTTGCAGAAACCGAAAACAATGCATGGAGTTTTATTATCAGGAAAACGCTGTGTGTTCAGGGGAGCGGCAATGTTTCGTGCCCGCTGTATGGCATCATCCAGTGTTTTGGCAGCCTTGGCGATGCTTGTAACAATAATAACCTGCTTGGGGCCGTAACAAAGAGCCGCTACGCGATTCCCATAAGCGTCGATGTTAACCAGTTGGCCGTCTTGGCTTAATGCATTTGTCCCCATCAGATATGTATCACAGAGAAGACCCTGCCGCATTAAGTCAGTTTTTTCTTCCGGCGTTTTTGCTGCATCCCTGTTGATCACCTTGTAACCGCGTTTTTCCGCTTCGTCATAGAGGTTCATGACTTTGGCCGTCATCGATCCGCCCCAGGAAATAACATGTTCCTTTGGGATAAGACTAAAAACTTTTTCCACGGCCTGAGAAATGTCGTCAAAATATGCTGCTTCAAAATGCCGGTCTTTCAATGCTTTGACCAGTTCCGTGCCCAGTTTTGAATTGCGCAGTTCATAGAATGATTTTGTTGTATTGTCCATGCATATCTCCTTATACTAAACCAAAACTAACAGAGTTTTGGTTTAATCTAAACTATACCAGAAAATACTTTTTTGGTACTATTACTAATGATCGGACTACATTCTGCAGAAGGACGGCGCAAACCGGCAGTCCTTGCCATCATCATTTGTGTATTAATTTGGGGCTTTTCCTTTATTTCAATTAAAGTTGCAGTTTCGGTTTTTCCTCCAATGACTTTGGGCGCTGTTCGCTTTGCAATGGCCCTTGTACTGCTTTTTACCATGTACCGCGTTTCGATAAAAAGGACAAACGAGAAAAATCTCCTGACCAATATTAAGAAAGATCTGCCTTTGCTTATCTGTTCCGGTCTTATGGGAATAACCTTTTATTTTTTCGGAGAGAACAACGGCGTGGCTTTGGTTTCTGCATCCGAGGCTTCCATTATTGTTGCAGCAATTCCGGTACTAACTGTAATAGCCGATTGGCTGTTTTCCAGGATATCATCAGGCAGCCACACGCAGCTTGGCTGGCGGCATTGGCTGGGAGCTGTTGTTTCCATGGCCGGGGTTGTACTTGTTGCCGGCATTTCCCTTTCTCTTTCAGGGAGTATTAAAGGTTATCTTTATATGGGAGGAGCCGCTCTTTGCTGGGTTGTTTACGGCTTGCTTACCCGCCCGCTTTTCGAACGAAAGCGATCGCGTATCTATGTTGTATTCTGGCAAAATCTTTTTGGATTTATCGGCTTTCTTCCATTCGCCTTTCTGGAACGTGCAGAGTGGACAAAACCGTCATTGTTTGTATTCTGTCATGTGCTCTTTCTTGGATTGTGCTGTTCGGCAATGGGATACTGGCTTTATGCTCATGCTCTGGAAATATTGGGAATGTCGGTTACAGCGGTATTCATTAATCTGATCCCCGTAGTAACGGTAATTGCCGGTTTTTTTATACTTGGCGACAGGCTTACAGTACTGCAATTTGCAGGAGCAGTATTGGTAATTGCAGGAGTATACCTGACTGTTTTGCCAATGCGTAATAGCCGGGTTATTAATCCTGAAAAGTAATTACAGTTTTTAATCCTTCAGCTTTCTTCGCATATTCAATCGCTTCGGAAAATTCCGTAATCTGACAGCGCCGGGATATAAGCTTTGACAAATCCAGAGTTCCTGCGGCGGCCATTTTTGCTATGGCCCGGTACTGGTTTACATTTCCCCTGGTGGAACCGTAAATGGATAGTTGTTTGTAATGAATTAAGTTAGAAGGTATTGTGATCATGTCTTTTCCTGCCGGAAGGCCTCCAAAATAGAGGATACGGCCGTTCATGCCGGTTATTTTAAGAGCGTCTACCTGGGCAGCGGGCGCCGGACATGCAGTAATGACAACATCAAAACCCTTGTTGTTCGTTAAGCGCATTGCTGCAGCTTCAAGATCGTCATCTTCAATTGCTTCCGAACCGGGAACAATATCTACGCTTTGCTTCATTCTTTCGCGGGACAGATCCCGCATATAAACCTTTGCAACCCCGAATGACTTTGCCAGGAGGCCGTGCATTATCCCAATGGGTCCGGCGCCGATAATAAGCACTTTATCGTTCAGGCGTAAACCGGTTAGCTGTTGTCCGTTTAATACACAGGATGCCGGTTCAATCAGGGCTGCTGCATCCAATGACATTGAATCATCAAGGATCATAATGTTCCCCTGAATTACGGCGTTTCGGGGTATTCTGACATATTCTGCAAAACCTCCGTCCATATTAATGCCGAAGGCTGTGTAGTCAGGGCATAGATGGGTATCTCCGGAAGTACACCAGTCACAAATACCGCAGCCAATATTCGGCGCCAGAGCGATTCGCATTCCCCTTTTATAACCTTTAACATTCTTGCCGGCTTGTTCAATAATTCCGGAAATTTCATGGCCTAAAACCAGAGGATGATCGTTATCTACTCCCTTATAACCGTTTCCGATCATACGCAAATCAGAACCGCAGATTGCAGCTGCTTTTGTTTTAAGGAGTATCTGATCATCGTTAATTTCCGGAATTGCACATTCAACTACCCGTATATCCTGAGGCCCGAATAATTTTGCCGCTTTCATGTATTTTCCTCTTTAAAAAAGATTATTTGACCCGACTTGATCGATTCGTTTCCCGCCCGTACAATGTCAACTGCAGCCATGCCGTCTGTTCCGCTTACTTCAGGTTGTGTGTTTTCTCTGATAGACTGAATAAAACTGATATCTTCATTTACATAGGCTTCGTAGAATAAATTGGTCCAACTCTTAACAGTGTCTCCGCGGAACTGTTTGTCTTTTGTATATAATAGTGTGCTGCTTCCCGCTAATCCTCCTATTTCGATATGGCCTTCGGTTCCTACAATATCGGTTCTGGCATCATAACCATACTGGACTCCCTGGGCTCCGTCTATGTTTCCCAACATTCCGTTTTTCATCCGCACATTCATAAGAACCGTGTCATAGAAATCCGGGTATTGTTTTCTTGCATTCTCGCAGCGGAAATTTCCGGCAATGGCATGGAGGCTTTCAGCATCGCTTCCTGTAAACCAGCGCAATGTGTCAATGTCGTGACTGTTTACCTCCGCCAAAGGGCCATTGCTTTTATCAATATCGTACATCCACTCTTGGGGAGTACTGGGTCCGCGGGTCATGGATTTTACTGTTACTACCTGCCCAATAGCCCCTGAGTCGATTAATTCTTTGGCACGTCTGTAGTTGGAATCAAAACGGCGCATAAATCCAATTTGCAGTTTTATTCCGTTTGCTTCAGCTGCTTCGATCATTTGCCGGCATTCTTCCTTGTTCATAGCCATAGGCTTTTCGCAGAAAACATGCTTTTTTGCCTTTGCCGACTCAATTACAATTTCGTGATGAAACTTTGTCGGCGTTACAACAATTACAGCATCTATAGCGTTGTTTTCTATAATATTATGCCAATCGGTGCACCATGTACTGAGTCCCAGTTCTGCAGCTGATTGTCTTGCACTTTCTTCTATTACATCACTGACAGCAATCATTTTGGCATAAGGTACCCGTGATGCAAAATTTCGCGCATGGATCATTCCCGCCCGGCCTGCTCCGATAAGGCCCAGTCCTATTGTTTCCTGCATATAATTTTTCTCCGTTTTTAGTATAAATCGCTTACTGTTTTTATAGTCTCCAGATATTTTTTTGCTGCTGGTTTATATTTTTCGTGATGAATTTGATTGCATACGATAGGCGGTTTATTGCGGATTGTTTTGTTTATTGCCGCCCGGTAATCGGACAGTATGCCGGCTCCGTAACCGGCAATGGCCGCACTTCCTACCAATGCAGTATCACCCACTTCAGTCCTTATTACTTCAAGATCAAGGACATCGGCTTTTATCTGCAGGAAGAGTTCTGATGACGCTCCGCCTCCGATTGCAGTCATGCTCCTGAAATTGCTTTTGGGGTATAAATCCCGCAATATCGAAAGATAATATGCATACTCGTAAGAGATCCCTTCCATAATCGATCGGAACATATGCGCAGTTCCGTGTCTTAGATCAAGTCCCGTAAAACTTCCCTTTAATTTCGGATTAGACGGAAACACCCGTCCGGTAAAATGGGGAATAAAAATCAGGCCTTCGCTCCCCGGCGGAAGGGTTTCACATTCAGCTTCCAGGGTCTTGTAGGAAAGCGGCGGTTTTCCGGTAAAGTTATCCCTAAACCAGCGCAGTGTAAGTCCGCCCCCGTTGATATAGGTAAGCGGGAAGAAGTGTCCGTCTTCCGGGGAACGCATCATAATCATGGTTTTATGTTTTATGTCCGGTGAATAGGAATCTACTGTACAGCACAGTACCGACGCGGTTCCGGCACAGTCCAGAATCTGAGCATCCTGAAAAAGTCCGGCTCCAAGGACAGATGCGGCCGTATCTCCGGCGCCGGCGGCTACCGCAATACCGGCGGATAGTCCTGTCTGAGCGGCAAATTCGGAAGTGGTTTTTCCTACAATCTCAAAAGGCGATACAATACGCGGCAGTTTTTCTTTTGCCAGATCGAAGGTTTCCGTAAGTTCATCGCTCCAGACTTTGTTTTGGTTGTCTGCAAAACCGGAGTACTGTAAATGCGTCCAGTCAAAATAGGATTCACTTCCTTTTAATCCGCAGATCTTTCCGACAACATAAGTATGGGGCAATACAAAAGCAGTAGTTTTATTGTAAGCATCCGGATGTTCTTTTTTCCACCACAGTATTTTTGGTCCATGGGTAAAACTTACAGGCGATCCGGTAAGGGTTATATAACGTTCTTCTGCCCGTTCTTTTACCAGTTTTACATACTCTTTGCAGCGTGTATCAAGCCAGGAATCGTAATAGGTTGATGCTTCCCCGTCTTTGTCTATTCCCATGATTCCTGCCATTTGTGAATCAATGCTGATTGCAGCAACTTCCGTACCTTTGCATCCCGATTTTTCCGTTAATGATTTAATTACACGGATTACTGAACCGTAAATATCATCTGCTTCCTGCCAGGTTGTTCCCGGTTCCGGCTGGATAAGTTTTGATTCTTCGAATGCGGTAGCCAAAGCATTTAAATCTGCGTCAAAAATTTGCCCTTTGGTTCCCTGAGTTCCAATATCAATTCCAATAAGGTATAAAGCCATTTTTTCCCTGCCTAAATAACTTCTGTACTAAAGCCGAAAACCTTTGCCATTTGCAATAATTCGTGGGTTATATCCCCTTGTATGATTATTGCATGATGCGATGAGAGAGCTTCCATTACCTTATGACCGCTTCTGTTACGGTAACGAATTAGTGCGCCGTTTCTGCAATCAGAACCGGGATACTGAACATAGTCTTCTATCTCCGCTTCGATAATGGTTATCCCTTTCATGTCGGATCTAAGTTTTGCCATGGTAATGGGGCCGCACTTCATACGGCAGTCGATAACGATGGCATTTTCATTTACAATCTCCAATGCTTTTGGGCGCATTGTCCAGTGGGTACAGAAACTTTGCGGGGCCAATCCAAAATAACCGCAGTGAACTCCCAGTGCATGGTTGTCCGGATCTGCAATGTCCGGAAACGTATCTATTTTTTCATGTTTTAACGCTGCCATTCCTACTAGGAATGGATAGATATTGGTCATCATTAATGGTTTTTGCAACGCTGAGTATAAAATGAATTTGCTGATTAATGTAACTGTATCACCTTCGCATGCCCATATTATGTGATCATGTTCAAACACCCAGTTCCAGGCCAGACATGGCGTGGTCAGTGAATGAAAGGATTCATTCAGACAATTACTGCCGACTCCATAAACATTTCCAACGCTTTGAATTACTTCCTTAATTGCCATGTATAGTTTTACCGCTTTAAGGATATTTTCCTCTTTTACTCCTTCCTGAGGCACTGCCCATTCTTTCCACAAAGAAGCAGCATCAGTATCGGAAATTTGTCCGGCCCGTTCGTTTACCGCTTTCCAGCTCTGGTATACAATCCTGATATTAAAAGCATTTTCTATTGCTTTGGTACATTCGGCTTCCCACCAATAGAATCGCTTAAAGATATTGGCTTGCATACCTTCGCCTGGATCGTCCTGAAACATTAGGAAGTTGATTCTTCCGTTCATTAACCGCTTTGATGCCATGGTTCTGAGTATTACTTTGGCCAGTTCAATATTGTACGGTGTAAAGACATTCATTCCTATTTGCAAACGAAGGTAGTTAACAATTTCCCAGTCCCACATTTCTACAGTTCCGAAAGAGGAGGTAAGCACAATAACGGGAATGTTTATTTTTTCCAAATCGGTACGGTGAGAAAAAATAGCACCTATCATCTGGGGAAATAAAATTGCATCGGCTTTGGGGGATATGGGTGTTCCCAAAGGCTGTTCGTCCAAAAATTCTGCAGTATCTGAATACAACGATTTTAACGCTTTAAGCTGCTTTTGCCGTTCCCTTGTTTCCCTCTCGTTTGCTTCGGTAAAATATAAAGGTAATAAAACTGTTTTCATATCTGCCTCCGGATTATTTCTGGAAATCAATCTGCTTTATTCGCAGTGGGGCTTTATACCCCGCATTACGTAATTTTCTGAGCCAATTCTACAATAACCCCGTCCGGATCAATACAGAGCAGCGCTTTAACTTTTAACGGTTCCAGCACACATAAATCCATTTCAAATTTTACATTATTTTGGATAAGCTTTTGATTGAGTTCGTCGATATTATCCACATTAAAGGCAATGTGTTTTACAAACCCTTCTTTATTCTGAAGTTCATTGTAAATTGTTCTGTCTTTGTGTTCAAATAATTCAACCGCACTATTATCGGGGAGCCGCACATAGTGAAGAATAACATCTCCCATATCAACCGTTTCACCAATGGCAAGACCAAGTATTTCCGAATAAAATGCCTTGCTTTTCGCAATATCCTTTGAATTTATTGCAGTGTGATCAAATCGTTTTATAGCCATCATTATTTCCTTTTAAGAGTTACCGGGTTGGAAAAATTCCAACCCGGATAAAATACTTTCAACAGATTGAGCCATTTTTAAACTTCAGTTGTTTAAATGGCCCGGTTTACAGGTATTGCAAATAGCTGAGCTTGTTCCACCTGACCACTTTACAAAGTGGCAAGGTAAGTTCCTGAACAGCTTCAGTTTTGGAAAGTTTCCTTATTTTATTTCAGATAAAGCAACTTTCCTTCCTTCTTCATTGGACTTTAAAGCCGCATCCAATACCTGCATGATCTTTTTCCCGTCTTCCATATTGGGATTTATGGGTTTACCGTCCTTCAGGGCATTAAGGAAATCTGCCATTGCATGTATAAAGGGATGCTCATAACCAATTATATGACCGGGCGCCCACCATGCCCCTGCATAGGGATGTGTCGATTCGGTAATCATTATGTCTTTAAAACCCTGAATATCAGGATCTTCTTCCCGGTTAAGGAACTGTAATTCGTTCATTCGTTCATTGTTAAACGTAATACTTCCTTTGGAACCGTAGATCTCAAAGTTGTTGTAATTCTTCCGGCCGCCGGAAAAACGGGAATTTTCAAAGGAACCCAATGCGCCGTTTGCAAATTCTGCTACCATAAAACTTGCGTCATCTACGGTAACTTTGCCTTTTCCGCTGCTTTCCGACTTCCCTGCAGCGAATGCTGCAGCTCCTGATCCGGGTAAAGGCCGCTCGGTAATGAACGTTTTATTGATTGCAGTTACCGCCGAAATATCCCCGACAAGGAATTGTGCCAGATCTACTGAATGAGAACCTAAATCCCAGAGCGGTCCGGCATTGGCAGTTTCTTTCTGTAAATGCCAGGTTAACGGAAAGTCAGGGCTCATAATCCAATCCTGGAGATATGCTCCCCGCCAGTGGTAAATGGTTCCCAATTTACCTTCATCAATAAGTTTTTTTGCATAGGCAACAGCCGGTACCCGCCTGTAATTGTGATTCAGGTAGTTTAATACACCTGCTTTTTTTACAGCTTCGGCCATTTCACTGGCTTCCTGGTAAGAAAGGCCTATTGGCTTTTCGCAGAAAATTGCCTTTCCGTGTTTTGCAGCTTCCAGTACCATTTCTTTATGCATATTGGTGGTAGTTACTATGCAGACGATATCAACATCGTCCCTGGCCATAACTTCTTTCCAGTCCTGGGTTGAACTTTCATAACCCCAGCGTGCGGCAAAAGCATCGGTTACAGCCTTGTTTCTTCCAAACACTACCTTAAAGACCGGCTCATAGGGTACATCAAAAAATTTCGCAACCTTTAGCCACCCGTTTGAATGGGCTTTTCCCATAAAACCGGTGCCCAGCATAGCGATATTTATTTTTTTGGCCATATCTTGCTCCTTATTTTATGTTTGCTACCAGGTTTTTCATTCCTTCCACTGAAAGAGCAATTGCCTCTTCTTCCCTTCCGCGCCAATCATAATGCGGATGATCAATTTCCACAGCAAGGAATCCTTCAAAATTGGCCTTTGCCAGAATATTAACAAGCGTCTGGTTATCTATCAGGCCATGTCCCACGGGAACACCGGAGAAGAAGAACCAGTCTGATGGTTTAGCTTCTTTTGGATTAACTGCAAGATCTTTCAGGTGAACAGCAAAAGTATATTTGGCCAGCAATTCCATGCCCCGTACCGGATCGTCAAGAAGCCGGAGGAAATTTCCTGTGTCAAAGTTTACACCAAAATTAGGAGAACCAACTCCTTCTACCAGGGTAAGGATTTCATCCGCCGTATAGTCAATGTGGTTTTCGACAGCCATTTTAACGCCGTATTCCTCGGCTATCTTTACAGCTTCCTTGAACTGAACCATTAAACGGTCAATTTGTTCTTTATGATTTTCGTGGCGGAACATCAGGCTGGAACCCGTTACACGCATTACCGTGGCCCCTATTGTTTTGGCATGGGGTATCAAACTTTTCATTTCCTTGAACGCTTCAGGATTTAAGCCGCGTTCAAGTCCGTCCGGGTGTCCCCATGCCCATACCCTGTCAAAGCCATACTCATTAAGCATGGCATTCAGTTCTTCCAGGTATGGTTTTTCTGTACTTTCCAGGAAACAGGTTTCAAGGGATACGCCGTCTACTTTTAACTCTTTAGCACGGGTTAAAAAATCTTTCATGGTCATCAGTTTTTCCGGTTTGTCCTGATCCGGATAGACTTCTCCGAAGAAACGGTGATAACAGTAACTATCAATACCTACTTTCATCTTGATTTCTCCTTCTTTAAAAAAATTAGTATATCAGTATAACCTTACATTATTACATATGTCAATTATTATTTTACCGGAAACAAAGCACAGTACCTGTCATAACCTTCTTTCCAGCGGGAGGTGTCTTCTGGTTCGTATACTTGTGTTGGAAAAGAATCTACTATTATATTGCGCCCTTCTTTAATTGATGTTATTTTACCTGCAGCGATAAGCTGAACCAGTATATTGCCCAAAACAGTTGCTTCCTGAGGGCCGGCTGCAACCGGAAGACAGCAGGCATTGGCGGTAAAAGAGCACATAAGAGAATCTTTAGAGCCGCCCCCTATGATATTGATCACAGAAAAAGAGATGCCGGTAACCTCTTTAAGAAGCTCCAGATTACGCCGGTATTTCATGGCAAGGCTTTCATATACACAGCGTACCAGGGCGCCGGTATCTTCCGGAACGGTTCCATACCGCTGCCGGCAGCTTTCCTCTATTTTGCCCAGAATATTGCCGGGAGCAAAGAAACAAGTATCATCCACATCAATAAAAAAAGCAAAAGGAGTGGCTTTTTTCGCCATATTTTCCAATTCGGCGTAACTGTACTCAATACCTTTAAAGCGATATTCGGCACGGATTTCCTGGATTATCCACGAACCCATAACATTCTTTAAAAAACGGTGATGATCCGGATATCCCCCTTCGTTTGCGATGTTATGCCGGTATGCTGCTTCGTTTATCAGAGGTTGTTGCAGTTCGCAGCCCATTAATGACCATGTTCCGCTGCTGATAATAATAGCGTCTCTGCGATCCAGCGGTGAAGACAGGTAGGCAGATGCTGTATCATGTTCGCAAACCGAAACAACACGGAATGGAGAAATACCCTGTTCACGGCACAGCCGTTCCCGCAGCTGTCCGGTTACTGTACCGGGCATAACAACCGGGCCGAAAAGATCCCTGCGGATATTAAATGCTTCCAGCACTTCTTTTGAAAATTCCCTGTCTGAATAACTGTATAGCTGGCTTACCGAAGAAATGGTATATTCGGCTGCGGCTTCGCCGGTAAGAAAGTAAATCAACAGATCGGGTACAAAAAGAAGTTTATAGGCATTATCAAGAATCCAGTCCTGACCGGCTGCCTGCATGGCGCCAAGCTGCATCAGGGTACTAAAAAGGGCGTTTTGATTTCCGGTAAGTTCGTACAAACGCCGGGGAGATATTTTACCGTAAACATAATCTGCGTAACGTGAAGTCCGTTCGTCCCGGTAACAGCGTACCGGTGTTAATAGTTCTCCGTTTTTATCAATAAAACCAAAATCATTGGAAAAAGAATCTATTCCCAGAGAAAGAACCGGACCCGATGCTTTCCGAAGACCGTCCAGGAGATTACGGTAGATCCCGGCAATTTCCCAGTAAAGGCCGTCTCCCATAAGAACAGAACTGTGTTCAAATCTGACAAGCTCGGAAAGCGTAATCCTTTTGCCGTCAAAATGACCTTCCATTACTTTTCCGCCCGAGCCGCCCAGATCAAAAGCAAGAAGATTCATTGGTTTATCCTAAATAAAATTTTGAACCGTAGCGCAATATGCGTCACATTCAATCCGTTCCAGCATGCTATAGGCTTTGTAAATATCGCCCCCGGAAACAACAACTCCATGCAGCGGCATAATTACACCGATTGGTTTTTTTTCGGCCAGTTCCCTGTGTTCTTCAAAATAGTTGTAGATATTTCTTGAAAGTTCTTCCGTATAGGCCTTGGTCCACTTGATGCAGCCTACATCTCCCCTGCCCATAGTCGCTTCTGTCATGCTGGGTATGGGTTTTGCTTTGGCAACATAGGGCATACAGTAAAACGGATGTGCATGGATAGTACAGCCGATTTCCTTAAAGTGCTGCAGAATTAAAATGTGCATAAGACTTTCCCGTGAAAGCCTGCCGCTGCCTTCCAGTATATTTTCGTTATAATCGATAAGCAAAAAATCTTCGGGATTAAGTATGCAATGTTTTTCTTCGCTCATCATCGAAGGAGAAATCAAAATACGGTTTTCTTCGACCCTTACCGCAAAATTACCGCCTGCAGCATTGGTAAGCCGGCGTTCCCATATAAGCCGTGCCGTTGCAGTCATTTCCTTGCGCATTTCCAAATAAGACAAACCGCTCATAATATTCTCCTTATGCAATGTGCTTGTTCCGCCTGACCGCTTTGTAAAGCAGCCAGGTGAAACAGTTTCAGTTTATCTGATTTTTTGCAGCTTTGTCTGAGCTGCAAGGGTTTTTAACCTGCTTTGATCAAAACCAACCGAAAGTAATGATTCCGCCTTGGCAGAAGAAGCTCCCGTGGCAATTCGCAGGGTTTCTTCAATAGAAAATCCTTCTGCATATCCGTACAATAAGCCTGCCAAAAAACAATCTCCGCAGCCTGTGGTATTGATCACCTTTACATCCGGCGGTTCAGCAAAATATGTCCCGTCTTCGGAATACAGTATAGAACCCTTTTTTCCCAAAGAAACGGCAATAGTATTAACATTGTAATGGGATAATGATTGTAAAGCCGCAATGATGTCGTCGGTATTATCAGATAGTTTCCGCCCGCACAAAAAAGATAACTCGTCCAGATTGGGTTTTATCAAAAAAAGACCGGAACCGCCGGTTAGGCCGGAGCATTCCTTTAATGCCTGTCCTGATGTGTCAAGGAATATGCGGAGTTTTTTCGATTCCAGTTCCCCGATAATGCGGCTGTAAACATGCGGATCGGCATTGGATACATCCCCCGAAAGAACCAAATAATCTTTGCTGTTTATTTCTTTTTGCATTACATCAAGTAAATCCCGGATATCTTCCTCATTCAGGGGCATACCTTTTTCGGTAATCAGCGTACTGTCTCCGCTGTCTTCAACAATAACGTAATTGGTCCGACTGTTGCCTTCCGGTCTGTGAATAAAATGTACTTCCAGTTCATGCTCTGAAAGCATTTCTATAATCCGTTTGCCGGTTTTGCCGTGACAAACACCAAAGGCGCTGCTTCCTTTTCCGATAAGTTTTAAATTAATAGAGACATGGGTTCCTTTGCCTCCCAATGTATCTTTACTGTTTTGTATGCGGTTGGTAACGTTTCTTTTGAACTCATTAATAAAGAATACTTTGTCAATTGCAGGATTTAAGGTTACGGTATTAATCATTATTCCGATTCCATTCTTTGATAATATCAGCAAACAAGAGGCAGTCAAGTTCAACTTACCGTCAATTACGGCGGTTTTTTGCTGATATTTTTCATTGCCAATTGTTTATTAACATGATAATATTAAACTGTATTTGTTAATATGTCATTACTTGTTAATCAAGGAGGGTGAGCATGAAATTAGGGTTCTTTACGGCTAATTTTACGGAAATGCCTCTGGAACAGGTCGCTAAAATGGTTGCCGGCTATGGCTACGAAACACTGGAAATACCTGCTTACGAAGGCAACGGCCAATTTGAACCGGCAGATGTACTAAAACCTGGTAAAGCAGCGGAAATACGCAAAATGACGGCCGGGTACGGACTTGATATCTGTGCTCTGAGCAATCATTCGGATTCATTCCTTATTATGGGCCCGACAGGGGTCGATACTGATTTTATCTATAAAGGGAGCCCGGAAGAAAAGATCAAACACGGATCAGACCGGCTTATTCTGACAGCCCAGGCGGCAAATGCTTTGGAAGTACCGGTAGTTGTCGGGTATCCCGGTGTTGAAAACTGGGGCCGGTTTTTCTTTTTCCCCTACGGTCAGGGCTGGGCCGAATACGAAAAACAATTCGCCGACAGGTTCATTCCCATTCTGGATAAATTCAAGGAATATGGGGTTAAGTTTGCCATTGAGATCCATCCGAACAGTTTTGTGTATGATACACTTACGGCGGAAAAAGCCCTTAAAGTGGTTGATAATCATCCTGCTTTGGGTTATAACCTTGATCCGGCAAATATTCTCTATCTAAAGATAAGTGCGGAATTGCTTATCGATCGTCTGGCAGACAGGATATATCATGTTCACGCCAAGGATGCGGAGTTGGTGGAACATAATCTGGCTTTGGGCGGTGTATTGATGCAGGGCGATATGCGGCGTATCGATCGTTCGTATCGTTTCCGTATTCCCGGATGGGGCGAAATTAATTGGAAAAAGATTATTACCGAATTGTCCATGGTTGGTTACACAGGCCCTATTAGCTATGAACACGAAGATGTAACCATGAGCCGCATGGATGGAGTTGAAAAAGTCGCTTTGTATTTAAAACCCCTTTTGATTAAAAATCCCTATGAGGGGCGTAAAGATAAACTCTTTGATCACACATAAACATAAAATTATGGAGGAATGATTATGAGCTACAAAGACACATTGCTGACGCCGGTAAAGATTGGCGAAAAAACCTGTAAGAACCGGTTTTTTATGCAGGCTATGGAATGTAATGACGAGGATGCCAATGGAAATCCGTCTCAGATGACCATCGACAGGTATGTTAATCTGGCAAACGGCGAAGCGGGAATGTTTTCCCTGGAAGCCATCTCCATTACCAAGGAAAGTGTTTCGCGTAACAGCCAGCTGACCATTATGGAACCCAACAGGGTGGCGCTGAAAAATCTGGTCACTGAAGTTAAGAAGGCAAGTCCCGATGCAATTTTTATTTTTCAGCTTACCCATGCCGGGGAATTGTCCAACCCTGACTTTTCACGCAGGGTAACCGTAAAACCATTGTATGGTTACGGCGGCGATTTGCTTAGTGAAGAAGAAGTCGATAAAATCATGGACGCCTTTGTCCTTGCCGCAGAAATTGCCCATGACGCCGGAGCCGACGGTATAGATATGAAACTCTGCCATGGTTACTTTGGCTCGCAGATATTGCGTCCATACAACGACCGCAAGTGGAAATACGGCGGCAGCTGGGAAAACCGAAGCCGTTTTGCTTTTGACCTGTACGAGCGGATTCAAAAACGGGTAAATGATAAAAACTTCCTTATTGGATCAAAAATTTCAATTTGGGAAGGATTCCCCGGCGGCTTCGGCACCTGCGCTCCTGATTCTCCGGTTATTGATCTGACCGAACCCATTGCCCTTTGTAAGGGACTTGAAGAACGAGGAGCTCAATTTTTTATCCAATCTGCGGGAAGTCCGTCGATTACCATTAGTCTTACTCAAATAGACAAAACTATTCCCTATTATTCCTACTTGCATCAGTACTTTGCCAACGAGATAAAGAAAAACCTCCGTCCGGAAACAGTGCTTATTGGTTCCAGTTTTACTCCCTATCGTAACGGTAAAAACAAGCTCTGTGCAGTTAGTCCGGAAGATAGTTCGCTGTTCGGCTTTGGCGCCCAATGTGTGGAACGGAAAGTCTGCGACATGATTGCTCTTGGCCGGCAGTCTTTTGCCGATCCCCACCTGCCCAGAAAACTCCGGGAAGGAAAAGAAAACGAAATAAAATGGTGCACTATTTGTGATAACTGCCTGGAACTGCTTATACAGCAGAGTAAAATCGGCTGTTGTACCTATAACAAGTTTTACACCGATGAACTTGTCCGTACCCGTAAAGAAAAAGGAGCGTTACAAACAAATCATACATAAAAATGTATGGTTAAAAGGGCTGCCGGCCGGCAGCCCTTTTTTATTAGAAAGTCTGGTTTAATGTCCTGCAGTTTAATAATTTGTAAATTAGATTTTGCGAATTTGTCTCATTCAATAATACTTTCATTTTCGCGATAAGTCTTCCAGACATTTTCAAAAAAATCATCGGCTGGGGGAATGGGTCGTACAGGGCGCCATGCAACAGTGCATTTTTTGTTTTGATACATAATTTCCTGAACCATTGCCGAAAATTCTCCGGTGTCAAGTTTCATACTGCATTCATCAGGAAGTGCAGGATGCGGCTTTGTCCCTTCTTTGTCAAAATACAGCGCACTTCCCCGGCTTTTGCCGCCCTGGCTAAAATAGTCTTTCATGGCAGAAAGATACATATATTGGCTGACAAGCAGATCTTTTAAAGTAAACACAAGACTTAAATCACCGGGATTATCTATGCGTATAACTTTTACAAAACTGTCAAGCATATTTTTTATTTCTTCCATGGCATGTGTAATAGATTCCATGTTTCTAAGCATTCCGCCTGCCAGACTCATACGTTCTCTGGCTTTATTAAGAAGAATACTAATATCCTGTTTATTTTTAATATCACTATCAAAAATATTTGATATTTCAGATAACACGTCGCCCAGCATCTGTTTGATTAATTCGCGTTTGTCAGGAACATTGGTTCTTTTACGGGCAATGTAAAGAGCAGCCCGAAGCGATCCGGCCTGGCCCGAGTTAAGAGCGCTTCCGCCGGGACGAAATACACCGTGGGTGCCGGCAGCCTCGCCAACCGGAAACAGCCCTTCAAGATTGGAACGCCACCATGAATCTACCGCAAGGCCGCCGTTGTTATGCTGCACGCATACGGCTATCTCCAGCATTTGGGAACACAGGTCAACACCCTTGTCCAGAAAAAAGTTATAAGCCGGTTTGTTCATGTGCCGCAGGCGCTCTATCGGAGTTCCAAAACACGCGTTGGCATTGTTCAGGTATTCTCTGCACTCGGTAAAAAGGGAATTGTAATCAATTTCGACCAACCCCAAAGGATTACGGGTAAAATCAAGAAAAACCCGCCTGCCTTTTTGTGTCTGAAGAAACACAATTATATCAATAAGAGATGATCCCGGACTGTTTGGTGTACCAAGTTTACCTGCATCAAAAGGCCATTGGTAACCTTTAAGAAAAACCAAAGACAGCATTATGGAAGGATCATCGAAATAGTCCATAAGAAATTCCTGTTCATCCGTACCGTCTTTGGCTGTAGAAACAAAACGGGGAAGAACCTGCATATAGGTACCGCTGACGTTCCAGCGCGGACACACCGATGACAGACCGCATTGCCATTCGGTAAGATTACGGCCCATTGCACCCGCTTCAAACGCAATGCCTGTAGCCCCGTTTTGACTTTCGGGATACACTGATGCCTTATACATTGTGGCAGGTCCCCCGGTAGCCCACACAATATTGGGACTCCAAAACAGCATGTAACGATTCTGCGGATCATTCAGCTGCTCGAGATTAAGGCAAAGAACCCCCAGTGCCTTTCCGTTATATGCGATTAACCTGATTATCTGCATCCGATCAAAGATACACAGGCCTTTTTCACGGGCGGATTTTTCAAGTACCTCGGTCATTATTTTTGAAGTATAGGGTCCAGCGCTGGTAGCCCGGCGTGCCGGATCGTGATCTGTTTTGTAACCGACATATTCGCCGTACCGGTTTTTGGGGAAAGGTACACCCAGCAAGGCAAGCTTGGTAAAGCAGGCAGCCGAACTGGCAGCCTCGCAAAGGGCAATGTCGCCGTCCATGCTCTGGCCGGAAAAAAGCGTTTGCGCAAGGTCGTGGACGCTGTCCCTGTCCTTTCCCGAAAGGGAAAGTTTATAATATGTCTGCTTGTCTGAACCGGTGTTACGCGAAGTGCCGGACAACACCGATTCTGTTACCATGGCGGCATTTTTTATTCCTTCACGCAACAAGGTATCTGCGGCGTTAAAACCGGCGGCCCCGGAACCGGCAACAATAACAGCGGGAAAATAAACCTTTACCGGTGTATTTTGAACGATAATGGTTTTTTCTTCCATGTTTTATTTCAGAGCCTCTTAATATGAAAACCGCCATCAACATCAATACAATTTCCGGTGGTATAGAGAAAATTATCTCCGGCGAATACCGAAACAGCGTCGGCTACATCCTCGGCTTTTCCCCAGCGTGCTATGGGAAATATCCCCTCTTTAATAAGGCGGTCGTATTTTTCGCTTACTCCTGCAGTCATATCGGTTTGTATAACTCCGGGGCGGATTTCATGTACAAATATGCCTTCGGCTGCAAGGCGGCTGGCATATAGTTTAGTGAGCATGGAAATCCCCGCTTTTGACACACAATATTCGCCGCGGTTTACTGACGCAACTTCAGCCGAACAGGAACCAATATTGATTATGGTTCCCCTCTTCCCATTAATTGGAGACTGAGACAACATAACCTGTGCGGCAAGCTGGCTTAAAAACATTACGGATTTTGCATTGGTATTCATAACATAATCGTAACTTTCTTCGCTCATCTCCAGCAGGTCTGCCCTGACCTTTGGTGCGACACCGGCATTATTAACCAGTACATCGAGTTGACCGAATCTGTTCAGGGTTTCGTCAATAATCCGTTTGCGGTCTTCGGTACTTGCAACATTGGCCTGGATATAGAGGTAATCGCCTGTAACGGCGGAAAGAGTATCAAGGTTTTTATTACAGTCTGATTCAGGGCGGGTTCCTGCCAGGGCGATGTTAAAACCATCTTTTGCCAGACGCAGACTAATAGCAAATCCAATGCCGCGCGAACCGCCTGTAACAATTGCTGTTTTCTTCATGTTAACCTCTCTATTTCCAAAAATTACATTTTATAATGCAGATCGTACTTCGGCTTCCTGCCGTGCTTGTTTTAAAATTGGCGCATATATTTTACTGTCCCGGACAACACAGCCAGCCTTGCTGTGATCCCTCATAATCTGGGTACACTTTGAACAGGTTACACAGCATTTTTCTTTTTCTGCAGCCCCTGTTCTGAATATATCTGCCGGAAGATTCGGATAGGCAAAGGACGAACGGCCCAGTCCAACAAAGGAACAACGGCCTGCAGCAATATTCGCCGCACCGGCATGGGGAATAAACTGCCTGAACCAACTGTACCCATTTCCAACCACCGGAACAGTACCAGCCAGTTTTTGTACCATTTCGGTAAAGAAGAATAACCGTTCAATGCTTTCCAGAGGATGTTCTTCCGGTACCGGAATACCCATGCTGGAAATGTCAAAAGGACGGGTTACCTGGGGATAAATATAGTAGGGGTTTCCGGCTGAATTGCTTAAAAGATCAACGCCTACAGCGCAAAGATCACGTACAAGCTGCTGCGGTTCTGCAGGATCGAATTTTAAAAAATCTTCCCTGTCTTCCCCAAAACCGTAAGGATAAGGGTGAGCGTCAAAAACATTAAAACGGCAGGCTATAATAAAATCATCGCCGCAGGATTTGCGGATTTCCCTGATGATATCAAGAATCAACCTTGTTCTGTTTTCGTAACAGCCGCCGTATGTCCCTTGCCTGAGATGGCTTGCCAATAGCTCAGATAATAAATAACGGTGGCTGGCTTTTACGTCAACACCGTCAAATCCTGCTTCACGGGCAAGGCATGCCGAATCAGCATAAAGAGGAATCATGCTTTCCAGGTATTCATCGCTTACGGGAACTGTATCGGAGCTTACCTCTGAACGGGGATCCAGAATGGGATCATGCTGGGTAATTAAAGGTAAGAAATGATGCCCATGCGGCCGGGAATAACGGCCGGAATGTGTCAGCTGCAAAACATAGACAGGTTCATATCCAAATTCATTTTTACAGGCTTCTTTGGTTTCTTTTACCAGACAGGAAAAGTGCTGTACATTCTGTCTGGTTAACATCATTTGCAATTCGTTGGCTTTGCCCTCAATTACGACTGCATTGGCTTCCCACCAAATAAGGCCGTAACCTCCTTTGGCCAAACGCATATAGCGCCGCTTGACCAAATCGGAAGGACTGCCGTCGGGGTTTGAATCACACCCTTCCATCGGAAGCACTGCAAAGGAGTTGGCCGCTGTTTTGCTTCCAATGCGTACTTGCCTGGTCAGAGGAGAGAAATCCTCTTTGAATTCAATACGTAAACCCAGAACTTTTGTTTTTTTGCGGATCTCTTCCAGCGAATTGAAATTAAACCGCTCGTGCACCCTTAACACCGCCTTTTTTGTTTGTCTTTTCGTTTACCGTAAAACTAAAATACCTGTTTGATCTTATTCCAGGTTTATTTAAACCGGTTGATGATTTCATCACTGGTTTCCACCACGCCATACTTTGTATGGAAGGATTCCAGTGCGGCTTTTTGCTGCAAATCCGAATAAGAGGATACGCCGTCACTGGCAACCAGCGCTTTAAAATGTTCCTGCGCCGCATCGTGAACTGTATCACATACACAAAGGTGCGTTACCGTTCCTGTTACAATCAGAGCATCGCAATGATGCCCAAGTAAAATATCTTTAAGCGGTGCGTTGCGGAAAGCCGAATAGTTATATTTTTCAAACACATAGTCCTGCTGTTCCGGATAAAGTTCTTCTATAATATCTGTACACTCCAATTCGCCGGTTACATCTTTATATGTGCGCTTAAAGCCGCGTATGCAGCAGTTGTTATCTGGTATTTGCGGACTCCATTCCCACAGGAAGGTTTGTTTAGGTCCGGCCACAAACTTTGAATAAATAACGGGCATTTCGTTTTGCCGGGCCATTTTAATTAACGATTGTATGGGACGAATCGTCTTGCGCGCATCCGGTACTTCCATCGCCGCGCCTTCGCGTACAAAATCATTCTGCATATCCACAATCACCAAAGCAGTCTTGTTCCGGTCAAATTCAAGCATAGGTTTCTCCTGTTTTAAAATAAAAAAATTTAAACAAACTCCCTTATGGGTTGTATTCGGCAAATTCGCTCATGTATGAGTTAAGTTTGCAGAATTTTTTGTATATCCTTCCGTTGTATATTGTTTTGTTTTCTTCGTTTGGATAGAGGGTATTAATCGGTTTGTTCAGGCCGACAAGCGGCTTAAAATCTTTCCATATTCCTGCGCCTATTGCAGCGCATGCCATTGCACCCAGAGATCCCGCATTTTCTCCTACAATAGATTCGGTGATCTGCATGCCGTAAATATCCGCAAAAAGCTGCCGCCAATAGGGGCTTTTTGAACCGCCGCCGACAATAAGCATCTGATCCTGAAGTTTTACGTTTGACCGCAGTTCGTCCAAAGCAACCCGCAGTCCCAGACAAACACCTTCCAGAGTTGCGCGAATAATATCGGAACGGGTATGTCCCAGATCGAGTCCTGTAATGGAACCGCGGGCATTGGGCGATTTATCCATCGAAGCCCCCCCCGCCAGAGTCGGCACAAAGAAAAGACCATTTGCGCCGACGGTTGATTGTGCAGCCAATGCATCCATGATTTTATATGCATCTTCTCCGCCGGCTTTTTCTTTTTCGACAAAATCACGGCAAAATGTTTCTCTGACCCACCTGTAGGTATTTCCCCCGGAAAAAATTGACAACGCCGAAGTATACATCCCTTTAATAAGATGGCCAAACACATAAGGTTTGGTTTCATAGTTCAGTACCGGTTTGTTCGAAGTAACGGCAATCCAGGAAGATGTTCCCAATGATGTATAAGCCGTACCATCTTCCACACAGCCTGCCCCTGCAGCCATGCAGGAATTATCCACTCCTCCCGCCGCTATAAGAAGGTTTTCCGGTAATCCAAGTTCCCGTGCTACATCACTTTTTATTGTGCCTATAACATCGCTTGATTCGTAAAGTTCAGGATAGATTCCGGGATTAAGGCCGATTTTTTTTATAAGGTCCTGATCGTATTCACACTTAATAAGATCGTAGACACCGCTGCCTGATGCATAGGAATAATCGGTTCCGATAACACCTGTTAAACGGTAGTTTAAAAAATCCTTTGTTCCAATAAATTTATCTGCGGCATTATAGATTTCCGGCTTGTTTTCTTTATACCAAAGAATTTTAAATGCAGAATAAAGAGAAGCCGGAAAACCGTTTCCTGTTTTAAGATACCAGTCTTTTTCGTCCAGCCGGGAAAAAACTTCATTTGCCTGTTTAGATGCCCGTGCATCAGACCAAATGGGAACAAAGTCTGCCAGTAATTGCCCGTCCTTGCTCATGGGAACTATGCCCAGACTGTGCCCCGAACAGGCAGCAGCAACAATGTCTTTTGTGTTTATTGTTGTTTTTGACAAAAGTTCCTTGGTTCCTGCAACAAAAGTATCCCACCATTCTTCCGGTTTTTGTTCCCGGAAATCCTGGGCAGGGTAGTAGGTTTCACACTGTTTAAAACTGCTGGTAACGGATACACCGTTTTCGTCAAATATCGAAGATTTAAGACCTCCCGTACCCATGTCATAAGCAATTACGTATTTCATTTTTATTCCTTTGTTGAGTAAGATGAAACAATTTCAAGAGCCGTTTTCAGATTTATACCGAAACGCTCAACGCCGTAATTAAAGAGTTCTTCAAATTCATTTTTTGTCCGAATCCCTCCTGCGGCCTTAACTTTTATTTTATCTCTGGTTAAATCTTTAATGCGCTTTACAAGGGGAACATTTACCGGACCGGAAATCCAGCCTGTACCGGTTTTTAAAAATTCTGCGCCGGTATCAGGAATAATTTCGCAGGCCTTATCCACCTCTGCATCGTTCAGGGCGTTTATTTCTATAATTACTTTTGTACGCACGTCTTTTGGTGTAATTCCAAGTATCTGTTTGATTTCGTCGATTACAAATTTATATTCCCTGTTTTTAAAACGGCCTACATTCATTACAATATCCATTTCCTGTACGCCATCTTGTATTAATTGTTCCGCTTCCAGCATTTTGACTTTTGTAACATGAGCTCCTCCCGGAAAACCTACCGGAGCGCCGGCATAAATATCATCTTCGCCGGCAAGCAAATCCCGTACTGCGGATGTCCAGCAGGGAAGGGAATGTACATTGATAAAACGGTATTGTTTGGCGATTTTAACAATCTCTTCAATATCGGAAAGTGTATGCGGGGTACGCACGGCGCTTATGTCAATCAGCCGTGCAGCTTCGTATGATGTCATCGTTCTCTCCCCATAATGCTGAAGATAAAAAAGGGGGGAATTAATCCCCCCTCCCTGAATACATCAGAAATTAATAGGCATCGTTCATAAACTGGTGTACGTTGGTTGAGTCAACAACAACCGAACCCAAAACGGTATCTTTGGGGAAAGTTCCGCCTTTCAGGATACGTACTGCCATTTCAACACCGTCCGCTCCCTGGCCGGGGAAGTAGGACATGGAAGCGACATAAATCGGATCTTTTGCAATAAACCTTTCATAGGCTTCCTTTGCACCGCCCATACCGGTGATGTATTTAATGTCGTCACGTCTGGCGTTATTAATGGCGGTTAACGCTCCAAGGGCAGCTTCATCGTCCTGGGTATATACGGCGTCAATGTGCGGATAGCCGGGGAGTATGTTTGTCATGGCCCTAAGTCCCGCTTCCCGGTTAAATTCACCGTCGCCTTCGACAAGAATCCTGATACCGGGGAATTCTTTTGTCAGGGTGTCTTTAAAGCCGTCAAAACGCTGCACATCAATAGGAATACCGGTATAGGAATGAAGAGCTACAATATCCCCCTGACCATTAAGCAGCTTACCCAACAAGCGGGCCGCAGCTACGCCACAGCCATAGTTGTCGCCCATTACCAGAGCGGTATATTTGCTGCTTTCAATGGCGCGGTCAAGAATAACTGTTTTGCATCCTGAATCGTAGATCCTTTCGCAAATGGGAGTTAAAAGCGTACCATTGCCCGGAAGAATGATCATTGCATCATAATTGTCGTTCAGGAAAATATTGAGCTGGTTCAGCTGATCATCATCATCTACTGCATTCTTGATGGTCCATTCAAAATCGGGATGCAGCAACACAGCCTGATCGATAACCTGTCGTATTTTTGCCTGCCATGAATTGTTTGCCGGCGGCAATGAAACAGCAATACGTTGTTTTGCTACACCGTCTGACGCAGCAGCTCCCGAACTCGTACCCTGGCCCGAACATGCAAAGAATGAAAAGCATACTAAAACAATACATGCCCACAAAAGCAATTTTTTCATTTTTTCCTCTCCTTAAAATCGTTGTAATCTATACGAAACAAAGTTTCGTTTGACAAACACAGTAAGACTTACTGCGCAATGTCTGCTCTTTCAGCGGTTATTTGTCCTGCTTTTGCAGCAGTACCGCAATTAAAATAATAGTGCCTTTCACGGCGCCGCTTAAGAAAGGGGAAATAGCCATCATTACCATTATGTTGCTGACAATGCCAAGGATGAATACTCCCATAACAGTCCCCAGAATACGTCCCCTTCCGCCGCTAAGAGATGTTCCTCCGATTACCACGGCGGTAATGGCGTCGAACTCGTACTGCAGCGCCGACTGGGAAGCGGAGACAGCGGCCATACGGCTAAAGTCAAGGGTAGCTGCAATGCCGATACATAATCCCAGAAGAACATAGGTACAAATCTTTACAAGATGAACATTGATACCCGAATACCTCGCTGCATTTTCGTTGCCGCCGACAGCATATACATACGAACCGAATTTTGAATATTTCAGAACCAGGCTTAATATAACAGCGAACGATAAAAAGATTATTAAGGGTATGGGGACAAAACCGATTGAACCGATACCAATGGTTGTAAACTCGGGAATATTCCGGCCCTGAATGGTGGCTCCCCTGCATATATGCATGGTAACAGAACGGAAGAAAATGCCGACGGCAAGGGTTACAATAAACGGCGGAAGATTGGCCTTTGTAATGATAGTACCGCTTAACATACCAATTACCAGCGCAACTGCAATGCAGACCATAATCGCCGCCGGAATGGGAATCGCAGGATTTCTTTCCAGCATAATAAGGATGGCGCCGCTGGTAACCACAATATGACCGCCAGACAGATCAATGCCACCTGCGATTATTACGAAAGTCATACCCAACGCTACCATGCCGACAATCGACATATTCCGGGAAATAGCCATAATATTATTAAGTGTAAGAAAGCGCGGCGCCATAATTGAACAGACCGTTACAATAAACAATACAACCACTACAATGCTGTAATCATTCCAAATCCGGTTTTTCAACGCACGTATCGATTTTATCCCGGTGAATGGCAGGTTTTTTTTGGTTTTTTGTTCAGCCATCATATCTCCTTAAACAGCCACATTAGCGGCATAATTCATGATGTTTTGTTCTGTGCGGCCTTTTCCGGACAGTTCGCCGCGGATTATCCCTTCGTGCATAACGATAACCCGGTGGCATATCGACAGGACTTCAGTAATATCCGAGGAAATAACAATTATCGCTTTGCCTTCATTTGCCAGTTCACGCAGTATTGAATATATTTCCTGTCTGGCGCCGACATCTATTCCGCGGGTTGGCTCATCTGCGATCAGAATTCCGGGATTAACGGAAAGCCATTTGGCAAGGACAACTTTTTGTTGGTTGCCGCCGGACAGGTTTTTTACAAGCTGTCCGGGCCCCATACATTTGATATTAAGCCGTTTAATCATCTTTCCGCAGCGTTCCAGCATCTGATTCGGGTAACTCAGCATTGCACGGTTTTTTACCTTGTATACATAATCGCTGTTTTCCAGGATATTCCGTCCTGCTACAAGGCCTGTAGATTTTCTGTCTTCGGTGGCAAACCCCATGCCAATGACAATGGCATCCTTTGCACTTTTAGGGGTTATGTGCTTTCCTTCCAGCTTAATACTGCCGGTTTTCATTTTGGAAAGCCCGAATACCAGCTCCATTAATTCGCTGCGTCCGGCGCCGATAAGTCCGCTGAATCCCAGAATTTCTCCCTTTGCTATTTTAAAATTAATATTTTGCAGAATACCTGCCGAAACATTCTGAACTTCAAGTATTACATTTTCGCTGTTACCGGTAAAATCTTCGGCAACTGATTCGGAAACAACACGCCCTACCATAAGGCTTGCAATATCCTTTTCCGATACTTCACTTACCGATTTGGTAGCGATAAATTTTCCGTCACGCAGTACCGTAACGGTATCGGCAATTTCCTTGATTTCCCGCAGCCGGTGGGAGATATATACAATGCCGATGTTCCGTTTTTTTAATGTTCTGATAAGATTGAATAATACTTCGGTTTCTTTAATGCTTAATACCGAGGTTGGCTCATCCATTATAAGAACTTTCAGTTCAAAAGAAATGGCCTTGGCTATCTCGACCATTTGTTTCTGGGCAATTTTCAGGGAACTAACCTTAGCGGAAGGATCTATGTTTTCTCCAAGCTCTTCCAGCAATGCTCCGGCCTGCCGGTTCATCTGCGGGTAATCCAGGAAACCGAATTTGTTTTTCGGTTCCCTGGACAGGAAAATATTCTGCGCCACCGTCATATTTTCAACAAGATTCAGCTCCTGGTGAATATAGGAAACTCCCATGTGCTGCATGGTCTTTGGGGTTGCATTTTTCGGGAGCGGCTGATTATCAATCAGGATTTCACCGCGTTCATGTGTGTAAACCGCAGACAGAATCTTCATTAGGGTTGATTTTCCGGCGCCGTTTTCACCGCAAAGCGCCCTGATTTCACCTGTGTTTAAATTAAAATCCACAGCATCAAGCACTTTGATCCCAAAAAAACTTTTCGAGATTCCTTTCATTTCGATCACAGGAGCCATGTTCTTTCCTTAAAAATTCACTCGCTGCGAGATTTCCGGACTGACAATTACCTTAACAAGTTTTTTATTGC